>JAVBSX010000219.1:0-28179 GCA_031556455.1 Thermoguttaceae bacterium
AGGCGGGGGTCCAGAGGGAAACCGTAATCTCTGGATCCCCGCCTGCGCGGGGATGACGGAATCTTGTTCATTTTTTATCTGGAACTCCGTAATGACATCACTTTTCACATTTGACCTGCTGCGTTGCTCGGACGCTTCTTCGGCCCGGCGGGGCGTGTTTTCGACGCCGCGCGGAACGGTCCAGACGCCGGCGTTTATGCCGGTCGGCACCCTCGGCACGGTCAAAGGGGTCGAGATCGAAACGCTACGGGCGAGCGGAGCGGAGATGATTCTCGGGAACACCTACCATCTTTCGCTCCGGCCGGGCGAGGAAACCGTCGCCGCCCTCGGCGGGCTGCACGCCTTTTCCGGCTGGGAAGGGCCGATTTTGACCGACAGCGGCGGGTTCCAGATTTTCTCGCTCGCGAAAATGGCCAAGATCGACGAACGCGGGGCGGTCTTTCGCTCGCACATCGACGGCCGGATCGTCGATCTGACGCCGGAACGGTCGATCGCGATCCAGGAAAAACTCGGCAGCGACATCGCGATGGTGTTGGATCACGTCGTCGGGCTCCCTTGCGAACGCGGCCGGATCGAAGAGGCGATGTACCGTTCGATCCGCTGGGCGAAGCGTTGTCAAGACGCGGCCCGCAACCCGAAACAGGCGCTGTTCGCGATCGTGCAGGGCGGGTTGGAACCGGATTTGCGGCGCATCTGTGCCGAGGAACTGACCGCGCTTGATTTTCCCGGGTACGCGATCGGCGGGCTCTCCGTCGGGGAACCGCCGGAACAGATGTACGAAATGATCGAGGCGACGGTCCCGCATTTGCCGGCGGAGAAGCCGCGTTATTTGATGGGGGTCGGCAAGCCGGAAGACATTTTGAACGGCATTTTGCGGGGGATCGACCTGTTCGATTGCGTGATGCCGACCCGCAACGGCCGCAATGCGATGGGCTTCAGCGATCACGGCCCGATCCGAATCCGTAACGCGAAATACGAACGGGACTCCCGACCGCTTGAGGACGATTGCCCTTGCCCCGGCTGCAAGCGGAGCCGGGGTTATTTGCGGCACCTGTTCCTCGCGAAAGAGATGCTCGGGCCCATGCTTTTGGCGATTCACAATTTGACGTATTACCAACGGCTGGTCGCCCGGGCGCGAAAAGCGATCGAGCACGGCACCTTCGAGCGGTTTTATCGCGAACGACTCGACGGCTGGAGTCGCGGGCATGAGCCGGCGGTGTAAGAAAATATTATTTCGAAACACCGTCCGGAGACTTCGCTGCGCTTCGTCCCCGGCTCTTTTTTCCGTCAAGCTTCCGGTTCGAACAGTTCGTTGAAATTTCCGCTGTCGTACATCGGCTCACCGTCTTTGAGAAGCGGGACCCAGCCCGAAGGTTGCTCGCGGAAAAAGTGGTTCCAACCGAACACGCGGCCGTCCGACTTGATCGCCTTTTCGCGGAAAACGTATCGGATTTCCCAAGTGTAGGGGGACGGCGTGTCGTCGACCGAATCTCCGTGATAATACAACTTGTAACCTTCGGCTCCGTCGAATAGCAGCGTTCCCGGATCGCAACCGATAAACGTCGCCGCGTTGAGCTTCCCTTGCATCCGCGAGATCGCGGACCAGGGAGGGGACACGACCTGCTTCCAAGTGAGAATGTGTTCCGTGATCGGAATCCGTTTGATCCCGGTCAAATCGGCGGCGACGGGCAAAGCCGGATCGTCACCCCATTTCCAATCGGACAGCCCCAATGTTTCCTCGATTGAGCCGATCGTCATTCGATACGTGATCCAGCTTCCGGCGGGCACGTCCGGCAAATCGCTCCGGCTCTCTTCCTCGACCGTTTCGTAATAGACGGTCGCCTTCAAAAACGATCCTTCGTAACGCGGCAATTCCGTTTGCAAATCTTCGAGCGGGCCGATGCCGATCGCGCCCGGATCGAGCGGTTCCATTTTCAGCCGGACGGCGACCGTCTTGTCCCGGCCCGGATAGGTCAGACCGTTGGATTGGGCGGGGACTGCGGCGGTCCCGATCACCGTCCGGGCGAACTCCTCCCGCTCTTCCCAGGGGACGAGGAATTCCCGTTGGGCCTTGAACGTTTCCCATTCGTATTGCTCTTTCGGCGAGCCGCCGATTTCCTGGTAAGACATGATGTTTTCAAGAGAAAAAGAGGTTCGATTACAGTAATGTTTCAGCTATTGGTGCGTTGAAGCAGGCCAAGCGGCTGTCATTTCGAGCGGAGCGAGAAATCTCACCCTCGCCGAATGAGCCGAAATTTATCCCGCTCGCGAGGGTGAGATTTCTCCCTGCGCGTTGCTTCGGTCGAAATGACGAAAAACACCATTCGGCCAAAGTATTACAAATTTCCGGTATTTTCATATCAGCAACAACCGGACGTCAGCGCCCGGAATTCGAGGACGAAGACCCAATGGTTTTCCGATTCGCAACGGTATTTCGATTGCGTCAAAAGCAGCAACGTCGCCGGTTCGTCCTCGATGCTCAACCGCGTTCGATCCAATTGCGTGCGAATGAGTTCGGCCAAATCGGTTCCCGTCTCCAACGAATCGTGATGCAGTTCCAAACGAAACGCGATCTCGCACGGCGGATCGCAAAAATTACTCGCCAAGACGATCTTCGATTCGCCCCGGATCAAATTGAGAAACGGCCGTTCGGTCCGCGTCGTCGGCCCGGTCGAGAGCCGCTCGACGGAGATTCGCGATTCGAGCGGGAACGTCGTTTTCCAATACCGTTGAATCCGCTCTTCCAGGGAAAGGACGTGCGGCAACGGTTCCGGCTCCCTTTCGGGCGTCGTTGCGCTCGCGAGTTTCGACCAGGCCGAATCCCCGTCGTCGTTGATCGCCTTGACCCGATACCAATACGTCGTTTCCGGGCTCAAGGCGGCATCTTCGAACGACAATTCCGCCCCGCGATAAACCTCGCTCCAACCTCCCATGTCGCTTCCCGATCGCTCCAACACGTACCTGCTCGCGTTCGCCGCCGTCGACCAACCGAGCAGGATCGCCTTGCTCGATACGCTCTTCGCCGTCAAATTGGTCGGCACACCCGGCAACACCGGCGTCGCCCGCGTCGTAACCGCGAGCACCTCCGTCCAGTCGCTTTCGTAATCGGGACTCGAAAGACGATAAGCCCGCATCGCGAAATAATACGCCGTCGAAGGGAGCAATTTCGCAATCGTGCAACCCAACACATCGTTCTCGCGAAAGGCCAATGTCGCACCGATCATTCCCGGCGACCGCGAATAATACACCATATAATGGGTACGAAATATCGTCTCTTCCCACTTGTCCCAATTCAAGTTGATCGCGGTCGATCCGACGGAAACCGCTCGGAGATTCCCCGGTCCCCGGGGGATCGTCGTAACCGACAATAGGTTCGACCAATCGGATTCCAAATCGCCCGCGACGCTCTTGATCCGGACATAGTACGTCGTCGCGTGTTCCAAGCCGGACGAAATTGTCGCTCGAATCGAGGTTTTGTAAGGTTCTCCCGGCCCGCGAAACGCTCCCCACCAGCCGCTTTGAGCGTCGCGAGATAATTCGACGACATACTCCGCCGCCTCCGGCACCGGCGTCCAGCGAACATGAATCGTAAGAGGATAGGGAACATCGAATACCTCGATGTACGCGATGCGACCTTGTGGAACCGCCGGCGGTTCGGGCGTTCTTTCGATGAGTGTCAGTTCGAAGCCGTTGGTCGCGATACTTGCGAGCGGAAACGCCGCACCCTCGACCGAGCCGATCCGGATATCCCTGGCCGTCAAATCGGCCGTCAACGTCAGCGTCTCGACCGTCTCGTCGACCACGATCATCGTCGCGGCGTGTATGCCGCCGAGCCCGACGCCGCTCTTTTGGACGATGAGCGTCGTCCCCGTCACAAAATCCAACCAGCCGGGCAACCTGCTCGCCTCGCCGCCGAGCGTACACACGCCCGTGCAAAGTGCCCGCTTGCTCCCGGAGATGTAACTTGCATCGGACTCGATCACCCAATCGGACGCGGACAGTGTCGCACCGAACGTAAAACCGCCGATCCAGCCGATAATCCGCACGGCGGCAAGCTCGACTCCGGCAGAGGAGAGGTCGCACGTCCCGCTGCCGAGATCGAACACGGCGATATCTTGCGATCCGCTCGGATACGCATTGACCGAGTTGCCCCCGGAAGTTCGCGACCAACCAATAAAGGCGGGGTCCGAATCCTTGCCGCCGTCGGTGCCGCGCCAGGCGGTCGTGTTGTTGGTCCAATAGTAGGTTGTCATATATCAAAGTGGTTTGTAGTTGCACGGCAACTTGGCTGTCAAGCGAATTGGAAAATCGTCTCGCGGCCGCTAAGTTGCAAGTTCGCTAATTGGCTCAAAGGGGTTTTGCGGCACGATGGTTAAAATCGTCTCGCGATAATGTTGTTTGATCTGGTCGACGGTCGGGGGTACGGCATCGGTTTCAGAAGCGGTGAGTTGTCTTGTTGCCTCGTAATGCTGCATCGTTTCGAGCAGGGCATCGTAAGCCGCTTTGGTCGTCGTCGCGGCATGAGCGAGCGCCGCGGCTCGAACGGCCCAGCCAAGACAGGCGGCGGCGGAACCTTCGCGGACGGCGGAAGATTCCTGGGCGAGCCGCGTCGCGAAAGCGAACCGTTGTTGCCGGTCCGTCTCGCCGTCGCCGCTTGTATCGACTTCGTTTGCATCGTTGTCGTTGTCGGCGGATTCGAGGTCGCGTTCGATCGCGTCCAAAATCTCCCGGGCCCGCGAATCGCCGGGGAATCCGGCCTCGAAAACGGGGAGCTGTTCGCGAACGAGACTCGCGGCGATCCCGGCGAGCCGCGTACGACCGCCGGGATGTATCCGAATGAGATTGAGGATGTCGATGAGATGCTCGGTCGGCCAATGTTCCCAAGCCTCTTGAGCCGTGCCGAACGCTTCGGCCCGTGCGAGCGATTCGGCACAGGCACGAATCGGAATCATGTATTGTTCAATCCAAGGTTGCATAGGAAGCTGGTAGTTGGTAGCGGCCTAGCGGCTTAGAAAACCGTCTTCTAAGCTGCTAAGCTGCAAAGCCGCTAATTTTTGTTGTTCGTTAAACGACGTTCGTTGCGAGGATTTCGATCCAGCCGTTTTGTAAGTTCGGGTATTCGATTTTTTGAATTTGGAAAAAGGAACCGTCGGGAGTGCGAAACCGATCGTCGGGTTCCAACGCGAGCGGGCTGCGAATCAGGATGTAGCGTTCTTCGGTCGGTTTGGGGTTGTTAACCTGGGTTCCCATCGCGAACGGTTCGCGTTTCAAGACGGGGCCGGAAAATTTCGCGGGTATGTTGCTTTGTAGCAATGCCCAGCGGCTTTCCTCGGTTCCGGCCGGGGTTTTCGTCGACTCCTTTCGGAAGAGATCGACGCATTCTTCCGGCCCGAATTGCACGTCGTAATAGTAGGCGATGCACTTCCAGGTCCCGGTCGATTCGGTTTCTTCGACGGAGTGGATGATCCAACGGTTGCTTTTCGTGTCGAGGATTTCGTCCTCGGCACGGGGAACGACCGGCAGTTCGCGTATCGGCAAAAACCAATGGCACCATTGTTGCGGGATCAGCCGGAAATTTTGATGTTGTTCCTGTCGTTTTGAATGCCGTTTCAAGGCCGCGGCACTGTCGTAACGTTCTTCGGAACCGCAACGTTGAAACACGACCGGTTCCGTGCAATCGGCAATATCGAGAGAAGCGTCTTTGAGCATGAGAGGTGTTGGGGGAGCGGAGGATGGGGGAGGGAAGGCTATAGGCTTCAGACTTCAGGCTTCAGATTGCGTGTTCAGGGTTTGTCTTGAAGCGTACTGTTAATACTGACACTCGCTATTTTTTTGCTCGGCCTGTATTCGCAACATATTCCTGAAGTCTGAAGTCTGAGGCCTAAAGCCTCATTTAAGCCATTCCCTGCGAAACGATTTCGCAAGGTTTCTGGGCGACGATCATCGTTTCGCACCAGCGGACGGTCTCTTGCAGTTGCCGCAGGTATTCGGTCCAGGAGACGGACTGCCCGTCGATCGTGTACGATGGTTTCGGTTGAGCGGTCAGTTCCTCGATCCGCTCCAGCGTTTGTTGACGTATTTTTTTCAGTTGTTCGTGCATGGGGGTAGAGGATAGAGGATAGAGAATAGCAGCTTAGTGGGCAGCGGCTTAGCAGCTTAGAAGAAGCCGTATGAGACCGGCAAATTACTAAGCCGCTAAGTCGCTAAGTTGCTAGGCGGTACATTTGACGACGAAGCGCGGGTTGATAATCGCCGGAGTGCCCCGTTCGCTCGCCTTGAAGCGGACCAGAATGTCCTGGTTGAAATCGGCTTCGCTCCCGAGCGGGGATTGCGTGATCGTGATCGGCCAGTTTTCCATATACGCGAACGCCTTGCGGAAATCGCCGATGTACCAATACCCTTCGGCGGCCGTCGCCGCGACGCCGGAATCGAGCAACCGCCGATAGGCGAGTCGGCTCGAAATCACGCCGTAATTCTTGAACGGATTCGGGATCGCCGACATCGTCGTCGTCGCGGAATCCGAGGCGAGGTACGAAACCTCCGAAGCATTGAAGAGCCGATGGGCGGTCCCGCGTTTTTGCGGCATCACCAAAACCGTGTTCGGCTCGATCAGGATCGGGTCTTTCGTCGCCGGATCGACCATGTTCGTAAAGAGGTTTTCCGCCTTCTCGATGTTGGTCCAATCGGCGAGCGGGTTCGTCTTGAGCATGTTGATGCCAACCTCGTTGGCCGTTTCGGCGTACGTGTTGTACGACTTGGCGTTCCATTTGAACGTGTTCGCGATGCCGAGAACCATATCGAGAATCCGTTTCTCCTTGTTCAAGGCGAGCACTTCGCCGACTTCCGCGGCCCGGCTCAGAATGAGGTTGGTCCGGTCGAAAAAGACGGCCTCTTTCGTAACCGGAACGATCAGCCCCCGTTTCGTCGTCGAAGGGGTTTCGATGTAATCCTCGCCGAAACCGACGTTCGGGTACGGCATCCCGGCGGCGATTTCGGCGGATTTGTCCGAAATGCCCGAAGCCCCGGGCAGTTTTTCGCCGTTCATTCGCGTCGGGATCGTCTCGACCGTCTTCGAAAGCTGGAACGATTCCTGCGTGTAGGATTCGAGAATCTTGCTGAAAATGACCTGGCCGGTCACGTTCAAAAATGCCGAGGCGTCGATCCCGTCTCCTTCGAGAACGAGGGGGCCGCCGCCCGATCGCGGATCAAGCTCGCGAATCCAATGATGCCCGCCCGGGATCAACCCTTCCGCGAGATCGCGGATGCTGAAATCCTCGCTCCGCAGTTCCTTCTTTTCGAGCGCCTCGCTCAAATGCCGGACGGTTTTTTCCGCTCCGTCGAGTTCGTAGCGCTTCCGCAATTCTTTGTATTTGATCGTACTCAATGTGTTCTCCTTTTCAAAAATTTGTCAAAATGATTTTTCAGTAGCGCCGGGTACGGGCTAAATGATTGTGGGTTTGAACGCGCCGTCCGCTATTTGATTCCCCCTTCGGTGATCGTCGATTTGATGCCGACGAGGACCGATTCGGTCGGGACCGGTTCGCGGCGGACGACCCGGCCGATCGCCCCGGTCCCCGCCGTTACGAGCGCGACCTTCTGGTTCGCCGGAACGAACATCCCGTTGCTGTCCTCGACCCCAACCAGGGAACCGATCACGAACGTGTTCGATTTGCAATCGAGTTCGAAGATTCCGGTCGTCGCGACCCGAATCGGCGTCATTTCCCCGACCGGGCTGTGCTGCATCGCGATGCCGAGAAATTTCCCGGCGAACGTGCTTTGACAAACAGCCGTCGAAGATTGGGCCGCCTGTTGGCCCGCCGGTTTGACGGCGTCGTTTTCGTAATAGACCGTGTCGCCGATTTCGACGAGCACTTCGCTCGGTACGATGCCGATCACCGGATTGGTTTCGCCGTACCGCCATCTCATTTTATCTGCCATAATTTTTGCTCCTTGGGAAAAAAGTGAAAAAAGGGATTTTGTGAAGTCGTTGAGTTTTTATTGAAAATGTCCGATTGTCATTTCGAGCGAAGCGAGAAATCTCACCCTCGCCGAAAGACTCGAAATTCTCGGCCCACTCGCGAGGGTGAGATTTCTCCTTACGCTGCGCTCCAGTCGAAATGACGGCCTTTCTTTGCTCGAAAGCTCATCAAATGACCTTGTTGCTAAAACCGCGAACGTCCCGCTCCCGTGATCGAACGGACGAATGATTCCGTGTCCTCGCAACGGTTCGAAGCGTTCTCGAACAGTCGCTGCGGTTTTGAAACCGGTCGGCATTCCGCGGCGGGATCGCTTTGCATTTGCCGTACCAGTGCGAGTCGGTCTTCGAGCAACGCCTTGACCGATTGCTCATCGGGGCTCGCGAGCAGCAAATCGAGGAACGGTTTCCGAAAAAAGGAACCGAAGCGGACATCGTCCCGCATTTCTTTGGCCAACGTTTCGCAAAGCAGGGTGAGCGACCGGTTTTGACGTTCTTGCATCGTGAGATCGCTTTCCAAAAGGCTGGTTCGTTCCCGAAGTGCGGCGTTTTCCTGACGGATTGACTCCCCGCTTTCCGCAACGGCCGTCGATTCGCGAAAGGGTGGGGCCGCTTCCGTTTGTTCGGCAAACGGAGCATCGTCGGATATCGTTTCAACATTCGCGATTGCGGGATTCTTGATCGCGGCAGTTTCGTTCGCGGTTTGTTCCGATTCGAACAGGCCCGATGTCGTTGCCGGATCGGCGACGAGATCGACGCTGCGGACCGCGACGATCTCCCGAACCACGGTCCGGTCCGGCTCGCGAACGAGAACGGCTTCGACGTTGTGCGAAAAACCGACGTTGCCCGGAGCGTGTTCGGCATCCCAAAGCAGTTGGTCCGCGAGGGGGTGTTTCGGATTGAAATGAAAATCGGCGAACAGTCCGTCGTTTTCCTCAATCCGAACCCGTCGGATCACCCCGAGCCGATCCTGGTAACTCCGCGGCTTGCGGGGGTCTCCTTCCGGATGGTCGAGGTTGACCCGGGCGTGTTCGTAAAGCGGCATCGCTTTTTTCAACGTCTCGATCGGGTATTCCCGATTGTTTTTGCTTTTCAGCCCCAGAATCTTGACGCCGAAGAGAACCCCCTGGGCATTGTCGATCCGAAGATGTTGCCTGGGAGAACCGACGTATTCTCGAATGATTTCCGACATGTTTTGAACTCCGTGATTGTTGAAGCGTGCGCGCAAGGCGAGCGCTTTTGAATGATTGATCGTTTGCGAAAGGGACAACCGGCACCTATGGTGCTCGGGCTAAACAATTGCGGCTAAACGGGTTCCGTATCTTTGCAATGACACCGCATTTGGGATTCCTTCCCGGGGTCGAGGCCGTATCGCATCGACATTGTTTGCGGGGAAAGGACGCCGCATTTGAGAAGGATTTCGTCGGCTCGGGCTTCCTTCAGCCGATCACGAACGGCGAGCATCGGCGGAATCGCGTGCAGCCGAACCCGGCTCAAGGTGTCCCCCGGCAAGCGGCCGCGTCGGATCGCGTGTTCGATGTTTTTCCGCAAAAGCACGAGATCATCCGCGATCAGCTCGTATTGCAACCGTTCGAACATCCGGACGGACGGCCCTTCGGCGACCATCGTCGAGGAATAATTGGCGTTGGACGCGTCGCTCGACAACATAAATTCCGGGATCACCAGCCGCGAGGCGATCGCCCGAAGTTCCGCTTGCAGGATTTGGATGTAACGGCTCGCGTCGATCGCCGCGATCGGGAACTGGTAATCGACCCCTCCGTAGGCGTCGAGAATCGTTCCCGGGGCGAATCGCTGAACCGTCCGGCTCGACCCCGGCTGCCCCGTCGTTCCCTCGGCCTGGTTCTGCACGAACTTGCGAATCGCCTCGCCGCCGACCCCGACGTGTTTGCGGATCAGTGCGATCGCCGATTGAATTTCCGCGACCGCGCTCATGTTTCGCAGCAGCTTTTCGACCCGGCGAAGGTTTTTCCGGACGGGATAAAAAAGCGGCATCCCCCGTTTGACGTTGGAATCGACGTTCCCTTTGCGGTGTTGGATTTCGGAACCTTCAACGTATTGTCCGTCGATCCAATAACCGAGCACGTTTTCGACGTCGTTCGGATCGGTGTGTATGCCGAACGAATGCTCCGGACTCGCCGCCAGATTTTGCGGGGTCGTGATTTGATCCGGTTCGACGAAACGGATCCGAAGCGGCCCTTGGGGATCGGGGAAAAGCCGGAGAAAGGCCTCGCCGTCGCGATCGCAACGCCTTACGATTTCCTTGTGCCGTTTCTGCCAATGATTGACTTCGACGAACTCTTCGATCGATTCCCGAACCGATTCGGCCAATTGCAAGTCGGCTTCGCTTTGGGGAATCGCATGATATTGATGCCCTAACCCGATCATGTAATTGATCCGGTTTTCGAGGGCGTTAATCG
The DNA here is from genome assembly GCA_031556455.1 of Thermoguttaceae bacterium. GTDB lineage: Bacteria > Planctomycetota > Planctomycetia > Pirellulales > Thermoguttaceae > JAVBSX01. Next base: position 10,414 of record JAVBSX010000219.1, read on the forward strand.
CGAATTCGTTGCCCAAGGCCAAGTTGCGGCACTGATTCCGCAATTCGCTCAAAAACCGCTCGTTATAAGCCGGTACAGCCGCTCCGGCGAAGCCCGCGTTCGCTCCCGCCGCCGGCCAATAGCCGTTCCCGTCGTCCCAATACGGCTCCGTCGGATCGACATACCGTTCCTCATCGACGAGAAAAGATTCCAGAAGCGATTGTTCGAGCCGTGCCGCTCTCGCGAGGAGCCGCTCTTCCCACTGAGAAGTGTCGTGTTCGTTCATATTCAAAATTCCTTTCGTATTGAGCGGATTAACGGATGATACGAGCCGGGGGCTGTGCCCCCGACTGGTTGCCCTTTGAGTCGTTATCTTATTTCGAGTACAATACAGTCGGGACCGCAGGTCCCGGCTCGTTTTGTCGCAAGCCGCTATTCAACAATCAATTCTCAACCGATTGCCGAGCCCGTCGGGTTGGGGAACCTCACGGGTATACTCTCCCAAGACCCGGACGGCCATTTCCAAGGCGTCGGGCCCGTCGTCGTGATCGCCGACCGGGAACATCTTGAGTTGTTCGATCAGCAGTTTCGTCGAAGGGGAATTGTGCCGGAATTTCAATTTCTTGCTCGAAAGCAACGGCCCGAGTCGCCGGATGCGCACCAATTTGTTCGTCCGGTTATCAAGCGGATAAGGATACACCTGCGGCATCCCTTGGGCCGTGAATTCCAAGGCGAAATCCGATTGCAGCAAATCCTGAAACTGATTCGACTCGATCGCGAAAACGTCCGGATCGAACTTTTTGTAAAGCTCGACCCCTTGGGAAAGGATTTCGGGAACCGAACGTCGCGCGAGATCGGCTTCGACATACAGCAACCCGTCTTCGCCCAAAGCGACGATCACGAACGCGGAATAATCCCCTTGCACCGAATCGCTCCCTTTGCTCGGGTCCAAACTCATCACGCAGCAACTTCGGCGTCGCGGAAATTCCTCGAACCAGATCGTTTCTTCGAAATACGATTCCGGCCATTCGCAAAAATCCGGGTTGACCGGCGAATTCTGCTTCTCCCGCTCGAACGCCGTCCGACCGCTCTCGGCCCGCATTTGCATCAGCGTGTACAGGTCTTCTTGGTCCGGCCAAAGGACGACGGCGCCCTCGTCCATTTTTTCGCGGTTGTTTTCGTAAAACCCTCGCGCCATTTCCCGGGCTTCGGAGTTTTCGAGATTCGAATAAATCGACTCCCATTCTTCCCAAAGCGACATGTTGAGCGGCCAATGCTCGATCGCCTGGAACCGTTTCGAGACCCAACCGGGCCGCCCGAACAGTTCGAGGGCGATCGCTTCGTTGTGCAAGGCGGTCGCGAGGTTGAGCACCGTCGTCCGTTTGTTTCCCGCCTTCAACAACGTTCCTTGAAACCAAGATCGCAATTTGTCCCTCGCCGCCGCCGAAATAATGTGGTTGTCGCTCTGTATGTCGTCGCAAACGATCAGCGACGGCCGGTGCTCCCGTCGCCGTCGACCCCGCAACCGTTGCCCCGTCCCGAACGCTTCGATCATTGCCCCGTTGCGAAGGACGATCGAGCCGCTTTTCCAAATTGGCCCCTTCCCGCACGCTTCGGGGTATCGTTCGAGCAGCCGACGGTTGGCCGTCAGTTCGCTTTTGATGTTTTCCAAATGGGCGTGGGCTTGCGACATGGTGTCCGAAACGATCCAAATGTAAGGTTCCCGACGTTCGAGCGCTTCCCGGAGGGGATACGCCAATGTGCCGATCGTCGATTTCGCCGCTCCCCGCGGAGCGAGCAGGTTCAGTTTCAATCCGTGTTCCGCCGGTTTGCGGTCCAACGCCTCGCACAACCAAAGGTGCATCGCCGAGGGCGGCTTTTGAAAATAATCGCAAAGGTAATGGGCCGACCATTCCCAAAGTCCCTCGACCTTCGTTCCGCGTCGATCCCGTTGCAACCGCCTGTGCTTTTCAAAAACCTTCCCGAAAAAACAGTGGAGGATCATGTTTTTTTGCCGGGCCGTCAAATGGGAATCGTCAATCATTTTCCGCCGCTTCGTCGATAGGGGGTTCGTTTCGCGTCGATTCCAAAACCGCACTCGTTTCCGAAAGGTCCAGGGTTCGAATCAACTTCTTGACCTTTTGCAGGATGCGGCGTCGTTCGGCGGCGTTTTGCACTTCGGGCACGACGATCTCGGTCAAATCGGAAACCAATTGCAGCACCTGTTCTTCGGAAAGCGACTGGGCCCCGCGAGCCGCGTACCGGTTCGGGCAGCGACGTTCCAACGCCCAGGCCGCCGCCCGCCAATACTGCTCCTTGTTCGCGGCCTTGCGGATTTTTTCGAGGAAAAAAATTTCCGATCGCTCCTCGGCGATCCGGATTTCTTCCGCGAACTTTTCGTCCTGCTTCATTTCGTTGCGGATCGTCTGCGAAGAGCAACCGACGTATCTCGCCGCCGTTTCCCGGGAGCAACCCAAACTGACGATCGCGAGAATCTCCTTGCGTTTCGCCTCGTCCAGAAATTTTCGCTTCCTTGGCATTATTCTTGCTTTCTCCGTTTTTTTCGACAGTCGATTCTCTTTTGGAGTTCCGGAAATTTTTGCGGCTCTCGTTCAGTTTTGATAATACTTCAGCCGTTTGGAGTATTCTGAAACAAAACCTCGCATGCTCGTCATTTCGAGCGAAGCGAGAAATCTCACCCTCGCCGAGAAAGCAGAAATACCGGCCCTCGCGCGAGGGTGAGATTTCTCCTTACGCGCTGCTCCAGTCGAAATGACGAAAACACCACACAGCTGAAAATGTCACCTTTTTTGTACTCTCGATTCTCCCACGTACTCGAACGACACGACGCTGCGGCCTGCCGAACTCCGGCATTTCCTGCCGTTGAGCGTTTGAGGGCTGCCGCCGTTTTTCATCACATTGACCGTCTTCCATTTTTTCGAATGTCCGCAATGCCCGATCATCGAAGGGTGCGAGGTCGTGATGTTGAGCCGCAAATGTTGTTCCCGATGTATCTCCCCGACCGCTTCCAAAAAGGCGGAGCCGATCCCGATTCCCTGGTAATCGGGCAACGTTACGATCCGGCAAACCCGCCGTCGGCCGACGAATCCCATCAAACTCATCACCGCACAAAACGCGACCGGTTCGTCGTTCCAAACCGCCAAAAAGCAGCGAACCGATTTGGGGAGGTCTCCCCTCAAATAATGATGTCGCGCAAAGAGCGGCCAAGCCCGAGCGTCGCTCCGAACGATGCGAAGTTCGATCGGCGGTCGCCGAAGGGACCTCCTTGATACGGCCCCGTTCGCCATATCCAGAACCCAGTCGGGCTCCAACCATTCCGCGATATCGTAATGACAGCTCACCGCGACGAACCGGCCCGGCATCCGCCCCGACTTGATCCCTTTCGCGATCGCCGCCGAAGCGACTTTCGCGACGTTCCGGTCGACCACGCTCGTGTATTCGTCAAAAACGGTGAGGGAAGAGGACAGAGGACGGAGGACAGAGGACAGGGAGGGAGATTCGGGGTTTGACTCGTTCAAACATCCTTCCAAACTCTCGTCTGCAATTTTTTGAAAATTATTTTTCTTGCCCTCCGCCTCCTGTCCTCCGTCCTCTGTCCTCTGTCCTCTACTCAATAACGCTTTTGCCAAATCGCAACGAAATTTTTCGCCGTTGCTCAAAACCGCATACGGCTTGAGCCAACTTGGCGGCGAACTGAAACCGACGGCGGTCAAATACCGCGTGATCTCCTTGATCGGTCGCTCTCCAAAACAATCGACGACGGCCCGATCGGCCAGCCAATCGCCGCCGCGATACAGGTTCTCCCCGAACAAATGCCGCGCGATCGTGCTTTTTCCGCTCCCGGACGGCCCGAGGATCAGGCCGATGTTCCAATCGTCTTCAAGCGGCGGCCGCTCGACGCAAAACACCTGCTTCGATTTTTCGGCGAGCGGCATATCGAACATCCCGGCGAGCTGCGCAACCCGGAACGAACGATGCACCGGACATTCAACTTGAATTTGAAGGGACGGCATGAGAGGAAAGAGGATAGAGGAAAGAGAGCCGCAACCTACGGTCGCGAAGTTCATTTTCAATTTTCAATTTTCAACTTTCAATTCAATCACATGCACTGCAATCGGGCGTTAAATCTCCGCTCGACCAGTTCTTCGTACAGTTCCCGTTGTTGTTCCTCGTTTTCGCATTCGACGAGAACCTGGTACAATTCCGGCACGAGGACTTCGCGATTCGAACCGTTCGCCTCGCCCGTTTCCGTTTCGTCTGAAGCGATCAATTCTCCGAGAAATGTCCGGATCGCCGCGTCGGATGTTTCGACCGAACGGACCAGCTCTTCAAGCAAATCCTGATCTTTTTCGGCGAGACCGGCGATCGGGTCGAAAACCGTCAACAGCTTGTTCGCTTCCTCCTCGTCGAGATCGAGAATCAACACCGGCACGTCCTGGTGCGGCGTCGTCTTGGCCCGCAAATGCCCGTCGATCAGTTGCAATCGCCCGTCGGCCAGTTCCCGGACCAAAAGGGCGTCGGCGTACCCGATCTCGGCGAGCACTCCTTGCAAAACGTCCTTCTGCCGGGTCGGATGCTTCCGCCAATTTTTCGGATTCGGAACCAACCGGTTCGCGGGAACCCGACGCAACTCCTTAATACGATCTCGAATTTTCATTCTTCAAATATGTCTGTTTTCCAAGAATTTTTTTGATCTTTACAAAAATCAAACATTTCAGTAATCAACAGATTGAACAGATGTACGCAGATTTTAAAAAATTGTGCATTATCATGCTGTTCTCAAACTTCCCGCTCTATCAATCATCTGCGATTATCTGTCACATCTGTTGATTATTTTCGGATATTCTGATGAGAGACGACGATAGGAGTCGGATCATTTCAACGTAAACAAATACTGATAAAACACGCTGCGGGCAAGGTCGGCCGGTTCCGTAAAACGGTCGGCCAAATGCGGGACCGGGTCGATCCCGCCGCCGATCCGATCGGCAAAAGCACAAGCTTCGCTGCAAAAGGGCGGCCGGGCCCGGTTGAGCGTTCCCGCGTCTTTCATGTCCGGTGTTAAAAACAACCGGAGAACCGGAAGGTGCGTCAAGACGGCGAGCAGCACGTTGAAATACCCGTAATCACAACCTGCGAAATGTCGCATGATTTCAACGGCTTTCTCCCGCCGGTATTGCGTCCAACGATTCTCCGGATTGGTTCGGAACACATCGATTCGGCCCGGGTATTTTCGAACCTGGCTTTCCAACCTCACGGCCCGCCCGCCGTAAAATTCGCGAACTTCAAGGCAAAACAAATCCCCGCCCCACCAGGCGGCCTTCGCCGCATGGGAATGGTTCCCCCGACCGGCGATCGAAATGAGTCCCTTGCGCCGGAACAGCAAAAGATCGCTCTCAAGGATTTCGTCCCGACATTCCCGCAATTGTCGGAGAACCGTTTTCGCGACAAACGGTTGCGAAATCGCTTCGTTTTCCCGGACCATCGAATTCGACATGTTTTTGCGAATCATCATAGGAATTGGAATTGAGGGGAAGGTTTTCGCATCGTCCGTATTTGAAAATTGAATCACTCGAAATACCCTGCTCGTCCGGTGGGTTCTCCGCTTTGTTGCGCCAAGGCCATTCTTCGGGGATGATCGTAAAGTTCGGATTTTTTTGTTGCTCTCGCCATTTTCGGACTTCGAGGTATCGTTTCTGGTGATGTTCCCGCAGTTCGATTTTCAAGGGCAATGTTTGCGGCGACGAAAATCCCCAATCGATCCGGAGGTATTGCTCGCCGAGCAATTTGCGAATTTCGCAGCTCAGGCAAGGAAGCCGCGTTTTCGCCCCGCAATTCGGGCAACGTTGAACCGGCCCCGTCGGGACAACGTCGAATTGTTGGGCGATGCGAATTTTTTCCCGTTCGATTCCCTTGTAAATCGTCGCAACCGAACCGCGGCTGATCCCCGTTTGCTTCGCGATTTGTCTCATGCTGAGGTTCCGGGCTTCGAGTAGCCGGATCACTTCCAGAATCTTTTGATTCCCATGCACGAAGACACCTCTTGCCAATGTAAACGGAGCCGAATAAGTTTTTTCTTTCCCGAATTGTTCTCTTTCTCCTAACGACTGCGGCATAAGATACACGGGATCGTTTTTCATTCAAGAGAATTTTTGGCCACTCTTCCGGGAAAATGGCGATCCGGACAAAAAACGGTCTCGCTTTTTTTCGCTCCCGAAAAACGATAGAATGAACAGAAGTTCGTCTCGTCGACCAAAGCGTGATTTCAATGTTCGAGTCCAACGGAGTGCATGATGCTCAAAACAAAGGAGACCTCGGAACTTTTCGAAGAGTTTTTCGCCCGAGTCTTGTTTCTTCTTGAAAACAACAAACGGCTCGGCCTCGTCCTCGGCCCGCCGCGAAGCGGGAAAACGACGCTCCTGCAATCGCTCGAAGAGCGGATGCGGCGTCGCCGGCAGCCGACGGTGTTGTTCAACGCCGCCGCCGAAGAGTCGATCCTCCCCCGGCTTTGGTCGCGGTTAAGCGGCGATCCGGAAAACCGGCCCGGGGAAAACACGTCCCGGGAAATCCTTTGGAGAAACCTGACCCGGTTTTTGTTGAACGAACCGCGAACGGATGCCGTTCCCATTTTGATCTTCGAGGATGTCGACCAATACGATCAAAACGTGATTCAGGAATTGATCCGCTTGATTCGGTATCATGATGTCAACCAAATCCCGAGGGTCTTCCTGTTCTCGGCCAATTCCGAATACCTGTTTTCCCTCGATTCCCGGCTGTTGGAAAGAATCGATTTGAAACTCGAAGTCGTGTGATTCGACGTTTTTGTTGAAAAACGAATTTGCGGTCCCGCCAAAAAACACCAAAAAACGAGTTGTATTTCAGCCGTAGGGTGATTGTCGTCATTTCGACTGAAGCGAAGCGTAGGGAGAAATCTCACCCTCGCGAGCGAGAATGAGTTCCGGCTCTTTCGGCGAGGGTGAGATTTCTCGCTTCGCTCGAAATGACATACCGTAGCCGGTATGGGCAGTAGGCTTCGCCCACCGCCAAACCGCGGCCTCGTTGGGCCGCTGCCGTAATTTTAAACCGGCTTGAGTACAACGGCAGAGACTGTCTTCAAAACCTAAACAATTGAAGTGCAAAAATGAAAATATTCTTCCAGATTTTCCTCGCTTGTTTGTCGCTTTTGAGTTTTGAATCTCTTTCGGCCGCCGAAACCGAAAAAATCGGGGAGCGGCCTTACGAAATGGTTTGGGCCGACCGGACGAGCGACGATCATCTCCCGCTGGTCGATTTCGAAAACATCGACGGTTGGACCGTCGAAACCGTCTTTTCGGATGCGACCTTCGCCCGATCCCGGGAACAGCAGCTTTGGGGAAATTACGTCGGGCATCTCACTTACAAGGCGAATTACCTCGAAAGCGACGCCGATTTCGCGGACAAGCTCGCGAAAGAATCCGTCTTCGTCCGGCCGCCGGAGCCGATCGCGATTCCCCGCCCGTTCGATTGCGTCAACTTTTGGATCTGCGGCAACAACTGGGAATGGATGCCCGATCCGAGCACGCCGAAAACCGGCATCAACGTCGTTTTGCTCGATTCCGCCGGCTCGCGGCAGCGCTTTCCGCTCGGACAAGTCAACTGGAAAGAATGGTGGTTGATGCACCACAAATTTTCGCCCGAACAGCTCGCCGCGCTCGGTGATTCGCCCCGGTTCGAAGGGTTCGAGGTCGTTCGCGGCTCCAACCGGGAGTTTCGCGAGCTGTATTTCGATAATCTCAGTTTTTTCCAAGAGGAACTGAAGCCGCTCGAATACGAGCCCCGGCCGCGACGCGGTATCGAGCTTCCCGAAGATCAAACGCTCGGGAACAACATCGGCCCGGACCGGTTGCCGTTCCCGAATCGGGAGGAGACGATCCTGCCGACGAACCTCTCGCGAGCATTTCGCAACGAAATCGAAATCCTCCAACCGAAAACGGCAGATGCCGCAAGCCCGTCCTCAGCAAGCGCATCGGCAAACCTTGCGGCGAACCAAACCGCGATTGTCGATTCAACGGCATCCCCGCAATCGGACGCGGCAACCGTCCTACTCAAATATGTCGGGGACGACGGAATTCTGGTTTGGACCTACGCTCCGCGAACCGGGACGCTCGGCGATCTCGCCGTCGGCTGGACCGATCCGAACGGAAAGACGACAACGTTTCGGCCCAACGTCGACGGCAAGCTGCTGTTCGAAAACGACAACGATTCTGAAACGCCGGCACGGCTTTTGGAACTCCGGCAAGAGCAGGATACGGTTCTCGCGAAATGGGAAAAGGGAAAATTCGATTACACGTTCCGTTTTCGGCCGCTGCAAAAATCGCTTTTGATCGACGTCGAATGTCGCGGCGGGGCTGTCCGAAACGTCTCGCTCGGGCATGTCGAAGGCGCCCCGAACCCTCGGATTTTTCCGATCCCGTATCTGACCGGACATCACGCCAATCGCCCTTCGGCTTTGGTAATGGGGCCGGCCGAGGAGCCGCTCTTCTTTTTGCAGCTCGTCGATCACACCCGTTCGAACGCTTCGGAACTGTTTTTTACAAGCAAGATCGAAGGCGGGCAGGTCGCGATCAACGGCGGCAGCCGATATTTGCCGAAAACCGACGGTACGTACAACGATTGTTTCGAGCGAATTTTCCTGACCGTTGCGCCGCGATTCGAGGAGGTGCTGCCGAACATCCCGAACGAGGAATCCCCTTGGAAATCGGTAACCGGCGAGCGGGTCTGGTTCGCCTTTCCGGCGTCGAATCACGAAAGCGATTACAATTTCTGGAAAAAGGTCCGCCGCTACGGCTTGGAAAAAATGCTCATCACCGATCACGAAACGCTTTGGCGGGACGGCGGAGAGAGTTTTACCTTCCGGACCCGGGCCGCTCCGGGCAAAGGAGGCGACGAAGGGCAACGCGAGTACACCCGCAAGATGCACGAACTCGGGTACTATTACGGTCCTTACAACAACTATACCGATTATTCGCCGACGAACGAATACTGGAACGAGGATTGGTTGACACGCAAGGCCGACGGCAATTGGCGAAATGCCTGGGCAAGGTGCTATAACGCAAAACCGGCGATCGTCGTTCAGGTCGAACCGAAAATCACCGAAATCATTCAAAAGAAATTCGGCTTCAACACGGCCTATTGCGATGTGCATACGGCCGTCTTCCCCTGGTCGTATGTCGATTACGACGCCCGGGTTCCCGGGGCGGGGACGTTCGGGGCGACGTTTTATTCCTACGGCGAAATTTTGCTGCACCAACGCAAAATTTGGGGCGGACCCGTTTACAGCGAAGGGAACAACCATTGGTATTATTGCGGCATCGTCGACGGCAATTATGCCCAGGATCAAGCGTACCGCTTTCCGGAAAATCCCTGGTTGGTCGATTTCGACCTGCTCAAGTTGCATCCCAAATGCTGCAATTTCGGGATGGGCAATCCGGGAATGTTTTACAAACAGGTCCCGAAAACCCAAACGCCGCTCGAACGGGACGCCGTGCTCGATCGGTTTCTCGCGGCAACCCTCGCGTTCGGGCACACGGGGTTTTTCGCGCTCGAATTCGGTCTCCCCGGCGCGTTCCGTTCCTATTTCGTTCTGCAACAGCTGCACGAACGATACGCTTCGCAATCGGTTCGCGACATCCAATACGCCGATGCAAAAGGCAATCTCTTTCCGAGTTCGCTCGCGATCGCGAACGAGGCGTTCCGGGAAAACCGGATCCGGGTCGAATACGAGGACGGTCTCACGGTTTTCGTCAACGGCAACGCGAAAACGTCCTGGTTTTGTAAGGAAATCAAACAGGAGCTTCCGCCCAACGGCTGGTACGCGCTCGACACGAAAAAAGAGATCGCGGCCCAAAGCCTCGTAATCGACCGCCTCGATCCCGAGCCGCATCGTTCCGATTACGTCGATTCCCCGCGTTACCTTTTCGCCGACGCCCGGGGCAAACTGATCCGGTTCGACCGTCTGCTTTGCGACGGCCAGTTGATCGTTCTCAAGAATGCCGACGGCCCTTGGGAAATGATTCCGGGAATTCAAGGGGATCGCGGGTCGACGAACTTCGCCGTCCGGCTCGAAGGGGATCGGGATGCAACGGCGGTCGGCGTCGATTTCGACGGCAAAGCAATCGGCCCGACGACAACACGGTATTCCCGGGGGTTCGTGCATATCGAACCGCTCAAAGACGCAGTCAGCTATTTGCTGACCCCGAAGTCGCAAAGCCCGGCAACCGCCGCCACACTGCCGCGATCGGACCGAACGATCGCCGTTCCGGGCGAGTCCGTTCCGGTCGTGATCGGCGAGAAGGAGACGCGGTTGCCGATCCCCGAGGACGCGAAAGTCAACACCGTGTATTGGGTCGAAACCGAAGCTGGATCGATCGATTTCGAAATCAAAAACCTGTACGACGTCCGGGCGACTTGGGACGATGCGGACAAGGTTTTCATTTATCATTATCGATGTAATCGCCAGGAAAAGACTCTGCTTTCCACTTCCATTTATCAAAGCGATCGGCTTCTTGCAAATCCCGAAAGATTGGAATACCCAAACTGGAGTTCAGCGACTAGAATAAAAACAATCCCGCACGAACAACCGCAAACCGAACCGATTCGCTTGAAGATCGTTGCCCGATTGGACGGAAAAGAATTGACGCAGGAACTTTTTTTTCAGCTCAAAACGGAAGAAAAGGTTCAAGTCTTCGATCCGATCCCGAACCGTTTCGAGAGCGGCTATTGCTTTCGAGGCGGCACGCCGGAACCGTTGGACGGAAAAAACGGCGCCGAAGCGTATCCGGATGAGCCGTTTTGCGGCAAACGCAAGCAGCCCGGCTGGTCGGTGCACCCGCCGTACACCGGGGGAACCGGCTACACCTTTTTGCTGAGCGAACCGATCGCGATCCCGAACGAGCAGGGTGTCGTCTTTTCCGCCGAGGTCGGCATTCGCAACGGCGGCGACAAAAGCGACGGCATTTTGTACAAAGTGTCCGTTCTCGAAGGGAACGAGGAAACCAAGGCCGCGGAACTTTGGTGCACGAAAAACGATTGGCAGGAAATCCGGGCCGATCTGACCCCTTGGGCCGGCAAAACGGTCCGGCTGCGTCTGATTGCCGATGTCGGTCCCGCCGATGATTCGAGCGCCGATTGGGCCGCCTGGGGAAAAATGCAACTCCGTTCGGACAAACCGAAATTGATGACGACGTTGGAGTAATACCGTTTAGCCGAGCGGCGCAGACGCCGGTGCCCAACCGCGAAAACAAATTCGATGTCCGAAAACAGCCAGACTTCTTGAGAAATAGCGGTATTCTCTATTACCGGTTCGATCATAAAATTTGAACCGAGCAATAGCAACCCGAAACAAAGCATCGCGCAGTGAGGGTTGAAAACGCCCTATCCCTCACGGCGATGCGCTTCATTTCGGGCTGTTATTTTCGGTCTAATTTTACCTTCGGATCAGTAAGTCATAAAAACGAAAACCAAACCCGCGTCAAATCAAAAAGAACACATGTATTCGACAACTTATCCTTCGCCGGTCGGCTTGCTCACCTTGGCGGCCGACGGCGAAAACCTGCTCGGGCTGTGGTTGGAAGGCCAAAAATACTTCGGCGATACCGTTCCGGAGGCAATGCTCGAAAAGCCGAACCTGCCGCTCTTCAATAAAACACGGCGTTGGCTCGACAAATATTTCCAAGGCAAAAAGCCGTCCCCTTCCGAATTGCCGCTCGCCCCGCGCGGCGGGGAGTTTCGACAAGCGGTTTGGGGCTTGCTGTGCGAAATTCCTTACGGCGAGGTCCTCACCTACGGCCAAATCGCGAAAAAAATGGCCCGCCAAATGAAGAAAGCGACCATGTCGAGCCAGGCGGTCGGCGGTGCCGTGGGCCGTAATCCGATTTCCATTATCATTCCATGTCATCGCGTCGTCGGTGCCAACGGCAGTCTGACCGGTTTCGCCGGCGGCATCGACAAAAAAATCCAGCTGCTCGAATGGGAAGGCGTCGACACCTCCCGCTTGTTCGTCCCCCGAAAAAGCACGGCCCCTTGAGGCTAAAAGATGGATAAAAAAGCCCTATACGCCGCTCTCCAAGCCCACGACAGCCGGTTCGATGGCCGGTTTTTCGTCGGCATCTCCAGCACGGGAATCTATTGCCGACCGGTGTGCCGGGTCAAAACGCCCCAAGAGAAAAATTGTACGTTCTATCCGAGCGCCGCGGCGGCCGAGAGCGCCGGATACCGCCCTTGCTTGAAATGCCGTCCCGAATTGGCACCGGGCCGTTCAAGCATCGACGCCGCATCGCGACAGGCTCGGCGGGCCGCCTCGATCATCGAAGAGAATCGCCTCTTCGAAAGCGACCTTTCGGAACTGGCCCGAACGCTCGGCATGACCGACCGGCATTTGCGGAGAATTTTCGCGGCGGAATTCGGCGTCTCCCCCGTCCAATACTTGCAGACCTGTCGGCTGCTGTTGGCCAAAAACCTCTTGGCCGACACGTCGCTTTCCGTGACGCAAGTCGCCTTGTCTTCCGGATTCGGGAGCGTCCGCCGATTCAACGATCTTTTCAAGGACCGTTACAAACTCACGCCGACGGACCTGCGAAAGAACGGGGCGAAGACCGGCACGACGGAACATGACGGCATCACGATCCGGCTCGGCTATCGGCCGCCGTACCGATGGGATACGTTGCTCGGATTCCTCGCCGACCGGGCCATTCCGGGCGTTGAAAGCGTCAAAGACGGTTCGTACCGACGGACGGTAACGCTGCAACAAGGCGGGCAAACCATTCGCGGTTGGTTGGTCGTCGAAAATCTGTTGGCCAAAAATCAGCTCGCCGTCACACTCTCGGATTCGCTGTTGGGCGTGTTGCCGAAAACGCTTTCGAGGGTACGCCAGCTCTTCGATTTGAACTGCGAACCTTTCGAGATCGACAAAGTCCTCGAAGACATGAACCGGATCGCACCGGGACTTTATGTTTCGGGAACGCGTTTGCCGGGCTGCTTCGATCCGTTTGAAATGTCGGTCCGGGCCGTTCTCGGCCAACAAATCACGGTCAAGGCGGCGAAAACGTTGGCCGGGCGGTTCGCCGGAGCGTTCGGCGAACGGATTGAAACGCCGTTCGAGGAATTGACGACGACGTTTCCGACGGCACGGCAAGTCGTTTCGCTCGGGGAGCCGCTTGCAGACAAACTCGGCCCGCTCGGAATCACGGCGGCGCGAGCCCGTTCGATCGGCGGATTGTCGGCCGCGCTGGTGCAAGGTGTCATTGACCTTTCTCAACAGGCCGATCCGGAAGCGGAAATCCGGAAATTGCTTGCGATCCCCGGGATCGGCCCTTGGACGACCCAATATATCGCGATGCGTGGGCTCGGTTGGCCGGACGCCTTTCCGGACACCGATTACGGCGTCAAAAAGGCGCTCGACGGATTCTCGGGTCGGGAAATTCTTGAGCGTTCCGAAGCGTGGAAACCCTGGCGGGCTTACGCGACCGTCAACCTTTGGAATTCGCTCGAAAAGGGGGAATGATCATCAGGCTTATCGTTCAAGCGATAAGAACCGAACGGAGCGAGGTTATCGAGAATGCCGCGCAGACGTTGCCCTTCTTCGATTTCGGCCTTACAGGCCGGGGGGGTGCGGCGGCACTGTTGGCCGAATACGATGCTTTCGCCAATTTTTTCGCGGGCAATCTCAAGGTTTTATTGACTTTGTTCCCCTACTTTTTCGCGCGGATCATGTCCAACGCCCGCGAGATGTCGCGCGAATCAGGGTCGAGTCGCTGCGCTTCGCGCAATTCCGTTTCGGCTTCGTCGGGCCGGTCGAGTTTCAGCAGCACGAGGCCGAGATTGTAGCGCATCCGTGCATGATTCGGGGTCAACGCGACCGCCTTGCGAAACGATTCGAGCGATTCCCGGAACCGGCTCTCTTCGGCCAAGAGCAGACCGAGCGAATAATGGGCTTCCCCCATTTCCGGATCGATCGCCAAAACCTTGCGGAATTCGGCCTCCGCCTTGTCCCGCTCTCCCCGTTCGTTGTACAACATCGCGAGGTTGATCCGCGAGGGAATGAACAGCGGGTCCAAAAAGATCGACGTTTGATACGTCTTGAGAACGGTTTCCGTCGCTCCCCGAAACGATTCGAGCGTAACCTTCGGCTCTTCGCCGAGCCGCTCCAAAGCCTGGAAATACCGGAAGACCGCGAAATTCAAATGGGCGGCGGCCGTATCTTCGACCGCTTTGAAACTTCCGAGATATTCCCGTGCGCTGCTTTTCCAAGCGGCGTAATCCTTTTCGGAAAATTCCCGTTTCGGAACCGGCGTCAACACCCGGGCCGTTTCCGTCCGAACCGCCCGGAGCGGATCGCTCAAGAGCGGCCCGAGCAGCCGCAACCGTTCTTCCGCCGGCCAGGATTCAGCGGCACCGACCGCCGCCAAGCGGACGAGTCCTTGCGGATCGGTCAAAGCGAGGCGGCAGGCGTCTTGCGCCTCTTTCGCTTGATACCGCCCTAAAAGTGCGATCGCGCTCGCCCGGGTGATCGGCCGAATCTCCCGTTCGTCCTCTTCCCGGGCGACGGCGATCAGCGGCTCGATCCCCTTCGGATCGGCGTTGCGACCTTCGGCGATCGCGTAGGCGAAATGCGACCCGAACCCTTTCGTCCGGCCGTACCCGACAGCCGATTGGCGTTTCGCTGCGTACCATTTGTCGGTCCAATTCTTCGCCCAAGCGGCATCTTCCCCTTTTTCCGCATCGCAATGACACAAGTTGCAGGCATTGGGCACGCCCAGATCGACCGTCAATTCCGGCCGCGGCTTCTGCATCGAATGGTCCCGCCGCCGGTCGGTGATCATGTACATCGCCTCGGGCATATGACAATCGATGCAATTCGCGCCCGAGTCGGGACCGCTATTTTTATGAAAATGGTGTTGGGCGGTATCGTAAATCGCAGGCGAATGACATTGGGCACAAAGTCTGTTGCCCGCGTATTTCAATTTGAGCGAATGCGGATCATGACAATCGTTGCAATTGACCCCCTGGTGATACATCCGCGCTTGCAAGAACGAACCGTATTCAAAGTCCTCTTCGAGAATCTGCCCGTCCGGATAATAGTAATGCCGTTCCGGGGTTTCCGGGATAAAGCGGTCGAGAAACACCTCGCCCGGAGCCAAGACCGTTTGTTCGCTCAGCACACGTCTTCGGGCATGACACACGCTGCACGAATCGACCGGAGCCGTTGCTTTCTTCGGATTGACCAGCTCGCAGCTGTTGCTCCCGACATCTTTTCCCCGATCGGCGCTCTCTTCGGAATGACAAGTGCGGCAACCGACCCGAATTTCGGACCAAGAGGAACGGAAGGTGTTGGTTTTGAGGTCGAAATTCTTTCGGAAGTCGGTGGTATGACAGGCCGCACACATGTTGTTCCAGTTTTGCAGCGGCCGGGTCCAATGCAGCGGATCGTCGGGCAAAATCCGCTCTTTCGGATAAAGGTCGTACCAACGCTGTTCGACCGTGTCCCAGGCGACCGGGAGACATTGAATCCGACCGTCCGGAAATTCGACGAGATACTGCTGTAACGGCCTGATCCCGAGAACGTACTTGACGGGAAAGACCTGCTGCTTCGCGTCCCGGCCGATTGTCTCGACGAAAAAATTCCCCTCGTCGCGAAACATGCAAAATCGAAGGGCGAAGCCGAGGTTGATTTTTCCTTCGTCGGCAAGTTGGCGGATTTGGTCGGTGATCCGCTTTTGAGCCGTTGAAATCTCGCTCGGTCGTGTAAAGCCGACCTTCGAACGATGGGCGATTTCGCGCTCCAAGTTCGCGTGTTGTTCGGGAGAAGCGTTGTGCAGCAGCTTTTCCCTGACCCCGGGCTTCGCATCGGCCAAGGCGAGTGCGAAATCGCGAATCGCGGCAACGCTCGGGTCGGATTCGAAAAGCGAGGCGATTTCGGCATCGCTCAAGCGAAGAATGTCGTCAAAACCGACCGAGAGAAACGTCCGGTCCGCGAAGTCGCCCAGCACCGTCGCTTCCGAGGCGTGGTCCATTGCATGGGCGTGATCCGACGGCTCCCACAGCCGGAACTCGTTTTCGTGACAGACGGCACACGATTCGGAGCCTTGCTTTTCCCCGGTCCCCTCGGCGGCAAGAAGACAGAAGCCGCTTCCAAGGAAAAGAAGTAGAAAAACAACTCGAACTGTTATTCTCAAGGCTCGCGAGTTTTGCATGGTACGGTCCGGGGGGATCGGAAACACGACGTCTCAAATGATCTTCATTGATTTTACATGATTATCAACAGATGTAATAGATGAACGCAGATGTGTTTATTGACCATCATATAAAAAACGAACAATGAATACAGCAGCCCGAAGCGTGAGCGCCGGGTTTGTCCCGCATTACCGCCTCAAGAACCGGGCGCTTACGCTTCCGGCTGCTGCCTGATTCGAGATTTTTCTGAAGATCGGTAAAGAAAGACGCTGTACGAGAACCCCCTCTAACGCAATTCCCTCAAGGTCAAAAAACTAAGAGTCGCGATGATCGCCGCGGAAACGGCGAAGCCGATATCCATAACAAAGGAAACGCGATTGAAAGGAATGCCGATTGAAAGGTCCAGCAGAAAGACCAATAGCAAGAGGCCGGATAAGGCGAGTGAGGCGATACAAAGAAATTTTGACATAATCGAAAATTCTATCTCCCCACGCGATTCAAAAATGAATCATTCCGACGAAAAAATTTTTGAACGTATCGACACCGAAGACGCCGTTGTCAAGCGACCGACAGGCGCGTTTACGTGTCTCAATTTATTGATAAAAACCCGGTTTGCGGCAATTTGCGCAATTTGAAAAAGCCGAGAATGGACACTAAGTTGCTAAATATACACAGAATCAGTTGGCGTTGCAAGTATTGGAAAGGAGGGAGGAATCGGATTTCCGGACTCCGGACGGGCGATCGGAAATTTCAATGTAAAGGCGGTCCCTTTACCGGGAGCACTTTCGACCCGAATCCGGCCCTGGTGGGCTTCGAGCACCTTTTTGCACATCGAAAGTCCCAAACCGGTCCCCCCTTTGCCGCTCTCGTCCGGGCCCGATTTGGTCGTGTAATACGAATCGAAAATGTGCGGCAACTTTTCCGCCGGAATTCCGCAACCGTAATCACGGACCAAGAGATCGACCATCCCGTTTTTTTCGTCGTGAGCGATTTTGATCGACAGCTTTCCGCCGTTCGGCATCGCTTGTCGGGCATTGATCAAAAGATTGAGCAGGACCTGTTGAATCTGGTTCCCCTCGGCGAAAATCTCGGGAACCGGGGAAAACGACTTTTCGACCGCGATCCGGTATTTGTTCATTTCCCGTTCGAGTAGCAACAAGGCGTCCTCGACCAATGTCGTCAGCTGGACCGGTTCGAACGCGTTTTTCCGGTTTTTCGCCGCCCCCAATATCGTCCGGGTGATCTTGGCCGCCCGTTGGGCCGCCGTCAAAATCTTCTCAAACGATTTTTCCCGCGTCGCCTCATCCTTATGCCGCATTCCGAGCTGGGCATAATTGATCACCGTCGTCAGGATATTATTGAATTCGTGCGTCGTCGTCCCGGCCAATTCCCCGAGAACGGCCAGTTTTTGAGCCTCGGACAGTTGCTCTTGGAGCCGCCCGACCGTTTGCTCCAAGGCGACAATGCGAGCCTGCTCCGCCGTTTCGGGAGGATGATGAAAATGGGACATTTCGATTTTTCCGGAAAAAGCCCTTCGAAGACAAAAAAACACCTTTCTGT
>JAVBSX010000043.1:0-10615 GCA_031556455.1 Thermoguttaceae bacterium
GAACAATGATATTCCACCTCACCGTCGTTTGGATATCATCGTTTTTCATCATTATTTTGTTGCACCCCGTTGGGGGTGCTGTTGATTTGGTATTTTGTTTCCGGGGGTTCGGCGAGTACGCCTCACCCCCGGCTACCTTGTTGTTGCCCCGATGGGGCAATGGTGGGGGGCAATTCGGTCGACGTTTCGAGCAGCATTCCTCGTAATCTATCAATCCCAAACGTATTTTTCGTCGTATTCGACGGCATGCATTTTCAACAATTTGCGTAACTCGTCCTGAAACGTTACGGTCCGATGATGTTCATTCTGATGACCGATGTATTTCTTTACTTTCTCCAATTGCGATTGGCTGACCGAGAACGCGCCGTAACCGTCCTGCCAATGAAAATCCATCAATTCCGGTCGTTCATTTTTGATCCAAATCGACGAACTCGTTTTCAATTCTCGGATCAAGTCGGCAATCGTTTTCCGACGTGACAGTGAACACAACAAATGGATGTGATCGATGTGTCCTCCGACGAGTTTCGCGAAACAATCCTGTTTCTCGCAAATTCCCGCAATGTATCCGTGCAATTTTTCGGCAAAATCGGTCTCTTGAAAATACGGTCGACGTTGCTTCGTCGAAAAAACCAAGTGCAGATATATTTGAGCGAGGGATTGCGGCATCTTTTTATTCACTATGGTGTTTTAGCCACATATTCAAGGGCCTGCATGATGTCCTCTTTTTCAAGGTACGGATAATCCTCCAGGATTTCCGGGATCGAACGCCCCGCGGCGATCTGACCGACGATCATGCCCGCGGTGACCCGCATGCCGCGGATGCACGGTTTGCCGCCCATCACTTTCGGGTTAAACGTGATTCGATCAAGTTTCGTTCTCATGGTTTATTCCTTTTCCTGGCAGGTCCGCAAAAATGACTCTCGCCGCAAAAACAGGTCAAGGCGCCGATTCTTGTGGTGGATTTATTTTAAGCCATGCATTCAGAGCCGCGACGTATAGGAGTGGTCGCGGCTCTGATTTGTTAATGAATCGTTTTTTCCTCAATGTACTTCGCTAATTCCTCGTCGGAAGGAATGGGATCGTATTTGCTTTTTATCTTCCCGAGTTTACAATCTTCCGTAACAGCCCGTAAAAAACCGGAAAAATCAGCATTTTCGTCCGCTAATCGATTGGCAGTATCCCAATCAATCTTGGAATCCAATCGAGAAGGAAACATGATTTCGCTTTCCGCGATATTTTCCGGATCCAAGCGAATCACTCCAATTCCAAACGCATTATTTAACCGACGAATTTCATTGTAAATGTCATCTTTTTCGTGAATGGTCAATGCGACCAAATATCCTTCGCTCGCCCAACTGGAATTGGACACGGCTTGAAAATAGGATTCACGAAGGTTTCCATGGCCCAGCGATATTTTCATCTCGAATGCGAAAATTTTCGCTGGAAATTCGAAGAAACATTTTTGAGTGTCCAAGATTTTTTCGGAATAATCCTGGAATGGGAAATGAACACCAACAAGGTCCGGATGCAGCCATTTATTTTTACCTTTAGGTGTTTGAGAAGACCTTTGGTGATCGATCGTTTTGACCCGCGCTAAAAAATGCGAATTACCATAAACGAATGCGGCCAGCAACGGATGTAAATCGCGTTCACGCCATTTATCACATGTTTGTTTCTGAACTGATGTTGCAATAGTATTCCGATTCTCGGCTTTCAATCCGTCTTTTAGTTCGGAGAGATAAAAACGGGTCGGGTTGCGAGACGCAATATAGAATAGGGAATTGTCTCCTTTCTCTTGCATATTAGTATAACATCGAGAGGCAATCGATGCGGGTGGTGTTTTACCGTTTGTCGTAAAACCTTCGAGAGTTCCTAATTTACCCGCTTCGCTCCAGATTTCGTCTGCCGATAAAGGTTTGCCCGCTTTTTTCAATGTGCGAATGGCAACATCCAAAAATGAATTAGATTTAGGCATGGGATGAAATATGAATAATTGTAAAAATGTGAAAATCTCAACAGTCCGTCTCTATCCATCACTCCACAAAGTGACTTTCGCTCCAAATTTCTTCGCAGCTCAGATCAATTTGTTCGTTCCAAGAAACGCCGTATCCGCCAGGCTCGACTGTCATTGATTTCACAAACGCCGGGTTGCGGAAAAGCAACGCAAATGCCGGAAGTTCCGACAACTGCGACAAATCGTATTCCTTTTCGACGCCGTTTTCGAACAACGCTCGCAGGCGAAACGGTGCGATCTCCGAAATGGAACGAATTTTATGAAATTGAGAAGTAACCGACATCATTTCTCCAAAACCGACGTCTGCGCCGTTCGGCTAAACGGTTTTTCCGGTGAGATACAATCCGAACAACACGGCGATAAGGCCCAGCACCGTTTGGCCGACGAAATGAAGGGCGAACGCCGGCCAGTTCCGCTGCTCCAGCAAAACCACGTTCTCATGGGCGAACGCCGAAAATGTCGTGAACCCGCCCAGCAGGCCGGTCAGCAACAGCGTCCGCCAGGCCGGGGAAATCCAATTCGCCTCAAAAAGTCCGATCAGCACGCCGAACAAAAAGCAGCCTGACAAGTTGACGCCGAACGTCCCCCAAGGGTGCCCTTCCCCCAGCAGCAACACGGTCAACCGCGTCAAACCGTAGCGGCCCAGCGTGCCAAGCCCGCCGAAAAAGCCGAGCCCCAAAATCCACGTCAACGAATGCATTTTAACCTACTTTTCCAGCAATAACAAGAATTCGCGGTTCGGCTCTGCGGCATCGCGAACCCAGCGGTTCGTCCATTTCATTTCCGACATAATATTTCTTTTATAATCGATTTCAACCGTTTCCAAAAGGCGGCCATTCTCCCGAAGCACCTCCGCAAGCTCCTCGGCCGTCGCCCGGCCGCCGCTGCCGTAAGATAAAAGGACGTATTTCGAATCAACCTCGCGGATCAGCCGCTCGATCGCCTCGACCGCGAGAAATCGGCCGCCTTCCCCTCGCCGAAACTCCTCGAACACCGATTGGGAGACGTGATCCGAAGTGTCGGCCCGCCGCTTCGCCTTGCCGAACAGTCGCGGTTTGTCGTTCAGACAAACACTCGTCCAAAGGTGATAATACGAGCTGTAACGGACACGGGACGGCGGCATCTTTTCGTTATTCGAACCGTAAGGAGGGTCGAAATACGCCAAATCGAACGTTCGGCCCCGGATCGCCTCGAAAATATCACCTTGTACAACCGTATGTTGCTCCTCGGACACAAAAACGTGCGGAATCTTCAATCGCAGCGGCTTGTAAGAGCGCGGCGACCAATCGGCCAAATACGAAACGAAATGTCCCAGCGTGCTGTCAACCTCGTCAAGAGCAAGCATCAGGCTCGTGAGAGCGACCGCTTTGTCGACCTCCTCCAGCTTCAGTCGGTCGATCTCCTCGCGGATTCCGTCGAGCTTTCGCGTGTTGTGCAGCTGCCAAGGCCTTTTGAGCCCGTCGGCTTGAACCGACGTTCCCTCGCCGGGCAGGCCGCCGTAATGCTCGGAAAACCAGCCGTCAAGGGGCGCAGCGGCGTTGAGATGCTCGATCAGAGCGGCGTATTCTTGCGGCGGCTTTCGGTTTTTCAGATAACAGGTGCCGAGAATCTTCGACCAGACGGCCCGGTCGTTGGCGAGGACCTGATATCCCGATCGGGCCAAGGCTTGGGCGACCCGGGTCGAGCCGGAAAACCCGTCCAACACCGTATGGGCTCCCGTTCGGGCGATCAAATTCAGAATAGGCGGCAGCAATTTGAGTTTGGAGCCGGCGTATTTGATCCCTTCCGTTTGAGGTACTTGCATCATTCTCGAACAAAAGCCGGAAAGGATTCGTACTCGTCGCCTTGCCCCTACATCGACATGAAATCGCCGCCGCTGAACCAGTCTTCGGGAAGAGGGTGCTGGGAACTCATGATCTGGCGGATTTCGGGGTCGTCGCTCGCCCGGCGGACGACGATCTCACCGCCGTCTCTTTCAAAAAGCCAAACGCTTTCCGGCCGTACCCGGTCGACCAGATTCGGCGAATGCGTCGTAATGAAAAATTGTGTTTTCCTTTGTTCGACGACCTGTCGGATCAGCGATTCGATGTACATATCGAGCAGGTTTTGATCGAGCCCGTTTTCCGGCTCTTCCATTCCGACGAAAGGAGAGGGTTGGGTGTCTTCGAGAAGCAACAGGTGCGCGAAAAGCCGAAGGAGCCCGTCGGACATGCGCTGGGCCGAGAGCGGCTCGGGGCAATCCTTGACGCGGAAAAACAGCAGGAGTCGGCCGCTTTCGGTTTTTTCCAACGTCAACCCTTCGACACCGGGCAATTTTTCGACGACCCGATCGAGAATCCGTTGGAAATTCTCGCGATGCTTCGTCTCCATTTCCCGGACGCAGCCGACCAGGGTGTCTCCGCGGCGGTGCAAGTGCTTTTGCGGAACGACCGGAGAAAGTCCCCAGGCATCGTGAGGGGTGTAACAGCTGAGGTACCAGTTTTCCAGGTATGATTTCAAGAGCGCGGCGTCCGGGTAGTCGTCCCGGAAAGTTCCCAGAGCGCTCAATCCCAAATGCCGGGAATCGGTTTGCTTGACCGTATTGATCTGCAAAGGGGTCGTTTTTTCCCGGGCGACGACGTGTTTGATGATTTTGGGAAAATTTTGAAGCAGCATGACCGGTGCACTGGCTCCGCCCGGTTCGCTGGAACGATAAACGAGCGCTTCGGTATCGATCTTGGGCGTGTTGTTCCTGGTTGCACTGATGTTGACGGCATACGTGATCGGCGTTGGCTGACCGGGAACCCGGAAATTGACGCCGATCGAGATCGGACCTTCCGAGGATTGGTTGCAGATCGCCTGGTATCCGCCCCGTTTGAGACAGGCATCTTCGATTCCCACGGCAAGAGAATCGGCGAGAAAGTGAAAAGCGTCCATCAGCGAGGATTTTCCAACGTCGCTTTTGCCGACGATCAGCGTAACCGGACCCAAACGGTAGTCGATCGACGCCGATTCCTCGTCGTCGAACACAAGCGTCTGCAAATGGCAGGTCCCCAAGGCAATGCTTTTGAGCGGACCGTAATTTTTGATCCAAAATCCTTCAATCATGAACGTATTTCATGTTCCCGGCGCGTTTTCCTCAGAACGGGTTTCGAATGTAAGTAAGATCGATTCAATAGATAATACAACTACATTATATCTCATTGGGTATTCAAAAACAGCCGTCTCGTTCTGAATATCGTAATTTTTCTCCGGTCTTCCCCAAAAAACACAATCCCAAGACGATCCGAAACGAATTTCGGAATCCTGGCCTGGGATTGTGTTGCGTTATTCTCGCGATTCTTTCGGTCCCTCCCTAGAAATTAAACCGGCAGGAAAGGGCGACGATGTCGGTTTGCGGTTTGTAGGTTTTCAAGTTGCCGCTGGCGGTCGAGCCGACGCTGATGTCCGAAATCTGGTGAATGTAGTTCAAGCACCACTTCAGTTGCGGATTCCAGTACCAATTCAACGCCAATCCGATTTCGTGATCGGTTCCGTAACGCGGGGTTGCTGCCGCATTCGTCGGCCCGACGAAATCGTCGTTGTTCATGAACCCGTAGACGCCGGCGATTTCCCACGCCCCCGGTCCCCGCATGCAATTGAGCGAACCGCGTTGGTAGAACATGAACGGACGGCTGACGACGGGAGCTCCCCAGCAAGCGCCTTCTTTCGAGTACTTGCGGTAGTCGCCCGGTGTCAGGAACTGGCGGATCATCACGAATCCGCCGTAGGAAGTATTGTTACTCCCCGGATCGAGGAATTGCGTCGCGGTCCCCACGACATCCGTGTAATGTTGCAGGAACCAATCGGTTTGCACGCAGAAACCGTTGTTCTGGTAAACAACTTCGAAACCAGCTTTTTGGTAATCCTTGGCGAAAAAATTGCCGGAATCGAGCACATCCAAGCCGACATCGAACGTTCCCGGTCGAACCCGATTGCGGACCTGTATGTCATTATCCAAATTGGTGTAGTTGTAGTATCCGCCGAAGAGGAAAAGGCAACGCCCTTCCTGTGTGTACATCGGAGCATAGGTCAATCGGGCGTTGAGCGTGATCCCCTGGATGTCGTGTTGGGATCGATGCTCCTCGGAAACATTTCGGCCGCCGTAGGCTCCGAGGAACAACCGACCGCGATCCTGGGCGAAAAGGTGCCGGGAACTGATCCCCAACCGTCGGGAGGTAAACTGATCGCCGGCCGGGGACGGCATTTCCATGAACGTGTAGTTGGTCGTGCCGTTGGTGATTTCCGAACCGCCGTCTTCGACATATTGGTTGCCGATCCGGACATATTCCAGAACCGGGACGTGCTGAATTCCGAGAAACATGTCTTTGAAACTGACGTTTCCGCGTGCCCCTTGCGCTGCCGTTCCCCAATTTTCAAATCCGACCTCGAACTTGTAATCGAGAAAATCATAGCCGGTTCCCGTCGCCGTCAACCGGGCTTCGCGAAAACCGAAATTGTTGTAACCATGAGTCGCGTCCTTCCCATAAGCGGCAACGCTGTCATCGTTCTGGTTCGCGACGTTGACGCTGTCGATAAAAATACGGCCGCCGAATTTCGGGGCGGTAAACCCTTTTTTCGGGTCCGGTTTGTCCGATTTCTTGGCGATTTCCTTCCTCAAGGCCGCGATTTCGGCGGAAAGCTGCTCAAGCGATTTTTCCGGATAAGTGGGAACGGCCTGAGCGTAAACCGGCGGGTTCGGTTGCATTTCCGGAGGCGGTGCCTGGATCGGAACGCTCGGAATGTATGGCTGTTGCTGCGAAGCGTAGGCGGCGTAGGCAACCTGTTCGATCTGGTTGAGCGAGGCCGGAGTTTGCGCCTTTTGCGAATCCTGCGCGTTCGGTTGGACGAAATACGCCAAATTGCCTTGCTGGGCCGCGACAGGCGACAGCAAAGTACCCCCCAAAATGATGTGCATCGCTCCGAAAAGCGAAAGAAAAAACCGTTTCTTCATTTCAAAACTCCATTAAAAAAGAAAAAGTCGCCGACTATTCGTCGGATTCTCCTGATCATTCCGATTGATGACAATATCCTCAAGCCGGTTGAGAATTCCCGTCTTCAAAACGGTAGCGGCCCAACGAGGCCGCGGTTTGACAGAGGGCGAAGCCTACCGCCCATACCGGCTACGGTATAAAACTGAAACCGAGCATTCTCATCGATGCAACGATAATATCGAATAAAACGAACATCAAGGTTTTGTGTTCTCGCCCCAAAATAGCGGTTTTTCCGAAACCCCGAGTGCACTTTTGTTACAGTCAATACGAAGCCTACAACCGGACTTTCGGATTGTTACGAATCGGTAAACTTTGCGGCTTGCGGGAAATTTCCCCTTGACCGTTTCGGGGAAAATTCCTATGATTCGATCCCGATTCTCATTTCAAGTCCTCAATTTCAAGGAAGAAAACCGTGAACCGACACAAATTTTCCGCCTCGTCCGAGACAAACACGGAGCCTTATTTCATTTCCCCGCTGATCCTCAAAGTCGACGGGCTGATCAAGATTTATGGTCAACGTCGGGTCGTCGACGGCGTCAGCTTTCATGTCAATCAGGGGGAGATCGTCGGTTTGCTCGGGCCTAATGGAGCCGGAAAAACAACGAGTTTTCGAATGACCTGCGGGATGATCGACACCAACGGCGGGGTCGTCTTTCTCAACGGGAAAGATGTGACCAACTGGCCGATGTACCGCCGGTCCAAGGAAGGTGGAATGGGTTATTTGCCGCAAGATAAGAGCGTTTTTTCCAATCTGACGGTGCAAGACAACCTGCTCGGCATCATGGAACTGCTCGGAATGGACCGCAAAACCCGGCTCGCCCGCTGCGACGAACTGTTGGAAAAGTTCAAATTGACGCACATCCGCAAAAATCTCGCCGGAAGCGGCGGGGCGTCCGGCGGGCTCTCAGGCGGGGAACGCCGTCGGCTCGAAATCGCCCGTGCTTTGGTTTCTGATCCAAAAATCATTCTTTTGGACGAACCGTTCGCCAACATCGACCCAATTACGGTACACAGCATTCAGGAAATCGTCCGCCAACTCTCCCAAGAGGGAATTTCGATCCTGATCACCGACCATCAGGTCCGCGAAACACTGCAAATCACGCATCGTAGTTACGTGATTCGGTCCGGACAGGTTTTGTGTCACGGAACGCCGGAAGAGGTCCTCGCGAACGAAGAGGCCCGCAAAGTTTACTTCGGGCATGATGTTGGAATCGCGACCGCAGGCGGAATGATTCCCGGTTATGTGCCGCAAACCGTGCCGATTCGCACTTCGCACTCGCACCAATCATCGCAATCTGCACAAACACCCCATTCTTCCGCAAAACCGCAACATACCCGACAGCGTAGCGAGGTGTCGCATTCCGTCGTTTCCGAAACGGAAGCGCCCTTGCCGCGGCCCCGCCCCCGGTTTACGCACACGTCCAACTCCGGCCGCTCGATCACCGGCAAACCGGCCCCCTCCGACCTCGGCCCGACGACCTCGGAAGGTTGACCGGAAGTGCCGCAAAAATCTCAACACTAGAGCGGTTCAATGATTAGTGTGGACGGGATAGTTGGCGTGCTTGAAGTAACTTCGGCTTTCGTGGGGCGAAATGAATTGTCCCACGGAGAGAAAAAATTCGTGTAACAAACCGACCTGGCGTATCTTCTCCTTGCGAAGGAGACCTTTGATTTTTGAAAAACACATTTCTATCGGATTGAAGTCCAGACTGTACGGCGGAAGATACAAAACAGGAATGCCCGCATCCCGTAAACATCGGCGTGCCTCCGGATTCTTGTGCGATTGCAAATTGTCCATCACCAAAATGTCGCCGCGATTCAATTGCGGAACGAGAACTTTTTGAACGTATTCCAAAAACCGAACCTTGTTCATCGAGCCTTCAAATACACTGGGTGCACACAAACCGCTCAACCGCAAGCAACACGCAAGCTGATCGCGGCCGCCGTGGCCGACCCGTCGCTCGATATTCAGATCAACTCGGCGAAGAATTCGGTGACGAACATGGTGGCTTACAACAACCGGCTGTCAGCCAATCTCGGCAAGCTGCAAGTCGACACGCGCGAAGAGGCGACGATCACCGGGCCGAACGCCCACTACCCAAGCGGCGCGGCCCGCGCGCTCGATGTCGGCTGGGCGAGCAACATGGCGACGACGCGCAACGCCTACGTTTCCGGCCTCGGCGACGCCTGCGTGAACGGCGTCATTTCATCGATTTTTATTCTTCGCGAGCCGATTCATCAATCGATTTTTTGGCATCGATATTGCCGTTTTCCAAAATTACTCCCGAATTCGAGTCCGATTCCGACGTTTTCACAGCAGGTGAAACACCTTGGACAACCACACTTGGGTTTGTTAAAAAGGATTTTGAGTCGAAAATCATTCTTTTTCCGGAAAATACCGTACTCTACTCAAACGATTGTATTCCAAGGTACTCACTTCCCCGATGAACCTTTTAAACTTTGCAGTTCTCTTGCCCTCCTTGACGAACTGTTCTATTTATGCGAAACTGGTTGCGGCTTGAGTTTGAGGGGGATATCTTTCTTATGAAACTTAAGCGGGTGTCTTGGCATTGGCCGATCTTGCCGAAAGGGGGGCGGTACTTGGCAAGTCGAAGATTTTGGAAATTAAGAGGGCGATTAGCTCAGTTTGGTTAGAGCACTAGCTCGACAAGCTAGGGGTCACAGGTTCGAGTCCCGTATCGCCCACTACGGAAACCCCGTAAATCGTAAGGTTTGACGGGGTTTTTGACTTTCTTGTCCGGTTCTGATAAAATGCCAAAATGCGGACACGTGTCCGCATTTGACAAAAAACGCCAACACAGAGCCGCAAAATGACGAGGATTCCGAAGTATCGAAAGCACACAGTCCGTGATCTCGGATTTGCCGAAATCCGGGTCAACGGAAAGCCAAGACGAACCTACTTTCCAGGCAGGTACAAATCCTCGGAATCCCGCGCAGCTTATGCCGAATTTCTGCGCGAGCTTGCCAAGGCGGATACACAAACGGACGCGATTGATTTTCACCCCCCCCCCGAGGATGTCACGGTTGCGGCACTGGTCGTAAAGTTTTTAGACTGGGCGGAATCTCGTTATGTAAAAAACGGACGCCCCACAGGGAGTTATCGGTTTTTTCGAGATTGCGTCACTCCGCCGCTTCTCGACCTATTCGGAGATCTCCCCGTTGCCAAATTCGGCCCCCTTGCCCTGAAAAAAGCCAGGGAAAAATTTGTTGAATCCGGACTCTGTCGAAATGAGGCCAATCGCCGAACAACAAGCGTTACAAGAATCTTTTCCTGGGGCGTCGAGAACGAGCTCGTCTCGGAATCGGTCGCCGGGGCGCTCCGCTACGTCACCGGGCTTCGCGAGGGCGAAACCACAGCCCGGGAAACCGAGCCGATCAAACCGGTCGCCGACGAGGTAGTCGCCGCAACGCTGCCGCATCTCCCGCCAAACAAGATCGGTCGCATCCGGATGCGGCGTATCCCTGATACAAGCCGCGACAGCCTTCACGGTTTTATCAAGGAGATGATCGAACCGGGCAGCACGATTTGCACGGACGGACTGTTTTCGTATTTGGAGATGAACGGCTA
>JAVBSX010000207.1:0-3234 GCA_031556455.1 Thermoguttaceae bacterium
AACTTGCGCGCACCCCAATCATACGCGGGAAGGCCGTCCCCTTTTTATTTTCTCCTTTTGGCGTAAAATGGGGTGTTTTACTTTTCCGTTTCTCTAGTTTTTACTCAAACTCGAAAAGGAGTCAATCGTGTCCCGTCCGAATAAAACCGCCTCTGCCCCGAAGATCGAACCGATGTTGAAAAACATGAACGGCGCCGACGTCGTCGTTCAATCGCTCGTCAACGCCGGGGTCGAGGTTATTTTCGCCTATCCGGGCGGTTTCAGCATGCCGCTGCACCAGGCGCTGACCCGGTTTCGGGACAAGATTCGCGGCATTC
The DNA here is from genome assembly GCA_031556455.1 of Thermoguttaceae bacterium. Classification (GTDB taxonomy): domain Bacteria; phylum Planctomycetota; class Planctomycetia; order Pirellulales; family Thermoguttaceae; genus JAVBSX01. The sequence goes on from JAVBSX010000207.1 coordinate 318, forward strand.
TTCCCCGGCATGAGCAAGGGGGCGGCTTCGCGGCCCAGGGGTACGCCCGGGCAACGGGCAAGCTCGGCGTCTGTATGGCGACGAGCGGCCCGGGAGCGACCAATCTCTTGACGCCGATCGCCGACGCGAAAATGGACAGCATTCCGATGCTAATCATTACCGGGCAGGTGACCGTTCCGTCGATCGGGAGCGACGCTTTTCAGGAAACGCCGATGGTCGAGGTCTGTCGCGGCATTACGAAACACCATTATTTGGTGACCGATGTCAACGATCTGGCGCGGATCATGCGGGAAGCGATTTATCTCGCGACCTCCGGCCGGCCGGGACCGGTGCTCGTCGACATTCCGAAGGACGTGCAGACGACCCAAATCGTGCCGGATTTCGAACAGCCGATGCAACTGCCCGGGTACGACGGGTCGCTGCCGCACGCGTCCAAGTCGGATATCGAGAAGACGGCCGCCGCGATTTTGAACGCGAAACGGCCGGTCTTTTGCGCCGGCGGCGGTGTGATTACCGCGAACGCGGCTGCCGAATTGTTCAAGTTGGTCGAAAAAACCGGCATCCCGACGACGACGACCTTGACCGCGATGTCCGCGTTTCCGCGAGAGCACCGGCTGAGCCTCGGTATGCTCGGCATGCACGGGACCGCCTACGCGAATCACGCCGTTCACGATTGTGATTTGCTGGTCGCGATCGGGACCCGCTTCAGCGATCGGGTGACCGGAAAAATCTCCGAGTTCGCGAAAAACGCGACGGTCGTGCATGTCGATATCGACCCTTCGGAGGTTAACAAGGTCCGTGCGAGCAACATTTCGATCGTGTCCGACGCGAAGTCTTTTCTCACGGAACTGAACAAGATCGTCGCGGCCCCGAAAGCCGACCTGTCCGATTGGACCCGGCGGATCGAACAATGGAAGGCGGACATGCCGCTCAAGTTTCAAAATTCGCCGAACATCCTCGCCCAGGAGGCGATCCGGGAACTTTGGAAGGCGACGAAGGATTCGGGCGCGATCATCTGTACCGGCGTGGGCCAGCACCAAATGTGGACCTCACAATTTTACGGGTTCAAAACGCCCCGGACGTTTTTGTCGAGCGGAGGGCTCGGAACGATGGGGTTCGGCCTGCCCGCCGCGATGGGAGCCAAGGTCGCCTGCCCGGAGAAAAACGTGATCGACATCGACGGGGACGGGAGCTTTCAAATGAATATTCAGGAGATGGGCACCTGTTTCTGCGAAAAGATTCCGGTCAAGGTGATGCTGTTGAACAACCAACATCTCGGGATGGTGGTTCAATGGGAGGACCGGTTTCACGCTTCGAACCGGGCGCACACCTATTTGGGACCGATCGACCATCCGGAAGCATTCGGCAAAGGGGTCGGTATCGGTCCCGAAACGCGGTATCCCGATTTCGTGACGATCGCGAAAGGGTACGGCTGGGAAGCGCTGCACGTCTCCAAAAAAGAGGAACTGCCCGGGGCGATTCAAAAGATGCTCAAGAGCGAAAAGCCGTTCCTGCTCGACGTGTTGGTGCCGTACCAGGAGCACGTCTTGCCGATGACCCCGCCCGGCGGAACGGTGTTCGACATGATCCGGGAGTAAGAGTAACCTTTGTTCTCGTCATTTCGACCGAAGCAACGCGTAGGGAGAAATCTCACCCTCGCGAGTGCGGATGAATTTCGACCCTTTCGGCAAGGGTGAGATTTCTCGCTTCGCTCGAAATGACGCTCGGGCTATGAAGGTTAGTTGAGAATCGCTGCACTGCCGAACTACACCCGAAACAGCACTTCTTCGTTGAGCAACGAAAAAAACCGCGACGGGTCGGTGCAGAGATATTTCGGCTTGGCCCGGGTCGCCGCGAGGTAAAGTCGCTGTGCGTGCTCGATCGGGACCATCCCCGAACGATCGCAATGGTTGATAATCAGCGGGCCGTGGTACTGCCTGATTTTTTCGACCGTTTCGAAACGCGAACGAATCAGCCAATGCAGCGGAATCAGCGGGATGCGGAACGAAGGCAATTGCGAAAGGCTGGTAAAAGCGCTTTCCAAAACCAACCCTTTCGGCGTCCGGTCGATCCCCAGGTCCAAGGCGAGAGCCGCCCCGATCGAACGGCCGAAAAGGAGCAGTTCTTCCGGTTTGAGCTTGCATAGTTCGAGAAATTTGTCTCTCGCGGCGTAAGCGTCGTGATACAGACCGCGTTGGGTCGGGGTTCCTTCGCTTCGCCCGAAACCGCGATAGTCGAAAATGAAAACGGTCGCCTTGAGCTCTTTGCGAAAGGCCTCGACCGCCGAAATGCGATGGGTCAGGTTGCCCGCATTGCCGTGACAGTAAAGAACGTGGGCTTCGGGATTTTCGTGCGGAATCAACCAACCGTGCAACCGGACCCCGTCGTCGGTGTAAAAGTCGACGTTTTCAAAGGCAAAAGGGATTTGCAGCGGGTCCCATTGCCCTTCGGGGAACCGGACCGGGGAAAAAATAAATCGCTCTTCGTATATCATTGCCGGCTGAATGTGCAAATTGGGTAAAATACGAAAAAAATGCCGCGAAATGTGGCCCGTTTTTCTGAATCGCGTATCTTACTTTTTTTTCCAAAATCGGACAAGATCAAATATTCCCGCTTATCGCGAGAAAAAACGGTTTACTGATCTTTACAAAAAGTTTCGGAGTTGGGCAGCAGCCGGAAGCGTCAGCGCCCGGTTGTCCAATACGGAAACGCGAGGCAAACCCGGCGCTGACGCTTCGGGCTGCTGTTTGCCGCGTTCGATTTTTTACGTAAAGATCAGTAAAAGCCTCAGTTTCCTTTTCTATCCCGAATGTCAAACACCGTTTCGATCGAAGGCAACATTTACGATTATCCGTCCTATTACGACGTGTTGTTCAATTCGTCCTGGAAAGCGGAAGATCGATTTTTGCATCACGCC
>JAVBSX010000154.1:0-16189 GCA_031556455.1 Thermoguttaceae bacterium
TACACTAGCGGTCGATACGCCGTATCCGGGGAGGGTACGCGAATGGTTAGCAGGCTGACTCGAAATCAGTTGCCGGGTAACCGGTTGAGGGTTCGACTCCCTTGCCCTCCGCTCCGAAAAAAGTCGAAATCGCCCCCTTGAGACCAACTCGTTTCAAGGGGGTTTTTCTTTTTGGGATTGGCTCCGGCGTCTGCGCCGCTCGGCTAAACGAGGGGACGGTGTTACATCCGTTCGACGGTTTGGATGCCGAGAAGCTCCAAGCCTTTGCGGATCGTTCGGGCCGTCAGATCGCAAAGCCGCAACCGGTCGGTCTTGACCGATTCGCTTTCCGCCCGTAAGACCGGGCAATGCTCGAAAAACGTCGAATAGCGGTTCGCCAACTCGAAAAGATAGGCCGTCAACTGGTTCGGCCGGTAATCCCGGACCGCCGATTCGAGAGCCTCGTCGAATTTCAACAACTCCAGCGCCAGTGCCCGCTCCGGCGGATCGTTCAACCGAATCGGCTCTTTCATATCGCGCAAGGTTTCCGGATCACAATTCCCCTTGCCGAAAATGCTTTGCACTCGGGCATAGGCGTACTGCATGTATGTCGCCGTGTTGCCGTTCATCGCCAGCATTTTGTCGAAACTGAAGACGTAATCGCTTTCCCGGTTCTGCGACAGATCGGCGTAAATCAGCGCCCCGATGCCGATCCGCCGCGCCGTTTCGCGGCGTTCGGCTTCGGTCAACCGGCCGGCTTCGAGCGGCTTCGCGTCGTCGTTGGTCGCGACGATTTGCAGGGCTCTGTGTTCGGCTTCGTCCAGAAGCGATTCCAAACCGACGGTGTCTCCGGAGCGGGTCTTGAACGCCTTGCCGTCGTCCCCGAGCACCGTCCCGAATTTGACGTGGACCAGCTCCGGCGGGTGGGCTTCCGTTTTTTCGGCCGCTGTGAACAGCTGCTGGAAATGGTGCGACTGCCGGAAATCGACGACGTACAAAATCGTATTGGGCCGGAATTCCCGTATCCGGTAGCGGATCGTTGCCCAATCGGTCGTCGAGTAAAGGAACGCCCCGTCCTTTTTGCGAATGAGCATCGGGACCTCTTCCCCTTCGAGAAAAACGCCGACGGCCCCTTCGGTTTCCCGGGCGGTCCCGTTTTGCAGCAGTTCTTCGACGAGCGGAGCGAGCATCGGCTGGTAAAAACTTTCCCCGAGCGTGTGATCGAAGCGAATGTCGAGCCGTTTGTACATCCGGTCGATTTCCTGCATGCAAACGGGGACGAACTCGTTCCAAAGGGCGAGGTTTTCGGGATCGCCGTGGTGCAGTTTCGCGGTTTCTTCGAGGACGAGCGGGCCGAGAGTCGAGCCGGGCTCGTCGACCCGGCGGCGGACCTCGCGGTACAGCCGCGAAAGTTCGAGGACCGGGTTCGCTTCGTAGGCCGTTCGGTCAAGGAAATGACGGTAGCCGTAAATGATCATGCCGAACTGCGTCCCCCAATCGCCGATGTGGTTGTCGGTGATCACCTCATGGCCGAGGAATTTCAAAATGCGGGCGAGAGCATTGCCGATCACGGTCGAGCGGATGTGACCGACATGCATCGCCTTGGCGACATTCGGGGCGGAGTAATCGACCAAAATCCGTTTTTTTTCGGCTTGGCCGAGGAGCGGAACGGCGAGGCGGTCGCGGTCGGCGAGCGCTTTTTGGACGAATTCGGCGAGGACGTTCTCGCGCAGCCGCAGGTTGATGAAGCCGGGACCGGCGATCTCCGGCTCGGTGCAGAGGTCGTCAATTTCGAGCCGCTTGAGGATTTCGGCGGCGATCTCGCGTGGGGGGCGTCCGAGCTGTTTGCCGAGCGGCATGGCGAGGTTCGCCTGGAAGTCGCCGAATTTCGGGTCTTGCGAGGGACGAATCAGATCGAGCGCGGCTTGGGGATCGTCGATCCAACCTTGCAGGGCGGTTTTGAAGCGGGATTGCAGGAGGTTGATAAACATGTTTTAAAGGCTGTAGGCTATAGACTGTAGGCTGTAAGGGGCGGTTGGGAAGCGAGCACTCACTATATACCGTAAGCGGTGTTGTGGGAAGCCTGGGAGGGGAGTCGGGCGGCGAATCGAAAAAAAAAGAAGGCCGTTCGAACCTTGCGGTTTGAACGGCCTTCACTCCGACGGCCTAAGCCGTCGGCTCTTTTATTAAACATCTAACATTCAAACGAAAACCTGAGGCGATTCTTACGGCAGCGCCGGGCCACTACCGTCGCGGCAGTCGGCCAATTGCTGGAGAAGCGCAGGGTCGGTTCCCGGTCCCGCCTGTTGGACGGAGCCGTCACCCAAACCGAAGTGAACGGTTCCGGCCGTGTGCGCCGAACCGAACGCAAATCGAATGTTACCCAACGTCTGACCGGCAGTGGGCACGTTCGGGTCGGTGTTCGTTCCATAACGCCCAAACGAGTTGAATTCTTTCGGACCACGTGCGATCAACTGACCGCCGGTCAACCAAACCCTGGTCGACAACGTGTTCGGAACGGTGTCACGACCGGAAATGTTGCGTTTAATGACATCCTGGTGGCACAAACGCGCGATGGCGGCATGGCGACCACCATGGTAGGCGTAGGAAATCGAGCAGTCCCAAGCACTGTAATAGGAGGTGCACTTTCCAACCGTGCTGGTCGGGATGTGTTTTTCGCCGAGCACGATGGTTTTCGAGGTTCCATCGGCCATCCAAGAGAATGTGTCGCGCGGCGACCAAGCCGTGAGGTCCATCCGTTCCAGATAGCTGTAAGCCGCGGTCGTGGAAGTCGTGCCCAACCGGACCTTCAAGGCGTCCCAAACCGGATCCATGTCGACATCGTCGGCATCGCCGGGAGATTCCTTGTAACCGGTGTTGATGACTTTACCAGCGATGGCCGGATCCGGGTTCCAAAACGTTCCGTAAAGAACGTCTTCGAAATCTTTTTGGGTCCGCAAAATCTTCGGCTGCGAAGCCCGAAGAGCTCCTTTCATATCCTTATTGAAATCCCAGCCCGGTCCATCCCAAGCGCTGTGGAACAGAGTCCAGCGCCCTTCATTGACAGCGGCCGTCGTAGTGTTAGGGTTAGCGAAACCATATTGCAGTCCCGCCATGCTCGCTGCCGCAAAGGACGGAGTCCAAGGATAGACCGTTTGTCCGTCGAACGGACCATTACACGTTACGACGACGCAATAATCGCCCAGCGGTCCATTCTGTCCATAGTTATTCTGATTCGCCGCCGCCGTGGCTGCCGGAATTCCAATAGCGACTTCAAGGGCCAGCATCCCGGTCCCTCTGACGATGTTGCCCGGCTGCCAGGTTGTCTCGCCTTCAAACCTAGTGGTACCGGTAAAGGCAGTCGACGGCCATTCGGGCGCCTTCACAAACGCGAGTCCGCTACGGCGGGACGGGCATTTGAAGATCGAGACTTTTCCCAGTTCCTGGGCTTTGTCCAATTGTCCTTGAGCTTCGAGGATGGCCATCACCGAATTATTCAAAGGGACAGCCCAGCTGCCGAATCGCGAAATCCCAAAATCCTGGAATTTGGTCATGCCCAAATCTCCGATAAGAGATTGCATGATTTCCTTGTCGGCATACATCGCTTCCGTTTCTTCGTAGGCGGCCTTCGTTTCGGTGTAGGGACCGATCAGTTGGAAGAAGCTGGCCCGCTCGGAGTGGACACAGATCGGCGGGAGCCCTTTCTTGGCGTCATGGAAGTTATGGATGGCGAGAGCCAACTGCTTCATGTGGTTCGAGCACTGCATACGGCGAGCCGCTTCGCGGGCCGCTTGCACTGCCGGGAGCAGCAGGGCGATAAGGATACCGATGATCGCGATAACGACCAAGAGTTCGACAAGCGTGAAGCCCTTCACCTTGCCTTGAGCGACATTACTTTTCATAAGAATACTCCTTCTTTAGAAAGAACAATGAAAAAATAAAAACAACAACAACGAATAAATTCAGGAGCGGCCACGCGGAATGAAAAATAAAAAAACAGCGTCATTTTGAGGAAAAATTCGCAAAAAACGACAATTCCTCGATTTGGGGTGGTGGCCACCCAGGGTATCGGAATATCAATTATCGGGTCATTTTAGGTCGATGTCTACATAATTACCATCAAAAAACAATAGTAATACTCACTATTAACAAACACCATAAGCTCATAATACCCGAGACAAAGAAAAATTGCAACAACCTTTTTTAGAAAATCACAAAATTTTAAATATTTGTTTTTCTGTGGGGGATTTGGGAAAGATAATCAGGTGAGGGCGGGGAGTAGAAGCGCCGAGGCACTGGTTCAATGAGGGGAGAATGATTTTTCGGGAAAAAATCGAGTTTTCGCGGGTTGGGGCGGCATTTCGTCCTCCTTTTCCGGTTGCTTTGAGGAAGTGCGGCCAAGGCGAAGCGGACGCGTGTGGTGCAAACGAGAACGGCGGCGGCGGCGACGCGGTCGGCATCGCCGCCGCCGGTGGTGTCGATAACCATAACAGGAAAGCGGGGCTGGTGTCGAATCGTATTTCCCCCTTGTTCGATAAACCAACTGCCGTTTTTGCCGTCTGTTACGACGACAGTTTGGCGATTTTTTTCGACGGCGCTGAACCGGATGGCCTCATCGATATCGCGTGTTTTCGCGTATTCGCGAGCGAAAGCGGCCGGGAAAATTGGGCGATTGATCAAAGCGAGCTCGCTTCATTTGTGATCAAGCGGGGCGCGGCGGCCGTAGGTTGAGAGACGTTGGGATGGTGGCGGAGGGGGAGAGGGGGGGAGAACGGGGACCGGGATTCCCTTTTCGGCCAATTCCGGCGTCGGTGCGGGCGGTGTCCCGGCCGGTTGATCCGCATTGGTCGCCGCGAGAGCCTCCGCTGTTTCCGTCTTTTCCGGCTTGGGCGGTTCGAGAAAATGTCGTTCGGCGGTCAACGGCGGCGGGAGCTCCAATTCCGTGTCCCCGCTCGGGAAAGGGACCATCTCGGAGAGCCGGTTGCCGGCGAATTGCGTGCCGTCGTAAATATTGCCGCGATTGAACGGGCCGGCCCCGAAGACCCACCACGCCTTGGCCCGGCTCTCGCTCTGCCGGTTGCCCGAGCACCAGAGCGGATGACCCGTCTCTTTGTTGTAAACGAAGATCGCGATTTTGGCGACGGCCCTTTGATCGGTCTTTTTGACGAAGGGAATTTCCGGAATTTGCGGCAAGGTTCCCGAAGTCGTGACGACGGGAACCGTAATCGCCGGAATCCCGACCATGACGTCGTTGCGGTCGGTACCGACGGCCCCGGCGCGGAGTTCGACGATGTATTCGGCGTCCTCCTGTTTATCGCAGATCAACCCTCCGAAAGAAGCAATATGCTGACGAACGGCCGTGCCGATGTATTGATTGTCGGTCACGGCCGCGATCGCCGTGGTCGAAACGAAGACCTTTTTTCCGGAAAGAACTTGGAAATTGAGCTGCTCGACAGTGTGATCGATCGCGTAACTGAGCAATAATTGTTCGGTCGCGGTTCGGGAGGTGTCGCTCCATTTCGTCGTTCCGCAGCCGCAGAGGACGATTCCGAGGAAAAAAATGAGGAATATGATAATAACCGTGCTGGTTTTCACGCTAAAAAATCCGTGGGATCGAGGCGCACCGGCGTCTTCGCCGCTCGGCTAAACTCATCGCGGGGGTCTGGTCCTCTTTGAGGAAGATGGGTAAAATGATCGCGAACGATACGAAATCCTTCCCTCTCTGTAAAGACCCTTTTTCTTCTTCCTATTCGCAAAAATGCTAGAAGTTTTTGATAATCAGTATCCCGGTCGTGATTACACCATCGAAATCGTCTGTCCTGAGTTTACCTCCGTTTGTCCGAAAACCGGGCAACCTGATTTTGGGACACTTATTTTCGAGTATGTTCCCGATCAAAAGTGCATCGAACTGAAAAGCCTGAAGCTTTATCTCCAAAAATTCCGCAACGAAGGGATCTTTTACGAAAATGTGACCAACCGGATTCTCGATGATTTGGTTGCGTTGCTTAAGCCTCGGCGGATGAAGCTGACGGCCAAATTTACCCCTCGGGGAGGGATTTCGTCGACCGTTGTTGTTGAGGCAGAGGGCAGAGGATAGAGGACGGAGAGCCGCGACCTGCGGTCGCGAAGAGTGGCGGCTTGCCTTTCTCGGGAATTCTCTCCTTGTCGGTTGGCCGCGGATCGGGTAAAATTCGGGCCTTGGCGGCATTTTCCAACCCCTCTCAATCGGAAAGGATTCAAACCATGTCAACGGGAAAAGCAGTGGGAGCGATCGAGCTTTCCAGCATCGGGATCGGATATCGGGTTCTGGATGAAATTCTCAAGGCCGCTCAAGTGCAAACGCTCATCGCCCGGACGATTTGCAGCGGCAAATACCTGATCGTGATCGGCGGGAATATCAGCGACGTCGAAGCGGGCATGAGCACCGCGATTCAGGTCGGCGGCGATGCGGTGATCGATCATCTGACCGTTGCCAACGCGTTCGAGGGGGTTTTTCCGGCGTTGGGACAATCCGTCGTTCTCGCACCGGGAGAAATCGGGGCCTTGGGCATCGTCGAAACCTTCGGAGCGGTTAGTGCCCTGGTCGCCGCCGATTATGCCGGCAAGGCCGCCCGGGTTACTCTTTTCCGCCTGCATCTGGCAATGGCCCTGGGGGGCAAAGGTCTCTTGCTGATGACCGGCTCCGTCTCCGATGTGACCGCCGCCGTGCAAGCGGCGTCCGATGCCGTTCGCAAGCGGGGGCTCCTCGTCAGCGAACAGGTGATCCCCCGCCCGAACCGGGAGCTTTTTAGCGATTATTTGTAGTTTGGTAAAGGAGACGCGGGGTACCGGCTAAATGGGGGTTATTTTCCATTTTCGGCGAAACGGCGGCGGAGTTGGCCGCAGGCGGCGTCGATTCGATCTCCTTTACGGTACCGGACCTTGACCTGAATGCCGGCGGATTGCAAGGTCGCGACAAACCGCTGCGTCGTCGTGCTCGAAGGGGTTTCAAACGGCAGTTCCGGGACCGGATTGAACGGAATCAAGTTGACGATCGCGGTCCGGCCTTCGAGCAGCCTGGCCAGCTCCCGGGCATGTTCGGGCCGGTCGTTTTTCCCGCGAATCAGGACATACTCGAAAGTAACCCGACGGCCTGATTCGCGGAAGTACAGCTCGCTCGCCTTGAGAATCTCCGCGATTCCGGAAAAACGGTTTTGCGGGACGATCTGCGACCGCAACTCGTCGTTCGGGGCATGCAGGGAGACGGCCAATTTGTAAGGGTGTCCGCAACGGGCCAACCGCTCGATTCCCTTGGGAATTCCGACGGTCGAGATCGTGATCCGGCGGGCACTGAGGTCGAGGCCGTCGGTCGCGATCGCATCGTCCAAGGCCGGGAGCAACGCTTCGAGGTTGAGCAGCGGCTCGCCGGTTCCCATGATCACCAAATGCGTGAGCCGTTCGATTTTCTCAAGCCGGAGGTTGAGCCGCAAAATCTGTTCGAGGATTTCGCCTCGGGAAAGGTTGCGGACGAACCCGTCCAGCCCGCTGGCACAAAAAACGCAGCCCATCGCACAGCCGACCTGCGTGCTGATGCAACCGGTCCGGTGATTGCGGTCGTCCCGGAGCAGGACGCATTCGATCTGGTTGCGGTCCGGGAATTCGAGCAGCAGCTTTTGCGTCGTGTCTTGCGAAACCGTCTGCGTTTTGACCCGGCCGGAAAAGAGCGAGGCATCCGGCCGGTCGGGCGATTGCTCTTCCCCGTCGTTCCGGGGCCAACCGAATTCCCGGACCAGAAACCGTCGCAAGGTTTTCGACAGATCACTCATCGCTTCGATCCGGTCGGTTTTCTTGGCGAACAACCAGCCGCGAATCTGGGCGATCCGATAGGCCGGAATCTCCGCGTCCCGAAAGAGCGATTGCAATTCGGTCGGGCTGTGATCGAGAAAAAGGTTCGGATCCGACATGGGCGAAGCGTTTTGGTTTTTGGGTTATTGATCTTTACACAAAAAATCGAACACGGCAAACAGCAGCCCGAAGCGTAAGCGCCGGGTTAGCCTCGCATTTTCGTTTTGGAAAACCGGGCGCTGACGCTTCCGGTTGCTGCCCCTATCCGAAATTTTTTGTAAGACCAGTAAGGATCAGGGAATGTTACGAACCGGACTTGGAGCAGACGGCAAGGTACGCCTTGATCCGGTGCAAATCTTCTTCGATTCGGTCCTGGTCGCTTTTGGAAATCGATTCCTGACCGAAGCGAACCCGATAATAGGAATCGACGATTCGGCCCAGGCTTTGGCCCGGCGGCGGCAAGGCGACCGCTTTTCGTTGCAAAAGGTGCTCCCGATCTCGCGGGTTAGGAATTTCCGCCGTTTTTTCAAAACGCGCAACCAACAGGGAAGCGGCCCGACCTGCAAAGGCTCGTTGGGTTTCCTCCGACTTTCTGTCGATTCCGGTTTTGGCGAGCATTCGCTCCAGTCGGAGATAAAACCCGACCGAGGCCTGTCGGAGCTGCCGCCCCTCTTTCTGGTCGTTCCCGGGAAAGAATCTTCTCAAAAGACGAAGAAACCCCAAACGGAACGAACAATAGACCAAAACGCAACCGACGGCAAGAAATAGGACGAGAGCGTAAACATCCGCTTGCCAATCTCCCGAACGAATGCGATGCAACAGGTTTTGGCAATGCTCTTTCAGAAAAATTCCCAGTTGCTTCCAAGCTTCCCATTGAATCAGGTTTTGTTTGAAGTATTGGAAGTATTCCCGGAGCGGTTGGTAGACGAATTCCGATTGGCGTTCCCCGTCCATAAACAAAACATCCCGGCGCCAGGATTCCTGGATCCGTCTTATCAAATTCGTGAAACCGCTGATGGTTCTTTGAACCACGTTCTGGTTGCGAATCGGCGGCGTCGGATCGAGCCGGAGCCAGCCGCCGTTGGTCCAATGCGAAGCGAATTTTCCTTCCGCGAGGTTTTCGGGCAGGGACGGAGGAGGGATACGGGCTTCGACCCAACTGTGCGCATCGGATTGCCGGACGACGTACTCGCTTTCTTTTCCTTCTTCGGCCAGAATCTTATAGCCGAGACAAACACGTGAGGGAATATTGACCGCTCTGAGCATCATCGCGAGCGTGCCGGCGAAATATTCGCAATGCCCTTGCGGATGCTTGCCGACGAAATCCTCCAAGGGATCAATTGCCAGATCCCGAGCGATCCCCCCCAGTCGGTATTGAAAATGTTCGCTGAGAAACAGACGTTGCTCCAAATTTTTGGCTCTCGCGTAAAGATCGGTTTTCGGCAGGCCGGACTCATCGTCCCATTTTTGGGCGAGCGCGACCAGCGAGGGAAGCTTCGTTTTGGAAATGAGCAAGTATTCGGATGTGTCGCGGATTCTTTCGCTCGGGATCAGATCGGTTTGTTCGCCGTTTTGAAAGGCGGTCGTATAAAACGTGTTTTCGTATTCTTTCCGTAACAAGGCATAATCCCTCGGCACTTCAATGCGGTTTGGAAAGAGTACAATGGGGTTTTCGCCGTCCGCGGGCAAGTAAAAAGGCCAAACGGTAAACAGGACCGGCGAATCGAGTTTTTGTGTCCGGACATCCAAAGAAACAAGATCGGTCGCTTCCTCGAAAAACACCCTTTCGATATTATACGCCTGGAGACGGATGTATCTTTCACGATATCTGGAGCGTCGTTCCCAGGATGAAATTCTTTCCCGATCCTCTTCGTGCGACCAGCGACCGTCGAGATACCGTTCGACCGTTACTCCCCGGAGGTAGAAAAATTTTCCTTCCATTTCCGTGTAAGGGACCGGCGGGTTTTGGAGCCGGCGCTCAATCTCATCGCGCGAATCCGATTCGCGGATTCCCTGGCTCAGGAATTGAACAGAGAGTGTTTTCTCGCCGTTTTGAATCACGTTGCCGACCGAACCGAGTCGGATTTCTTCCGTAAAACCGACGGAAGCGATTCCTATTCCGGAGCGTTCCTCGGCGCCCCAGTGTTCAAGGGTGACACGGTATCCGAAGATTTCGAAGCCCCCGAAGCGTGGTATAAGCAGGAAGAGGATCGCTCCGAAAACCAACGACAGGATCGCGGTGTTGCCGAGCCGGAAAAACAGTTCGCGTTGCCCGCCGATCAAGCCTGTTTGTCGGTTCGTTCCGCCGGAAAAAACGGCCGGAGAAAAAAGAGACGGCCATTTCAAGGATTTCGTTGCCCGGCTTTTCGCCGGATATTCCCGAAACATTTCCGCCGAGAGAACCGACTCGGAAAAAGAATTCGACTCTTCCGTGTCCCGGCGATCCTCCCATAAACCGGTGTCGTTTTTCTCATCAAAGACGGCGGCGGTCTCCCAATGCGAGCCGGAAACGCTTTCCGAGAGGGGGGAGAACGCCGCCAGAATCCGCTGTTTCGCGTCATGAGGACGGTTTTTGTTTTTTCCTTTTCCCGTCCGCGAATCGGATTCCCGGTAAAACAGGATCAACGAAAGGGGACCGACGACGAACGTCGCGAGAATGATTTTCAAAAGCCGGGTCAAGCTCTGCCGCTCACGAAATTCCGACCATTGAAAAAAACCGAGGCTTCGTGCGAAGGAATGCTGTTTGAAATAGGCGTTTTCCTCGTGCAAAAACATGAGTGTCAAGGCACTCATGTTGGCGAAAACATAAACAAGCAGCAACAAGCCGAAAACCAGGCTCTGCTGGAACGCCGAGGCGACGACGATCTGAAGAAAGGAAATCAGGAGAAGGTGCCAACGGTTTCGGTAATTTTTTTCCTGGAAAAGGACGACGATTTGAACAAGTTGCAACAGCCGGGCGATCCCCAAGGCGAGATCTTCCGTCCGGTTCCAGCTTAAGTAGCCGAAAGAAAGAAAAACGATCAGCAGGATCAAGGCGTTGCTCGTCCAGCGATTGAGCCGGATCGTCCCCTTGATGTCCGCGAAGTAGAGGCTCGCCGCGGCGGCGCAAAAGACGAGAACCGGGAGGAAAAAATTGGTGGTCCCCATCCCGAGCATGAACGCGGAGAGGCAGACGATAAAGACGAGATTGAAGGCGATCCCGTATTGCAAACGCATGGTATATTTCGAGTCGGTTATGCTCGTTCGAATATGAGCGACATTTCAGCCGTAAGGATTTTTCGTCATTTCGAGTGAAGCGCAGCGCAAGGAGAAATCTCATCTTCGCGAGCAAGATTGAATTCCCGGTCTTCCGGCGAGGGTGAGATTTCTCGCTCCGCTCGAAATGACGATCGCGGGTTTTTTGGCAAAAACGTGGGCGAATCAAGGCGACCGCCCGCGAGAACCTTTCATGTATTTTACTCGAATCGCAACGAAAACAAATCGGCGTCCTTCATTTCGATGCGGAGTCGGATCGGCACTCCGGCCAAAGCGGAAACGTCGGAACCGTTTTTCCAACGAACTTCGCGGCCGATTTCGTTGCCGATGATTTCCTGGCAATCGACCAACGCGAACCCGGGCAGCGGTGTCCCGTCCGGCCGCTCCAGTTGAACGCGAAGCCCGCCCGCCGCCGAGGTCGAAAAGTTGAGCGAAAGTTTTTGGCCGGAAAATTTCAGCGGCTTGCTCAAAAACGTTCCCCCCTCGTAGGGAGCATGCAACGAGGCGAACCCGTCTAACCGCAGCGTATACCGCCGCAATTCCGCGTCGGGTGTCGCGTAATTCGCGTTGATGTAAATCGACATCTCCGTCTCCCCCGTCGGGACGATGTTGCACGCGGGGTAATTGGTCCGCGAGACCCAGTTTTGAATGCCGATCCCCGGTCGAAGGAGCGGCTCCAAAAACGTCCGGTCGTACCGGTTGCCGCCGCGCGAGGTCAACAGTACGGCGTCGCTGCAATCCTTGAAATAGCCGGGATTGACGTGAGCCTCTTTCGCCTGGGCTTCGGTCAGCACCTGCCGCCCTTCCATAAACCGGGCCGGAGTCGCGACGAAAAGGTGTGGGGCACGGAAATAAACGCCGGTTTGATTCGTGTAAAACTGCTCGAACGGAGCCGGGGCCTCCTCGTGTATCACCTCCATGGTTTGGACGTTTTCCCAGTGCAGGAAGTCCCGCGAGCTCGCCCGGGCGATGTATCTTTTGAACGGCGGCAGCACGACCCGGAAATAACAGACGTACAATCCCTCGGCTTCCGAATACATCGGGACGTTTTGCGAATCGAAAGCGAAAGTGTAACCTTCCGGCTTCGTCAAAACCGGTTCTTCGGACATTTTTTTCCAATGCAGTCCGTCAGCCGAAGCGAGCGCGAACAACCCGCCGGCCTGTACCGTTCCGCCAAGGGCCTTGTACCGTTCTTCCGGCGGCACGCCCGGTCGGGAATCGATCATCGGGCAAAAATTGTGGGCCCAATTCGGGACGTTCGTCAACACGACATTGTTTTCCTTCGTCCCATGCGATTCGTACAGCCCCAGCTTCGGCTTGGTCCAATGAACCCCATCCTCGGAATAGGCGACGCAAAGGGCTTCTTTCGGGTTCCCGTCCTGCCCGCCGGCACTCCCGCGGTAATAGGCACGGTATTGCCCGTTGTCGAAGATCATCGTTACATACCCACAAAACGGGCCTTCCCAAGGTTGGTCGAACTTGAAAGCGACGTCCCGGAGCACCGGCTCGTGCAGCCGCAGCGAAAGATTGTCGAGTTTGTCGATCAGGTAATGATCGACGAACAGTTCCCGCCGAGAGCCGAGTTCGAGCGGAGAAAGGGCCGTCTCTTGGGCGAAAACGAGGGTGTTCGAGAGCAGGAAAAGAATCGTTAGGAAAAATTTTCGCGTCATGATTTTTTCGTTGTTTCGAAGTTGACAAAACATTTATTGATCTTCATGTAAAAAACCGAACATTGCAAACAGCAGCCCGAAGCGTAAGCGCCGGGTTTGCCCCGTATTCCGGCGTCGAAACCGGGCGCTGACGCTTCCGGCTGCTGCCCGATTCGATATTTTTTGTGAAGATCAGTAACCGGTGTTCCGCTTTCTCAAACACCGCCCCCGCCCCAAAAACAACCGACCGAGACCGTCAGAAGCGCGAACCCGATCACCAGCAGCCCGGTCCCCCAAGGGTTGAACGGCGATTTGACCTTGCCAAGGGCTTCGCGGAGCATCGCTTCCCACTGAATCCAACCGGCAAGGTTTTGGTTCCAGCTTGTCGATTTGAGCAGGACGATACGGTTTTTCGACAGGACGTTGACGGAAAATTGGATTCGCATTTTCGGAATCACGACCATGTTGCCGAGCGACTGAATTTCTTCTTTCTGCTGAAGCTCGGAAAAAGCGGCCGAAAACTCGGCTTCCCGGATATTGTAGACGACGGTTTTCAGTCCGAGCGCCCCGCCGATGAGAATGACGACCAGCCCGTAAAGGAGCACAATCATCACGAAGGAAAACACGCCCCATACCGAAAGCGCCCCGACCGGAAACAGCAATTTGACCGGCCCGACCATCACGAATCCGATCAATCCGAACGCGAGGGCGGCGAAATCCCAAGCCCCGTTCCGCACCAAGGGCCGCGACCGGCAAAGGCTGATCCCCAGCAGTCCGAAATACAGACCGAGCGGCAAAAGGGCGATACCGATTTCAAGGTTGCTCATATTGGGGAGATGCGGAATCAACAATCAGAGCCGCGCCCGTAAGGAAGCGGTTACCCTGCCGAACCGCTCCCTCCCGGTCGCGGCTCTGATCGCGTTGTTCGAGATTTTTTCTGAAACTCAATAACGAAGGTCGGTTTACGACCGCAACACCTCGCGGTACACTTCGGCGTAACCGGCGATCATTTTTTCGACGTCGAACCGTTCCCGGACTTGGGCGGCCGCGGCTTCGCCGATTTTACGACGAAGGGCGTCGTCTCCCAGCAACCGCAGCGACAGTTCGACAAGGCAGGAACGCCGACGCCGGAAATCTTCGCCGAATTCCGGGATCAGGATGCCGGACTCTTCGTTGGCGATCAATTCCCGGTTATCCGCCAGGTCGCAGGCGAGCACCGGAATTCCCGCCGACATCGCTTTCAAGACCGAAACCGGCGGCCCTTCGTCCCGACCGGTCTGCCAAAACAAATCGAAATGCGGGATGAGATCGTCGATCTCCGGTCGATTCCCCGGAAAATGGACCCGATCCGTGATTGTAAGCAAATCCCGATACCGAATCAACCGTTCCCGTTCCGGCCCGTCGCCGAAAATCAGGAGATGATAATCGAGTCCCGCGAACTTCAGCGTTTCGCAAGCCCAAATCGCGTCCTTGATTCGTTTGTGCGGCGTCAGATCCCCGATCATTCCGATCAGGAAGGGCGATTCCGCTCTTTTCGGCGGAAACCCGGATTTCAAAACCGTCCGCTCACCGTCATCATACGAGGCTGCCGCGATTCGAGGAATGCCAAGTCGTTCCAAAATTTCCGCCCGGCTTCGCGAATCGGCTTTCAAAGGAACAACGCCGCTCGGAACGACCGAAAACCGTTTGGAATCACAATCTCGTTGGGAATCACAACCGTTTTGAACGCAAAAATCCCGAATCGAACTGTTGTGGGAAACGATCCGGTCGGTGTTTCGATCCAAAAATTCGTTCCAAAAATAAGAAAACCAACCGTTGGGGCGGTCATATTGATGCAGCCCAAGAACGATTTTCGGGACGTTGCAGCGAATCGCGGCCTTGCGTCCGTACAGGTTCGCGGTTTCGCCCCATGTCTGTACCAAATCGGGCTTGAACCGTCGAACGGCGGCACAAACCCGGACGAAGGCCAACGGGTCGACCGCCCAACGTCGGGTTACGAAATCGACCGGAATCTTTGTCCCGACAAATTCGCGAGCAAGCGGCCCCGGTCGATGCAATACGCAAATCCGAACGTCGAATTCCCCATCCGAAAGCTCTTCGGCGAGCCGCACCGCCTGTTCGGTGAGCTCGCTGTTGTCCGGAATCGAAATGATATGTAATATCCGTCGTTTCATAAAACTGTAATCCGTTGAGCCGAGCGGCGCAGACGCCGGTGTTTTCGCACTCACCCTCGCCGATGCCGTCGCGCCCTCTCTTTCCGTCGTTTCCCGCTCGACAATCACACTTCGCATGCACGGCACGCGGCTCTCTTGTTCATTTCGTCTGGAACGGGGCTGTGCGTCGTTCTTGCCTCACGCGAATGCCTTGACGAATTCCTCGACATAGGCCGATTGAACGAGGGCGACGGCCGTATCGCCGGGCCGAATCCGGTGTTTCGCTCCGGGGACCTGGACGAAATCCTCGCGGATCATCGCCCCGATAAGACCCTGGCGCGGCAAGGTTACTTCCAAAAGCGTCCCTTTCGTGATCGGCGAATCGGGCTGGGCCTCGATCTCCAACACCTCGATTCCGCCCCCGAGAATGTAACGGTTGCGGAAAACGACCGGGCCGGAGTTGAGCAACCCTTCGACCTGCCGGGACATCACCTCGCGAGGGCTGACCGCTTCGTCGATTCCGAGACGGCCGACGACGTTCGCGTAATCCGGTCGGGCGATGATCGCCATTCTCGTCTTCGCCCCGATTTCCTGGGCCTCGACGCAGGCCATAATATTGTCCTCATCGTCGCGCAGACAGGCGACGAAAATATCGGCGTTCCCGACCCGTTCCTCTTCGAGGTCGAGCCGCCGCCGGGCATCACTGTAAACGATGGTGCAATTCTGCAAATGGGAAGAGAGAAATTCGCAACGGCTGCGGTTCGTGTCCATAACCGTGACCCCGTATCCGCGCGTTTCCAAGACCAACGCCAAATGATAACCGGTTTCCCCGCCGCCGGCGATCACGACGTTGCGGCGCTTCGCCGGAAGAGTATGAAACATCTTCTTGACCTTTTCGACGTCGTCCCTCGCCCCGAGGAGCGAAATCCGGTCGCCGACCTCGATTTTGTCCGTCGCCGTCGCGATCGAGACCACCCCGTCCCGGTTGATCGAACCGATCCGTACTTCCGGCGGGAGCTTCAACTGCATCAGCGGCACTTCCGTCGCCGAGGAAGGGCGGGAAATGATCACGTCCTGCATTTCGAGCGCTCCCCGGGCGAAGTACTCGATCATCATCGCCCCCGGCTCGCGAATCCGCCGGGCCAGTTCCATTGCCGTGAGATGTTCGATGCTGAGCAGACGGTCGATCTTGAAATGGTTCTGGTAATCGAAGGTGCTGAGGTCTTGAAAAACCTTGGCGTAGACCCGGGCGGCAACCCGGGTTGCGCCCATCGCCTTGGCCATACTCGCGGCGAGCATGTTGCATTCGTCGACCCCGGTTACGGCCAA
>JAVBSX010000195.1:0-12963 GCA_031556455.1 Thermoguttaceae bacterium
GAGACGCTTCGGTGGTCCGTGGTGTGAATTTCGATCTTTATTCGCTTCTCCGCAAAATGAACCTTCCGAAGAAAAGCGGAGAAGCCCTGAAACTCTGCGTTCACGCGGCGACGGGAAATCTTGCCGATTGCTCCGTCGTCGTTTCGGAAACGAAGCAACGCACCGCAGACGCCGAAACCGTCGTCTCCCGTTTCATTTCTATCGTCGGCGTCGTCCGTGTCGAGCCCCCCTCAAAGGCGGTCGTCATTTTGAATGACGCTTCGGCGAACGCGGAAACGCTCCGATCCGCGACGGGACTCGGTATCACCGACATCACACCAACGGGGACTGTCGAGAACGTCGGCCGGATCGTCCAGATTCCCGCCGACCTGACGAAACGAGCGAAGCCCGACAAGGCGTTGGCAATGCTCCGCTCCCTCATGCTCCAGTCTCCGGACAAAACGAAAATCGGCGTCATTACGCACCGGGTACACCATCGGTTCATTTTGAAACAATTGACCGAACAGGAAAAAGCCCGGATCGTCAAAACGGATTATTTTCGAGGGCTGGCAAGTCGCGGGTCGAACGACTGGATGAGATGCGACCTGCTTTTAATCCTGGGAACCCCCCGCGTCCCCCCCGAGGCCGTCGAGACGAATTTGATTCAGAGCGGGCACCCGAAAGCGATTTCCCGCGTTCTGGCGTCCGGCAAGGAGAATCGGGGAGTGGACTACTGGTTGGGACGGCGAGAGGACGGAACGGCCGTCACTGTCAAAACGTGGGGGTTCTACGATCACCACTGGGCCGCCGCCGAACGGTCGATCGTCGCCGAAGAACTTCGGCAATGCGTCGGTCGTGCCCGGGCCGTCTGCTCCGACGGGGTGCCCGACACCGTTGTCGTTTCGACCGAAAATCTTGGCTATCCGCTTTCCGCAGAATTTCCGCAGTTTGCTGCGGAAGGTTTTTTGAGGGATACGGCAAGCGTTATGTCCCTGTTTTTTCAGGCTCAAACCGTTGTCGCACACCGCAAAAAAGGGGGAAATTATAGGCAACGACTCCTTATTAATATTATTAAGGAACGGTTGCCGCTAATTTTCCCGGTTTTGACGACGAAAAGAATCGTTTCGTCCCTGAAAATCAAGGATAGGACAGTCCGGCACCGCCTTCAAAACCTTTCCGCAGTTGGGCTCATCGACAAGGTTGGCGAGCGTCAAGGTTGGCGTCTTTCCTCGGACCACGTCCGCCGATTCCTTTCCATTGGGGGCGGGGCCGCCCTCGAATCATTATTTCAACAATCATCTATCAAGGAGTAAGGTTATGACGCAATTCTTTTACGAACCGATCAGCCCATGCAAAAACTGCAATCGCCTGCCGGGGTTGAAAACAACCGGCATCGAAGGTCGTGTAACAATCCATTGTCAAACCTGCGGCCAATCCGTCACAAGGAAAAACGAGGCAAGTGCAAGCCGTGCATGGTGCAAGCAAAATCCAAATCCCGTCAAAGAACGCCGATTCTATTCCTTTCGGTTTTTCGGGAAATCTAAAAGTCCGATCCGGATTCACGCCTGTACCCATTGCGGCGGTTTTCCTCATCCATTTGGAATCAGGGGGTGTATCGGACTGGGATGCGATAGATGCAAAAAATTCGTAATCAGGGCGAGTTTTCACGGTGCTTTTAACGAATGGAATCGCATCAATCCGCTACCAAAAGAATATGAAATTCGATAACGGAGGTGAAAAACTAACTCTCTTACGCCGCCCAGCTGGTTCGCTGGGGGTTAGGCGGGCCGAGCGGTTCGGTAGTACCTTGCCCAAATTAACCAACCAACAGACCAATTCCCCCGCACTGCTTACGGGGCGGTTAGGAAGGCAAGCCGATTCGGTAGTACCTTGGAAGCCGTCTTGACTTCGCCCCCGCGTTTTCCGATACTGCAAGCAACAGTCGAACTTGCAGTGTTACCGAGGAAAGGAGATTGATTTATGGCAACACTTAGCAAGAAACAGAACGGAACCTTCGAGATTCAATTCTGCGACGGACGCGGGAATCGGAAAACGGTCTTTCTCGGTCGGCGATACACCGAGCGGACGGCCGCCGACCTTCACAGTGCGATCGAGCAGCTGATCGACTCCCAGGGGAATTCGGCTCCGCTCGATCGGCGGACGAAAGGTTGGCTCGAAACGGCCTCGCCCGAGATTCTCGATAAGCTGATGAACGTCGGCCTGATCGAAATGCCGAAGCGAACGACGCTCAAAGAGCTTTGGGACGGGTTCCAAAAGCAAAAGACGGGAATCAAGGACGCGACGGCGACGACGTATGACACGGCCCGGCAACGGTTCTTTGAAACCTTCCCGGCCGATGAGTTGCTGACCGACCTGACGCAGGCGAGAATGGAGCAATGGAAAGCGTTTCTCCGGACAGAGGCTCCCAGGACGCGGACGCATGTTCCGGGCCTCGCGGAATCGACCGTCGCGGGCATCCTCTCGAAAACGAAGGCGGTGCTCAACTGGGCCGTCCGCTCCGGGCTGATCGAGAAAAGCCCTCTGGACGGCGTAGGACGCGGCTCGTTCGTCAATCGGAAAAAGGATCGGTACATCACGCCGGACGAATACAGGCGGCTTTTGGACGCCTGCCCGTGCCAAGATTGGCGAGTGATTATCGCCCTTGCCCGAATCGGCGGGATACGGTGTCCGTCCGAGGTGCTCCGATTCCGTTGGTCGGACATCAATTGGGAAACCGGCCGGTTCTACGTCCGGAGCCCCAAGACGGAGCACCATGCGGGAAAGGAGGGCCGATTGGTTCCGTTGTTCCCGGACCTCCGCATCGAACTGGAAAGGCTGTTTGAAGCCGATTCGAGTGAAGGGGCGGAATTTGTCGTCAACCGTTACCGCGATCCGGAGCGGACGAACCTCGGGACGCAGTTTGGGCGTATCGTCCAGTTGGCCGGGATCGAGCCGATTGAGAAGCCGTTTACCAACATGCGGGCGAGCCGCTCGACGGAGATTTACGCGGAGTTCGGAGCGTTCCTCGAATCGAAGTGGATCGGTCATTCGTCACGGGTCGCCCAGGAGCATTATCTTCAGGTCCGGGAAGAGGATTATGAACGGGCGATTCGGCCTTTGCCGGTGGGGAATGTTGACCGAAACAGTGAATTCACTGTAAAAAAACCGGCCCTTCACTGTGCGGAAAAAATACTCACTGTAAAATCCACTGTAGCGAGGGGCGGAAATGGGAGGAAACGAGCGGAAGGCAAGAAAATGAAAAAGGGCGGCAAACCTTGAATTTACCGCCCTTTGCGGCTCATTGCCGCCTATTGCCGCAGTCTCAAAAACTGCCCCGAGTGCCGAAAAGAGGACGCTAACCACCCCTGTATTTTCAGGACTTTTGAGCTTATTTGAAATTTTTGCTGTAGGTTTTGCTTTAACAATCTTCGGATGGTTTTTTTGTTTCCTTCAGTCGCGAAATAACCTTTGCATCCAGCCGATGAACGATTGAGCAAGGGGAGCATTTGCATCGAAACTGCCGTTCTGGAACGATACTCCAAACGGACGCCCCGGTTTGTCCATCCATGCAAGGAACGTGTGGACCACTGCCTTATCTCGATGAACCGGCAGGAACGGAGCCTGATAGTCTTCCTTTGCGGTGTCCGTCGATTGCCGGGCGTGATCCAGCAGACCCGACCGTTCCGAAGGGATCAGTTGTTGCAAAAACGTCTCCAACATGCCACGGCCCTGATTGTTCGGCATAAGCCAGACTCCGATCCTCGGTGTATCTTCATCGGCTGAATCGGCGACAAATCCCTCCGAGGCCAGCACGGTAAAATCTTTCGGTAGATTCCATCGGCATCCATTCTCTTGGAGTTTTCGAATCGAATTCTGCACGGCGATATCCCGGTTGTTGGCTTGCAACTCATTCGGAGCGTCGAAATCAAGGATCAATCCGACCGCTTTCGGACGAACGCTAGCGAGTTCCAACGCGGCTTCGAAACGTCCAATCATTTCGTCTGCGTCGGTCACGGGAACGATGTCGAGCGGGCTATCGCCGATAAACAGTTTCAAGGGATTCACTCCCTTATCTTTATCATTTCGCAAACTGGTCAGGCCGTGAGTATTTAGGAGTTGACTGACGACATGCACATCGTCCGGGCCTTCAACGAGAAGCAGATTGTCCATTACCGCACCTCCACTTCGTATTGAAGAACTTTTCGGATATTCTCGCCGAAAATCGGCTTGGCGATGGTCTTGCCGCTCTGTTTTTTCATTTGGACGATCCCACCGAAGGATTCGTCGTCTTGCCGGAGGGCTACCGTTTGGAACGCCTTGACCGCATCGAGAGAGTGGGTTGTTGCGAAAATCTGGACATCGAGGTTTTTCGCCGTCTTGAAAACGACATCCCAAACCTGCTCTTGAACCGACCAATGGAGGCCGTTCTCGAATTCGTCGATCAGGCAGATACCGCCTGCGATGTTGACGATACCGAGGATCAGTTCGAACAGGCGTGACACGCCATCACCGAGATTGTGAAGCGGGACGGGACGATCAAGTCCTTTGATCCGACAGACTGGAATTCGTGGATTGGAACCAATAAAAAAGACCTTTTCTACCCCGCGATCGATCAATCGAAGAGAATCAATGACGGCTGTTTCTCGGCCGGAAATTTCGATTTGTTCCCATAGTTTGCTCGACGGGCCCCGTGCGGAATCGCTTACGTTCGGTGAGAGATAGAGGCATTTATTGTCCAAATAATGCTTGAACTCCATTGGGCTTGATGAAAAACCAGACATGGAAGCCCCAACGAACATTTGATCTATTTGCCCTGAATCTTCGGCTGAAATACTGAAAGTTACAGGTGGTTCTGTTTCTATTCGTTTAGGATCGAGCTTCGCGTCGTCGATTCGTAAATCGACCGAATGTTTCTTGTCTAGCGTTGAGATGGAAATGGGAACTGTTCGCGAAGATAAAGTCGGAAATCCAGTAAACAGATGGTGCAAGCCAAGGAACGGAGATGACTGGAAACGGTCGGGAAACTCGACGTTGCATTCATCGCGGGAACGGAGGATGTCTCGGATCGTCAGCAGTGATGACAGAATGGAGCCGTTCGTGCCACATAGGAGGATCGCTTCGAGCAGGCTCGACTTGCCGATGTTGTTCGGCCCGACGATGAGATTGACGTGGCCTAGCCGCTCAACTTGAAGACCGTCCAGACTTCGGTAGTTTTGGATCGAAAGGGAGGGGAGGTGTTTTTCGTTCATGATTATTTGAGCATCAACAATTTTTTCGCTGAAATCGGGATAATTCTCTCGTCTTTATCAAAATATCCGACAGGAAACTCATCTTTTGTGATGACCAACCCAAATGGTGCGTTATATGCTTTTTTGTTTAAGAAATTTTTCAGCCCTGTTCCCAAGTCGGGTTTGTTTTTGTACTTGACTTCGACAGGAATATGGTGAACGCCGATTTCCAAAATAAAGTCAACTTCGCCCTCTGTGTCTTTGCCTTTGCCAACGGCAGGAAAATAACTAACGCCAAGCTGTTTGATAGACTTGAAAAATGTACCGACAATTCCTTCGATGACATGTCCTGCCAGGTCTGAATTATCGCTTGTCCCGTACAAGGGGATATCTTCTTTCAACCATGCCTTGCGAATTGCATGATCGCACAAACATATTTTAACTTGTTCTTTGGAATTTTTTAGGCGGTGTTCAAACGGTTTGATTACTTTTATGAGTAATGATTGTTCATAAAATTCTAAAAGTTCCCGTACTTGATTGTTTTTGAGATTTTCAGAATATGCAGAATTGATTTCCTTACGCAAGTGATCGATTGAAATGTCAATACCTGTGTATTTACAAAATACCCTAAAAGCGTTAATGAGCAAAGTTCTGTTTAAAATGGTGCCTAGGCCTTTATGTTCTTTTGCGAACTTCGCATTAAGGTCTAAATCAATCGTGCGGACAACGACGGTTTCATAAAGGTAATCTTCCGCTACTTCCCAGGAAACATCTTCTTTTCTGTGACAAAATGGATACCCGCCGAAATCACAAAAACTCTCGAATACTGAATCAAGCAAAAATGGTTTGTTACCGTCTTTCCATGTGCCTTTTTTCAGATGAAGCCAAAAATCTTTCTCCAACCACTCGAAAAGATTTATTTCTCTTCTATACGGAGGAAGTGAGCCGAGTTTTCGAAACGCACTAATCTCGGATAATTCAAGTGATCCAATTTCATTCCACCGCACTCGGCCTGCAAGACTTTCTTTCCCTGCAATGATCCTAAGGGCGGAACTTCCCGTAACAAATATCTTGCATTCGCCCAAATCTGTAATGTGCTTGAGTTGGGAACTCCAATTATCAACAACTTGGAATTCATCAAGAAATATATAAACGGGCAAGCCCTTTGTTGCCATATTGTTAAACGTGTCCTGCACGACATTTTGCTCAAACCAACGAATAATGGTCAGGATTGGATCGGCAATATCGAGTGTTTTCAGATTTTCAAATTGAACGCGAAGAACTTGATTTGGAGCAACGATGCGTTTTTTTTCCAACAAGTCACGAATCATTTGCATTTGCAGAATAGTTTTACCGACTTGTCGAGGGCCTCGAAGTGCTACGATCTTGTACTGCCCTCTTGTGACATTCTCATATAGAGATTTATAAATACTTCGTTTGTATTGCGGAATCATTGTCATGCTGTCGCCCTTCCACCAAGGGTTCATGGCATGCAACTCTGTGAGCAAGGATTCAGACAATGTATTACTTGGATTTATGTCTACGGGCTGAGGCTTTCTGGACCCTTTCGCTGTTCGCAATACGAGTCGCCAGAAATCATTTTTAGCAATGCTTCTGCCTGTGTGTTTCTTGAACAATTCATGGATATGGTCAAAGGCTGTGGTGTATGGCAAGCGATCGCGTTCCCCAGCCGAGTCGGGAAGCAAACGAAGTATTTCCACCTTTTCTGCTTCCGTTGATGGAATAGTAGACAGTTTCGTTGGATTCAGTTGTTTAGCATCACCTTCTTTACATGCTCGCTGTATAAGAAGCCAGTAGTCATTTTTTGTTAGTTTCGGAAAATCGCCAGCTTGGTAATCTCGGTAAAGCTCTTCGAATTTTTTATGGTAAGGAAGCGAATCGCGTGGAATTTCGCTGATGATGATTTGTTTCTTTACAAAATCTTTTTGTTCTTTCGTGCTCTTTTGAGTCATGTCATCGTCTCCCTCTCTTTTGAAAGCGAAAATCGAGTATTTGATCTTGTCGCTATATCTCCTTATCCCTTTACACCCCCGATTCCCTGTACAGCTCACAAACCAAAGAATCAATCTGCCGATTCAGAATCGCGGTCCGTTGGTCTTGCAGCTTGCGGCCGGAATCCAATGCGGGCTCATAGCCGGAAGTCGTTTTATCCGGTCAAAGATTGAGGGTCGGTGGCTTCCGAACGAATCGCTGTATTGTTCCGTCTTGTTTCCAACAGCTGTCCTTGAAAGAGGAAGCTAGAGGTTGGACAGCCGGAACAAAGTGTCAAAAACAAGGCAAAAACGGAAGTCTTTGGGTGTGAATACCTTATTGTACCCGATTTTGACAAATTTGAGCAGAGCTACCGTCTGGAGAAATCCGGCAATTCGACAAAACAACCCAGGATTATTCCAGAGTCAAACTAATGAACTTTCTCGATAAAGGAATCCAGTTCCGCAAAAATCAACTTAACATCTTTGGTTTTCTTTCTTCCAACGACCTTGCTTATCCGATTTTCGAGTTTTTGAGCCTCAACAACGGTTTCTTCCGTAGGAAAGGCAATTCGCTTGGGAATCCGTAAATCCTTGAAAATCGACATGCGAATTGCTCGGCGGCCTATTCCCAGCGGCGGCATTGTCGCATCGACTTGCTCCCAAAAGTGTTTGCTGTTCAAATAGAGCAAAAGCAAATGGCTATCTATTCGCTTGTCTTTAATCGCGATGCCGAAAGCACTTCCGTGGATCGTTCTATCTGACAACTCCATTCGGGTAAATGAACGGAGAGAAGCAATCTTGCAAGAAACAAGGGCCTCCCCCTGTCGATATACCGGAGGAGCATAGTAAGAGTACCATTCTTTTCCTCCATTTTGAACGAACGATTCGTGAAATCGCGACAAGTATTGAAACGTCAGCGGATGCTTCTTTTCCAACAACCCCCAAGGAATCAAATTTCCTTCAATATACGGAGCAATGTAAAAATACTTCACCGGTGAATACTGAAATCCCTTGATCTCCCGACCACGAATAATCGGCACGGTCAACTCCCTCTCACATTGCACCCTTTCTTTCAACCGCCGGGTCAGCCCATGTCGGATTCCTTGAGCCCCGGCACCATGATCCTTCAACATGAATACTTCGTCCGACTTGCTCGTCGCCCCGCAGAAAAATTCAACCGGAAGATCACGAAACCGAATACCGTCAATTTTGTGCCTATGACTACGGGCCGCCGTTGGAAGACTTGGAATCAGTTCGTTTTCATCGAGTGGGGTCATTCGTCCCACATTCGACGGAAGCGAATCCGATGTAAAAACCTGCTCAAGAGGAACCCGGATATCCTTTGTCGGTTCGAGAAAAACGTATCTCCTTTGGTTTTGCTCGCGATCCCCAACGACCAAGCGAAGAAGAGCGATTTGCACGATAGCATCGGGATAAACGGAGCCGCCCGAAAATTCCAAGACTTCAAGTGGAGTGCTGCGGTCCAAAAGAAACCGACAGGTTCCTTTTCCTGTGCCGGTATGCAAAAACGTATTCGATAAACTGAAACCAATCTGATTGCCGTCGTCTAAAAGGTTGACGGCATGTTCCATAAACGGCATATAAAGGTCGAATTGCCCGGACTTGATCGATGAAAACCGTTCTCTCAGTCGTTTGACGAACTCCGGCTGATTTTTTCTCAATTCACCATAACGGACAAAAGGCGGACCACCGAGAATTGTATTGATCCGTCCGGCAAAAGTCCGGTGATCGACCTCGAAAAAACTCTTGGCAAGAAAATTGTTTGAAATATCGGGAACCATACTGGAATTGGTATCTTCCTCTTTCGTCCCGATCAATCGTTTACTTTCCAGATACAACAATCGGGTTGTCCAGTCAATAGCCTGCGAATCAACATCCACTCCAAATAGAGATTGTCCAAGGACTTCCAATACCGCCTGTTCTCGATTGAGTGAGGACTCATTTAGACATCTTTTTTCGACAAGGTATCGAAATGCCGCGATGAGAAAACTTCCGCAGCCGCAGGAAGGATCGAGCACTCTGGGTGAATCCGTCGAATTACTATTACCTAAAACGTTCGCCGTCAGATAATCGACAATCGGAGCCGGTGTGTAGTGAATGCCGCGAGCGTATCGAATTTGTGAAGATCGCTTTCGTTCTCCAGACTTACCAGGCGGATTGGCGACACAAAGTTGATGGTAGTCCCCAAACAACCACAGCGGAACAGGATGATCCCGCAACAAAAGCCACAACGAATTCCGGATTCGTTGTTCACACCTGCTTTCCAGAAACGAATGCGGTGATGAAATCTCGTCGCAGTCCCCCGGCATAAAAACCTTTTTGAGAATCGGGCAGGAGATTGAATCGACGATTCTCTGTTGAAGAGCGGCAAGTGTCCCGTCTTGCCAAGTGTCGAGAAATCGCGAGAGTTCAAGGTCGAAATATCCGTATCGCCTGCAATGCTCCAAAAGCAATACAAGGCCGATCAAACGGTCTACGGATCGACCAACCAGCTCTTCGGAGAGATTCGCCTCCGTCGAAGATTTCCATTGATGATAGAGAAAACGCCGCCAACGATGGAGTCGATCATAAAAAACCTTCAGGCTCTTTTTCTCGGGACGCGGTGTTTTCTCCAACAATTTCGGCAACAAAACATCGTCCTCCGTTGTTTACAACACGCAGTTACATCGACCGAGAGCGGCTTGCATTTCAAGCGTTTAGAACATGAGATGAGTTTCGAGACACAGCCCGATTTCCAAATCCGGCCGGAGTCTCTTCGCCGCTTGAATCATATGCCGATACCCTTTCTCACGCAGTTCTTCCGGGTACCGCATTCGACCATCCCCTGATTTATCTGGCCGGATATGACAGGCAATCGCATTCTTCGAGCCGAGCTTGCGATTCATCAACTGGTGGGCTCCTTGATACGAACAGATCGCCCCGATGGTCAGCCGCTGGAGCGGAATCTCTTCGAGCAATCGTTTCAAGAAATCGGCGTAGACTTCAACCCAGCCGTCAACGGGTATAAGTGGCATCAGCACGGCCCGGACCGGATAACCGGCGGCGGAGCACTGCTTCATCGCCCGAAGCCGCTCGGCGATCGACGGCGTGTTTGGCTCGAATCGCTCGGAAATTTCCGGCGGGGCAAGCGTCCAAGACAGAATCGTATGCCCACCATGTTCGAGACCGAGCAGATTTTCAACGTCGGCGGATTTCGTCAAAACGACCTGCCGGGCAAAATCGTGTTCGGCGAAAAACGGTATCAGTCGCCGCGAATAACCGGCGAGCGGATCGAGAGCGAGCCCGTCCTGCAACTTGCCGTGATAAAACGCCGTCGGCCGGCCGATCTTGCGGGCGGCTTTGTCGATCACGTCCAACACCTCGTCGATGTTCGTGAAAATCTTGATCGAAGGCGAAAATTTGACGCCCGGCGTTCCGGCCAGATAGCAGTAAGTGCAGCCGTAGGGACAAAAGCCGTACAGCGAAAAGTGCCAATAGTTCGGGCAGGTGTTCCCCTCTTCGCGGCTCAGCCGCACGGCACTGCGGTGCTCGCCGATCACGAGCGTCCGCTTCCCGGCGACATGCTGCTCGAGCGGTGTCGCCCCTTCGATCAAGACTTTCGGATGGGCGAGGTTCGAGGCGTCTTCCGGCGGAATGTTCGGATAGAGCGACAGAATTTTTTCGGTCAGATTCCGAGCGAAGGCCGTCCGATTCCAGCCGCGAGCAAGCACGATCCGCGACGGCTCGAAGCAGGCGACCCGTCGTGGTATGTAGCCGTCGTCGGTTGTTCGGGAAAAAAGATCGGATTGCAAAGGTCAGGCGGCGGTTAAATGAGAGTTCGATTGACAGGTTCCGCATCATTCTACATTTTTCGCAATTCGATGCAAGAATAAAATTGACCACTCGGAACAAAAATGCGGTTGCGAAACATCGCGAAGAAAAAAAACAGCTCCTGCCGTCCCTCGCTCTACTTCCTGCTTGGGTCCATGACGCGGCCGAGGAAGAGGATCGTGCCGCTCTTGCGGTCACGGATCAAGAACAAGAATGGGTGATCGGCGACAAACGCGGGCGAGTCGCCAGCCGCCAACTTCGCGTAAGCCATGTCGGTATAAACGGCGGCCTCCGTTCCGTGCTCGTCAATCTCCAAACTGATATTTTGGACGGCACTGCTGTTCTCCAGCGAAACGGGGAGCGTGGGAAACAGACCGGGAAAAGTCCCACGAACGATTTTCTTGTCAAGAATTTTTCGAATGTCATTTTCCTGTTCCAACCGGAATTTTGGCAATGATATGCCAAGCTGCTGGGCGTCCATCGATTGCAACCACGTTTCAAGGTCCTCGGCATTGAGACGACTTTGAAGGTCGGCGAGACCGTCGTCCGATTTCGGCAAAAGAATCACCATCGCAAGGTCGCTCAGGGTGTAAAGCAACTCGACAGCCTGCAAAGCCTCGTTTTCCCAATACGGAACGGTCATTTCCTCGTTCATCATCGGCACCGCGACGCGTTTTCCGGAAATCAGGCGGAACTCGCCGTCCGTGGTGCGGAAGGTCGGAAATTTATTTTCCCAAAGGGCTTTGAAATAAAGCGTCCCGAGCAAACAGAAAACCGTTTCATGAGAAAGGTCGGGCGAGACGTTGCGAACCAGCCCTTGGGTTGTCCGGTTGGACCAGACCCCCATTCTCTCGTTAATCGCGGGCAAGTTCTTCCTATAATCGACGGAAAAGATTTCAAGGGGAAAATGCCCGTTTATGGAACCGATAAAACCAACGTCGGCCGGACATTCGCTTGAATACCAAAGAGAATTTCCCATCAGGAGGATCGGAGGGAATTTTTCTTTTCGCTCTTCTGTGGTCTTCGGCTTTTCCGGCGTCCTGTAATCGAACAGGGCCGGATGGGTCGGCATTTTCGTCGTCGAAGTCTTCGTCTCCAAAGGCTTGGGCGGCAAATGAAGCATCCGTTCCAGCGACCTTGCGGTCTCATCCGAAGCCCCGGCATACAGAATTTCCAGCGTCGTCGAAAGGGCATACGGCGAGAAAGCGGCATTATCATCCCCTTTGGATTGGACGAGTTTTAGGTACGTTTCGACGGCGAAGCGATTGAAGTCGCCGGGCGAAGAGTGAAACGTATAAGCGGGCAGCGGTCGAGAAAAGGCCATATCGTCCGAGCGTTTGAACCAAAACAGCCCACCGGCTAAGCCGAACAGCAAGAGAGGCACAATGAAGTCCGCCGGTTTTCGTTTCATGGGAGTTTCCTGAGAAGAATTCAAAGAAGGGTATCCACGATGCCTTTCAGGATAGCAAAGAGTACCCGCGAAAACAAGAAACGACGTGTCAGAGGCTTCCTAGAAAACTTCATAAACGTACCTCAGCGAGAACCAGAGGCCGACGGCGATGAAAAGAGTGCCCGTGACGGTTCGCGTCCACCAGTCGATGCGGCTCATCACCGAAAAAGCCTTGCCGAGCAGTTGGGCGTTCAACGCGATGATCCCGGCGAAAATCAGCACCGGGACCGCCGTGCCGATGCCGAAGACCGTGGGAAACAAGACGTTCGACCCGAATTGCGAGGATAAGGCAATCGTCGCCAAAAACGTCGCGGCCGAGGTCGGGCAGAACGCCATTGCGAAAATCGCTCCGAGCGGCAACGCACTCCATAGGCCGAGTGTGTCCGTGATTTTTTGCATTCGCTCCCCTTGAATGCCGCCGAGGTTGAACGAGACCATGCCGAGCAGCATCATGCCGATCACGACCAGCACCGGGCCGAGG
>JAVBSX010000093.1:0-6108 GCA_031556455.1 Thermoguttaceae bacterium
CTCTCGCGCGAGGGCCGGAATTCCGAGTCTTTCGGCGAGGGTGAGATTTCTCGCTCCGCTCGAAATGACGAACTGCGGGGCTTTATTCCAAAAAACTCCAAACGGCTGAAGTATTACATTATTTTTAATTCTTAATTCTTAATTCATAATTCTTAATTTGAAATTATGCCTCAGAAGAAATGTCCGCCCGCCGGGGCACCGGAATGGGTTTTGACCTACGGCGATATGATGTCGCTGTTGCTGACGTTCTTTATCATGCTTTTCGCGATGAGTTCGCTGGAAAAGACGAAAACGGCTGCCGTCGTCGAATCGTTCAGCTCGCAGTTCGGGTACGCCAACACGCAGGTTCCGACTCCGGGGGCTCAAACGCCCGCGAATTCCAACAAATCGCAGATCCGCAGCACCGGCCGGGCACGCCGGAACGACACGCTCCGGGGCGGCAACCCGGTGCTGTCCCCGCAAGGGGATTACGCCAAGGTCCGCTCGATTCGGCCCAGCCGGGACCAGGTCGTCGGCGGCATCATCTACTTCGATCTCGGCTCGGACGAGTTGACCGATCAGGCCAAGCAGGAACTCCGGCAGGTCGCCGATCAGCTTCGCGGTTCTCCCTACAAGGTGATGATCAAAGGTCACACTTCGAACGAGCAGGGGATTTATACGAACAACCTCTACGCGCTCGGGTTCTCCCGGGCGATGAAAGCCCGGGAAGAGTTGATTCGTTTGGGAGTGAACGGCAAATTGTTGCAGGTCACATCGGTCGGTCCGGACGAGCCGATGCCGGATGCACTCCGGACGCCGGGGGTCGGGGCGCAGCAGGCGAACGCCTGTGTCGAGATCGTCCGCCTTCTGGAGCACGCGAAGGATTTTGAAGGTGATCGCCGGGAACGGGAAGCGGGGAATTAGCGGAGGCGAGCGGCTTGGCGGCTTAGCAACTTAGAGCATTTCACGAAATGATATATACTAGCGCGGGGGGATTGAGCCCATTCAGACGCAGTATCACCCCGCGCTTACGCTTGGGGCTAGTATTAACGAAAACGTGAAATGCTCTAGAAGACTGTTTTCGAAGCTGCTAACCGCTAAGCCGCCGCCCCTCGCCGAGGCTTGCGTCTTGTGCTTGAATTTCATCTTTGCGATCCTCGAAACACCTGCAACCGGGGGGTGTTTTTTTCTTGGGGATCGTGTAAAATAGCGGGCCTATTGATCGAAATATTCATGCTTATCCTTATTTCTCTCGGACAATGGCAGTAACCGGCGGCTTGACGGAACTTTTGGGGCGACTGGACCGCATTCAACGACAATTGAGCGATTTGAACGGTCGTTTGCGGCGCGGCCCGATCCTGCTCAAATCGCAAGACGCGAGCGTGCGACAACTCGCGGCCCAGTTGGAGACGGTCCAAGGCAAGCAGCAGCAGTTGATTCTTGAGGCCAAGGCCAAGGAAAAACAGAGCAACGAAGGGGAGGCGGCGATCGCGCGGCGAAAATCGCAACTGTCCGAGGCGAAAACGAACAAGGAATACCAGGCGTTGAAATCGCAGATCGCGACCGACGAAAGTGCGAGCGCGGTTTTGGCCGAGCAAGCACTCGAGGCGATGGAAATCAGCGAAAAATTTCGCGAAACCGTCGCCGCCGCCGAAGCGGAGGTTGCGAAAGCGAAGCAACTTTTCGAGAAGACGCGGAAGACGTTCGCCGAGGAAGAACCGTCGATCCGGGCCGAGATCGAACGTTGCACGGCGGAGTTGAACGGGGCGGAAAGCGAATTGTCCCGCGATTTCCGCGAGATATACAACCGGTTGGTCCGCTCGCACGGCGGGGATGCGGCACTCGCCCTGATCGTAAACCAAAAATTTTGCGGCGGCTGCAACCAAACTCTGCCGATTCATTTCATCGCCCAGGTGATTCAAGGCAAGCCGATCTGTTGCAGTTCCTGCGGCAGGTTGCTTTATGTCCCGGACGATTTCGAATTCGAAAAAGGATGAGTTTCAAATTAAGAATTAAGAATGATTGTATTTCTGGTTCTAATTTTTAATTCTTAATTCATAATTCTTAATTTAACTACGATGCCTGTTCTCGAACTGACGGAAGCGAATTTTGACGAGATCGTGTTGCGATCGGAGTTGCCGGTCCTGGTCGATTTTTGGTCGCCGACCTGCGGGCCTTGCCGGGCCCTGGTCCCGATTTTGGAGGAACTGGCCGCCGAAAACGAACAGGATGCGGTGATCGCCAAAGTCAACGTTTTCGAATGCACGAACATCGGCGCCAAATACGGGATCAGCATGTTGCCGACAATCCTGTTTTTCAACAACGGAACGGTCGCCGAAAGAATGGTCGGGGTTCAACCGAAAGACAAATTGCAGGAAGCCCTCGAAGAATTGGACGAATAGAACGTCTATTCCTTATGCTCGTACAAAGTCGTCGAATTGGGTTTCGAGAAAAAAAATACAGAACCGTGTCATTTCGAGCGAAGCGAGAAATCTCACCCTCGCCCCAAAGGCAGGAATTCCGGCCCTCACGCGAGGGTGAGATTTCTCCTTGCGCGTTGCTCCAGTCGAAATGACGTCATGTTTTTGGGCGAAGGTCATTTCATTATCTTTGTAGTACATCCCCTTTTTTTCAACATCATCACATTTCAAGGAGAATAAAACGTGACAAAGCGTTTGTTTACAAGTGAAGCGGTCAGCATGGGGCAGCCCGACAAACTCGCCGATCAGATTTCCGACGGCATTCTCGACGCCCTGTTCGCCGAAGACCCGATGAGCCGGGTCGGCTGCGAAACGATGGTAACAACGGGCATCGCGATCATCGCCGGGGAAATCACGACGAAAGCGAAAATCGATTACCAAACCGTCGTCCGCGACACGATCCGCAAGGTCGGCTACATCAACGACGAATGGGGCATCAGCGCGGACACTTGTGCCGTCATGGTCTCGCTCGACCGTCAAAGTCCGGACATCGCCCAAGGGGTCAACGATGATGCCGGCGGCCGACACGCCGGGGAAATCGGGGCCGGCGACCAGGGGATGATGTTCGGTTACGCCTGTAACCACACGCCGGAACTGATGCCGTTGCCGATCGCGCTTTCGCATCGAATTACGAACAAACTGACCGAAGCCCGGTTCGAGGAGGTCGTTTCCTGGCTCCGCCCGGACAGCAAAAGTCAGGTTACGGTCGAATTCGAAGGTCACACACCGGTCCGGATCGACACCGTGGTCGTCTCGACGCAGCATGGGCCGCAGGTTCATCAAAAGGAAATCGCCGATTTCATCATCCCGAACATCATTCAGCCCTGCTTGCCGAAAGACCTCGATTGCGAAGGCATCAAGTATCACGTCAACCCGACGGGACAGTTTATCGTCGGCGGTCCGCACGGGGACTGCGGTTTGACGGGCCGGAAGATCATCGTCGACACTTACGGCGGCTGGGCTTCGCACGGCGGCGGGGCGTTCAGCGGCAAGGACCCGACGAAGGTCGACCGCAGCGCCGCCTATATGGCTCGGTACGTCGCGAAAAACGTCGTCGCCGCCGGTCTCGCCGATTCCTGCGAGATTCAATTGGCCTACGCGATCGGCGTCCCGGACCCGGTCAGCGTGATGGTCGATACCCGCGGCACCGGCAAAGTCGATGAGATCAAGCTCTCGAAGGTGATTCGCGAAATTTTCCCGCTCACCCCGAGCGGCATTATCCGGGTGCTCGATTTGCGGCGCCCGATTTTCCGCAAGACGGCGGCCGGGGGACATTTCGGCCGGGACGAGCCGGAATTTACCTGGGAGAAAACCGACAAGGCCGCCGAGTTGAAAAAGGCGTTCGGTTGAGTCAGGGTTAGTGAATGAACCATCGCCAAAAGCGAAGCCGTCATTTCGACCGAAGCAATGCGCAGGGAGAAATCCCACCCTCGCGAGGGAGTCATTACCGACTCTTTCGGCGAGGGTGAGATTTCTCGCTCCGCTCAAAATGACGGAACTCTCTCAAAAACGTTTTTTGGAGCCGTAAGTACGTCGGAGTACCGACTACACTTACGGCTCTTTTTTGTCGCATCTCTTTTCGTCCCGCCCTACTTTTCACTTTTGCCTTGCGGGAACCAACTCCGAATGCGGCCGAAAAACGTCGTCGTTTCCGGTTCCTCTTGCTCTTCTTTCGGCTTGGGGCTTTCCGGGCCAACCTTATTCCCAAACGGCGGCTGGGGTGTCGTTCTCACAGCCCGAACAGGCGGGAATGTTGAAACCTCCGCTTCTCTCGCGAATTGAGTCGCGTTTTCCAAAAGCAATCGCGGCCAAAACCCTTCCAAAAGCGTGATCGCTTCCGAAATACGATCATTCGACTGCCGAAAACCGGCGACGCTGATCAACCGCATCATTTCCGTCCGTTCCGTTTCCGTCAGGGCGATCGATTGCATCCGCACTTCGTCGACCCAAACGGTTCCCCGGCCGGTCAGGTCCAACCGAATCGCGAGAGGGCTCAAATCCGAAAGCGGCAGGTTGGTAAACTGAATGTTGATATTGCGCCAATGTATGCCGTCAACCGTCGGGGTTTGGCGGATTTCCGCGAGCACGTTCGGGCCGATCGTCGCCGTTCTTAAAAACGGTGTTCCCCGGCTCCAACCGGTCAGGGCCAAACGAAGCGGCAATTCGTCCGCGTCCTCGGCAATGCCGAGCCAGAAATTGACAAACAGTCGGCCCGAGGGAGGGGCTTCGAACGTGTTGCTGAGCATTCCGCCCGAAGTTCCCGGACTTGACATTTTAAGGCTCGCGCTGCCCGAATGCCGGATTCGGGAATCGACCTTCGCCGAAAACGTGTCGTCTCCGATTCGCTTCCAACCGGTCGTTTCGTCGGCGTTTTTCGACGGAAAAGGGAGTTCGAAATCGGGATTGAGGAGTCCCGACCATTCGAATCGGGTATTCGTTGCCTTGATCAGCAGGTCCAATTTTTTCGTCAACGCTCCTTTTTTTCCGCAAATCGTTTCCGGCCTTTCCAGTTGGACGAAAAGCGGCATCGCCTGCGGATCGCTCAACCGAACGGCGACCAGATCGTACGGCCGGAGGGAAACCGCCCAACGCATCTGCCGGCCGGAGAGAACCGGCGGGGAGATCGGGCGACGCTCGTTCAGCCCGATCATTTTGCAGTCCGGCGACGCCGAAAGAACGATTCGCGCTTCGAGATGAAACGGGGCGTTGTTGAGGACATACAAAAAGGTTCCCCGGTTCGTTTGGGCGTACCGGATCGTGAGCGGTTGAATCGAAGCGGTTTTCGGGACGGTTTCCTCTTCCTGTTCCGCTTCGGACCTCGTCGATTGATTGTTCGAAACCGTCGCAACGGCAAACGGGGAATGTTCGGGCAACGAATCGCTCGGGACAAACGTCCGGAAGGGAACTTTCGGCAATCGCCGGAATGTCGCGATCATGTCGATCAACGCCTCTTCCTGTCCGAGGGAAAGCAATCGCCCGCCGTCGAAAAACATCTGACAATCGGCCTCGGCCAATTGCCGGACAAACCGTTTTCGGTTTTGTTCTTCCGAGGGAGCCGCTTGCAAGGCGAGCCAGGAATGTGTCGGTTGATACGGACTTTTTTCCTCGAACGAAGGGATGCGGATTTCCTCGCTGCGATTGTAAAAGAGTGCTCCCGGATTCGCGGAATATCGGAAAAACGCGGCGTCCATTTTCGATTGTTCCATTTCCCATTGCGTCGCGAGCCGACCGATTTGCGAGGAACCGGCGATTCTTTTCGGGTTCGGGAACACGATCGCGGGGTTGCCCTCGAATTGAGCGAGGTCGAATCCAAGTAAGAGCAACGATTGGCCGACCGCATTGCGTCGGGAAAACGAAGGATAAAACGCTCCCTGCGTCCGGGGACCGTCCAACATCGAAGCCCCGGAAAAATACAATTTCGCATCGTTCCGGTACCGCGAAATCTCCGAGCTCATCCGCAGGTAAAACTCGCCGAGTGTTTTAGCCCGCCAATGCAACCAGGTTTCCAGGCAATGGGAACGAATGTGCTCGAACCGGACCGCGAAACGTTCCGGCCCCGAGGTTTCGGGAAACTGCGTTCGCGTTTCCGACTGAAACCGCCGAATCGTCTCATCGTCCATTCCCCAGTACTCTTCCGGCAATTGGGCGA
>JAVBSX010000287.1:0-3812 GCA_031556455.1 Thermoguttaceae bacterium
CGGATCACCCCTTCCTTCTTGAGCTTTTCGAGAAGGATCATCTGATCGGCGTAGGTCTCGGTCCATTCGCCGTTGACCATGCAATGCATCTGCATCACGTCGATGTAATCGGTCTTACATTCCTTCAGGATTCGCTTGACGACGACATCGGCCGGCAGACGCTCCTCCCCCGGGATGCCGCCCGGATGTCCCCAGATTTTGCTGACCAGCACATACGAACTCCGAGGCTTATCGGCGAGCGCTTCGGCGATGAGCCCGTGCGTGCCGTACAAATCGGCCATATCGAAGAGCCGCACCCCCTTGTCGTAGGCGAAGCGAATCAGTTCGGTCGCCTTCTCTTTGCCCAGCCGGGTCAGTTCGCTCTCCTGTTCCCAGCCGCGCATTCCGGTCCCGAACCCGATCCGCGAGCACGAGATCGTTTCGGTGAGCGGGATCAGCGCGACCGGATCGGTCGAAACCGGCTTTTTCGGTTTGTTTTTCTTCTCTTCGGCCAAAGCCAGGGGGAATTCGCCGCCGACCAACACACCGGCTCCGGCGACGACTCCGCCTAAAAATTCGCGTCGTTTCAGGTCCATGGTTATTGAATTGCGTTAGAAGCTAAAAAAAGTGAGAAGTAGCAGCTTAGCGGCTTCGAAATCTATCTTCTAAGCTGCTAAGCGGCTATCAGCTAAGCCGCTTTCCTATTTCTCGTAAACCTTGATATTCCGGTACGCGACCGGGCCGTGATTTCCTTGGAACATCAGCGGGCCTTTCGGGGCTTCTTTGCCGGTGATGCCGCCGGGAGTCTGCTGTTCCATTTCAACGTTTTCCTGGACGACCAAGTCGTTGAGCGTGATCTTCACGAACTTGGCCTTCGAGGTTTTTTTGCCGCTCGCGTCGAATTTCGGGGCGATAAAATCAATGACGAGGTGCTGCCATTCTCCCGGCTTCAAGGACGCGTTGACTTTCGGCGGGGCGGCTCCGTACAACGCTCCGACATCGCCGGGGCCCATCGTCTCATGTCCCCAGCTGTCGAGAATCTGGACTTCGTATTCCCCCATCACGTAAACGCCGCTGTTGGAATCTTTCGAAACCATGAACTCCAAATCGATCACGCAATCGCCGTAAGTCTGCTCGCTGTACAGATCGACCCCGCCGCGCGGCTCTTCGGTCCAGGCGGCCTCGACGAAATTGATGAGATCACCCGGTTGGATCGCCTTGTCTTTTTTAATCAGGGTCTGGGCGGCGATCGCGTGGGGGTTGGTCGGATCGAGAACGGCCCGACCGACGATCCAGCTGTTCTTAATGTTCGGATCGACCGCCTTCCAGCCTTTGAGCGAAATGCCGTCGAACGGTTTTTTCGCTTCGGCGGCCTGGGAAACCATCGCCCCGAGAGCGACGAACAAAGCGGCGAACAACAGTGATTTTTTCATAGGAATATCCTTTCAGGGAAATATTAAGGAAAAGTGGGAGCAGACGACGATCTCTTCAGTTTAGCGAATCGGACGCGGAAAAACCACGGGAGAATTGCAAAGTCGAAAAATTCACGGTTTTCGATTTGCCCTCTTCAAGCAAAGCGTCATTTCGAGCGAAGCGAGAAATCTCACTCTCGCCGAGAAAGTCAAGGTTATGGCCCTCACGCGAGGGTGAAATTTCTCCTTACGCGTTGCTCCAGTCGAAATGACGGCCTTACTTTTCGAGCGGTTCAATTTTTCCGCAGAATGCAAGATTATCTCAAAAAAGGGTTGGACCGTTTTTCCCGGCCGACGGTTGTTTTCGGACCATGCCCGGGATACAGGATCGTGTCGTCCGGAAGCGTTAAAATCTGGGAGCGAATTTCCTCGATCAGTTGGTTGGAATCGCCGTCCGGGAAATCCCCTCGACCGATGCTGCCGGGAAAAACCGTATCGCCGACGAAAATTTCAAGCGGCTTGGTATCCCGCAAAAGAAAGGCAAGGTGTCCGCAACTGTGACCGGGAACTTGCAGCACCTCGATCGCAATTCCGGCGACCTCGAATTCCTCGCCCGGCTCCAACAGTCGGTCGGCCGGGGGAACAATGTGAGGAACGGCGAACTTGGCGGAAAGATTCAAGAGTGGGTCGACCAGTTTTTTCGCTTCCAGAGCACTGGTCATAATCGGGCAGCCGGGCCATTTTTCCCGCAACGCCGGAATGCCGCCGATGTGATCGTAATGCCCATGCGTAATCAGAATGGCCGTTGGCGTCAAATCTTTTTCAAAAAGCAGCCCGAATAACTGATCCGTATCGATCCCCGGGTCAAAAACAACACAATCCTGTGATTTGTTAATATGAGCAACATAGGAGTTTTCGCCAAAAGAATAGGATAAGGCAGAATAAATATGAATTTTCGACTTCGGCAAAATTGGTCTCCCCAAAAGGAACGTAATGTGGTATACAATAAAATGTTCGGCTTGCCGCAATTATAAGGGGGTGGTTTGAAATTGCAACGAACAAGCAGTTGGAATACGTTTAGAGGATACGAAAAAAACTCGATTATATTCTGTAATATTCTTCTTTTTCCAAGTTCAGGAGCGAACTTTTTTGGGAAAAGTTGGAACGGGAAGGAAAAAACACGGAAGCGAATGATTACCTATCTAGGAAGGGACGTATGAAAAAGAGTCTTTTGGGAGCGGTTGTTTTTCTTTTGATGCTGCCTCTTTTTGCTTTGGGCCAAACACAACAAGGCTCGCAAGGCGCTGTCGGAAACGCGAAGGTCGCCCATCGGGATATTCCGAACAACGAAAACAAGGGTGCGGCGAACGAGCATCCGTTGGTTCCCGTTCTTCGATGGGCCCAGCGCGGGCGACCGGATATCGAGAAAATCAAGGATTACACCGCTGTTTTGACGAAGCAGGAAACCATTGACGGCGAGGTGCAAGAAGCCCAAGTGATGGACGTCAAGGTCCGGCACGAACCGTTCAGTGTTTACGTCAAACTGCGTTGGCCCCGGTCCTTGGCGGGGCAAGAGGCGATTTACATTCGCGGACAAAACGACGACAAGGTTCTCGCTCACGGAACCGGCTTGCAAAAGCGTCTTGGAACGCTCAAACTCGATCCGAGCGGATTTGTAACCATGCGGGGCAACAAATACCCGATCACGGAAATGGGGCTCCTTAACCTGATCGACAAACTGGTCGAGGTCGGGGAAAGAGACGTTAAATTCGGCGAATGTACGGTCGAATACTTCGAAAATGTGAAAATGGACGACCGCGATTGCACGATGATTAAGGTGACCCATCCGGTTCCACGAAAGAGTTTCCGATTTCATATCGCCCAAATCGTCGTCGACAACGAGCTGAACGTGCCGCTTCGGTATGATTCCTACGATTGGCCGACCGAGCCGGGCAAGGAGGCGCAGCTGATCGAGGCCTATGTGTACCAAAAGCTGCAACTGAACGTCGGCCTGACCGACGAGGATTTCAGTACCGCCAATCCGAAATACGACTACGCGAAATAGCATCCCCGTTGAGCCGAGCGGCGAAGACGCCGAATCCAACGAGCCGGGACCTATGGTCCCGGCTCGCGGCCTCTCGAACAAGGCAATTCTTGGCCTTTCCCTCCATTTTTCGGAATATTAAGAATTTTTCGATTCTCCTCTCGACACGGCGCCGGAAAAATTGATAATAGCGGATTGTTGTTTTCGCAATTAGCCCACTCTGGAGATTCAAATGAACGGCCCCGAAATCAGAAAAGCGATCATCGAGATTCTGGCGGATATCAATCCCGACGAAGATTATGATAATATGAAAGATGATGTTTCTTTCCGCGACCAGTTCAGTATGGACAGTATGGACCTGCTCGACATCGTTCTCG
>JAVBSX010000108.1:0-16443 GCA_031556455.1 Thermoguttaceae bacterium
GGTGGGATCATGTGAACCGAGAATATGTAAAACGGCTGCATCACAAGCCAGTTCGCGGTCACGCTGCAGTCGCGACATCGCCAACCAGACGGCGGGATTCAGCCAGTGAAGGACACTCAATAATACCGACAGCCGAAGCACCAACGGGTCGAACCGCTTGAGGTGCACCAGCTCATGCAGTATCACTAATCGCAATTGCTTCACATCAGGATTGAGCACCGCTTGTTCGGAAAGCAACACTTTCGGAAAAAACGTCCCCGTCGTTGCGGCTCCGATTCCATGTGACACCGCAAATAATCGGACCCGTCGCCGGATACCGAGTTGTCTGCGGCACGATTCAAACACGGCCAAAAGGTTCTCGTCCTCGACCGGTTTCCAATAGCGGCTTTGACGGGACAATCGAATCTCGTCAAGGACGTAACGAATTCCCAAAACGAGAGTTCCCGCAACCCAAACGGCAAGAATAATCTGCTTGGCGTAAGCAAAAACGTGATCACGGTTGATGGTGGCCGCTTTTTGTATCACGGGAACTTCGATGACGTGAGGAACAATCGGTGTCACCGTATAAGGTTGCGACTCACGTTCCAACGACTGTGTCTCTCGCGGGGCAACCGCTCCCTCATGGTCGCGGCTCTGATTGACGACAACCGGATTGTGATTCGGCAAAACGCCCCACGGTGTCGCCGGGAGAATCGGCATTGCCAGCCGGAAAAGCACGATGCACCAGAGCAGGTATCGAAACCGTGGCGCAAGCCGTTCCTGAAAGAGCAGCATGATCAAAAGAACGAGCATCGCAAGCAGCATCGATTGCCATGTCGCCGTGAGCAAAGCTTGAAATATTGCATCAGTCATGGTTATTTTTTGAACTTGTCGAGTTGTTTTTTGAGTTCTTTGACCTGCTCCGGCGTCAGATCACCGTCCTGAACGAAATGGGCGAGCAGCCGGGAAGTGTCTCCGCCGAACACGCGTTCCAAAAATGAACGGCTATGCACCGATTCGCATTCTTCCCGGCTATAGAGCGGTGTGTAAACGCTGTTGAGGTATTCCTTTTCCTTACCGCGTTCCTTTTCGACGTGCAAAATCCCTTTCTCGACGAGCCGAATCAAGAGCGTTCGAACAGTGTTCGGACTCCAGCCGGTTTCCGGGACGACTTCGGCAATCACCTCGTTGGCCGAGATTCGTTGGTGGTTCCAGACGACGTGCATGACTTTCCATTCCGCGTCGGTAATTTTCTGAACGGACATTTTGCCTCCTTTGAAGAATCAAGACATAATTTATTTACATCTGTAAAACATTTTACTTTACAGTTGTAAACAAGTCAAGACAAAAAGAATATTTTTTAAAGATTTTGCTCATCGTCGATTTTTAGAGCGTTTCAAGAAGCCGAGAGAGGGGCGGCGCCGGCGTCTGCGCCGCTCGGCTAAACGGGGGTTGGCGTTACTGCCGGACCTTTTCCCACTGTTTTTCCAATCGCGGGGCCGAGACCTTGAGGGCGGTGCCGAGCTTTTGGGCGAAGAGCGAAACGCGGTATTCCTCGATCATGTAACGGAACAAGAGCAATTCCGGATCGACGATGCCGGACGATTCGTGCAACTCCAACCGTTCCCGATACATCGCTCCGAATCTCGCAAGCTCGGCCGTCGCGCCGCGGTCGACCGGCTCGCCGCCGCTTTTGAGTTTCTCGAAACGAACGGCGATCGCCTTGAAATAGCGAGGGTATTCCTTGAGCCAAACCCAGGGCGTTCGTTGCAGGAAACCGGGAGCCGTTAATTCCGCGAGCACGGATTTCGCGTCTTTCCAAGCATAATCCAACTTTTGCGTCTTATTTTTTTCAATCGCGAGGCGGGCTTCCTGATACGATTCGAACAACGGCCCGACCAGTTTGGTCACCTCTTGGACGGCGATTCCGATCCGCTCTTTGCCCTGCTTCATTCTCGCGGCGAATTCGCTTTGCGTTCGCGGGAGCGGTTTTTCGTCCGACTCCAACGCCCGAAGAGCGATCAGTTCGGCGACCGCGGTTTTGAGTTCGAATTCCGGCAGTGCTTGGGCATACATTTTCAGTTGATCGATTCGCGGAACCCATTGAACCTGCGTTTGCAGTTCCCTCGCCGATTTGAGGTAAAACAACCGCATCAGGCCGAGCCGGGTCTCGCGGCTCGCCCGATCCAACGAATCGGACAGTCGGAGCGAGACCGTTTTACCCTGGTCGAACAGAGCAGGAAACGCCTTGATCGTGAGCGTTCCCCGTTTCAGTTCGACCGATTCCGGCAGTTCGCCGAAATTCCAATCGCCCAGCTCGTCCCTGTTCCAACGCGGGTCGTTGACCGAGGCGACCGATTCGGCCGCTTGAACGCCGAGCTCCTTGCGAAGGGGCTCCAGTTCCCGCGACCGGGCGAGCACCTCGCCGTTTTCCGCGATCACGCGAATATTCATTTTCAAATCATCGGGCAACCGTTCGCGATCGAAATCGGCCGGTTGGATTCGCCGGCCGAGAAGTCGGCTGACGGCCAAG
The DNA here is from genome assembly GCA_031556455.1 of Thermoguttaceae bacterium. Taxonomy (GTDB): domain Bacteria; phylum Planctomycetota; class Planctomycetia; order Pirellulales; family Thermoguttaceae; genus JAVBSX01. The sequence goes on from JAVBSX010000108.1 coordinate 2,513, forward strand.
GCGAGTTGCTCTTCCAAATTCCCTTCGCCGAACGCGAGCTTTTGGCTCAACGCTCGGGCGGTCTCCGGGATCGGGACCAGGTTCCGACGAACCTCTTTCGGCAACGCCCGGAGCAGGGCGATGATTTTCTGTTCCAACAGGCCGGGGACCAACCAACCGAGCCGGGCCGGCTCCAATTGCCGCAGCCCTTCGATCGGGACGGCGACCGTGAGCCCGTCGTCCGATTCGCCCGGGGCGAAGTTGTACTCGATCGGAATTTCCGTCCCGTCGAACGTCGTGAGCGTATCCGGAAACTGTTTCAAAACATCCGGATCGACATTTTCGTTGCAAAGATCGGAAAGCGAGAAGCAGAGCGATTCCCGGACCGCTTTCGGGGCGGCGAAGTACCATTTTTCCAACGTCTTCCGGTCGTACACCGTTTCGGGAATCCGCGATTGGTAAAACTCATATCGCCCGAGCGGGCCTCGCAAAAGATCGTGCTTGCGAAGTTTGTCCTGCAACTTTTTCGCTTCGTCAAGCATCATCCGGTTGAACTCGAAAAACTCGCATTTCGTTTCGAGCTCCCCTTCGACCAGCGCGTATTGCAGGAAAATCTCCCTCGCCGCTTTCGGGTCGATCGGCCCGAAGTTGATCCGCCGTTTCGCGGCGATCACGAGCCCGAAAAGGCTGACCCGTTCGTAGGCGTGTACGTAACCGGTTTCCCGATTCCAATGCGGCTCCAAATACGTTCGCTGAATCAGGTGCCCGGCAAGCGGTTCGATCCAATCGGGTTCGATCCGGGCGGCGGTCCGCAAAAACTTCCGCGTCGTTTCGAGGCGTTCGGCCGCGACGAGCCATTTCGGGGAGTGGGAAGTGGGGAGTGGGGAGTGGGAAGTAGGGGGAGGTTTTTTTTCGTTTTTTTCTTCCTGCTTCTCACTTCCCACTTTCAACTTACTCAACCCGCTGCCGGGCCAAAGGACGCATTTGCCGCCGCCGGGAACGTCGTACTCGTTCCGGCGTTCGTCCTTGTGCGAGATTCCCGAGAGAAAACCGGTCAAAATCGAACGGTGTATCGCATGATAATCGTCTTGCCGCGGTCCGAGCCGCAGCTTCGTTTCCCGGACAAGCTGCAACAGTTGAACGTGTATGTCGGACCATTCCCGCATCCGGTTGAAGGAAAGAAAATTTTGAACGCACGCCTTGCGGATTTTGGAGTGCGAAAGCGTCTCTTTCAATTCCTGGTAAAAGTCCCAGATTTTCAAGAACGCGAGAAAATCCGACCGGGGATCGAGAAATTTTTCGTGGGCCGCGTCCACCTTCTCCTGCAAATCGCGGGGCCGTTCCCGAGGGTCTTGAATTTCGAGCACCGAAGCGATAATCAGCATTTCCCGCAGACAGCCTTCGTTTTCGGCGGCGAGGATCATCCGGCCGATTCGCGGGTCGACCGGCAGCCGGCTCAGCTTCCGGCCGATTTCGGTCAGTTCGTTGTTCGAATCGAGCGCTCCGAGCTCGAAAAGGGTTTTGTAGCCGTCTTGAATCGCGGCGTGTCTCGGCGGGTCGAGAAACGGGAACGCTTCGATCGCGCCGAGTTTGAGCGATTTCGTTTGAAGGATCACCGAAGCGAGGTTGGTCCGTTGAATCTCCGGCGTCGTATACCGTTCCCGGCCTTCGAAATCTTCGTTGCCGTAAAGCCGGATGCAAACGCCGGGCCCGATCCGGCCGCAACGCCCGGCCCGTTGGTCGGCCGAGGCCCGCGAAATCGCTTCGATCGGGAGTCGCTGCATTCGGGACCGGGCCGAATACCGGCTGATCCGGGCCGTTCCCTCGTCGATCACGAAACGAATGCCCGGAACCGTGAGCGAAGATTCGGCGACGTTCGTCGCGATCACGATTCGGCGATGCGGATTGAGCTTGAACACCTTTTGCTGCTGGGCGACCGACAAGCGGGCATACAGCGGCAGAATCTCGGTTTTGCGGGCCGCATCGTCGCCGGGAATCGAATGATTGCGGAGCAGCTTGGCCGTTTCGAGGATGTCCCGTTCCGTCGGCATAAAAATGAGCATGTCCCCACGACCTGAGCGGGCGAGTTCGTCGACCGCGTTGAGCAAGGCCCGCTCTTCGTCCGGCTCCTCCCCGGTCGCATCCGAGCCGTATTCGTCGACCGGGCGATACCGGATCTCGATCGGGTAGGTCCGGCCGGAGACCTCGACGACGGGGGCGGGACCGGTCGCCGTCCCGAAATGCTCGGCGAACCGTTTCGCGTCGATCGTTGCCGAAGTGATGATCAGTTTCAAGTCGCGACGTTTCGGCAGGAGCCGCTTCATCAACCCAAGCAGGAAGTCGATGTTGAGCGAACGCTCGTGGGCCTCGTCGATGATAATCGTGTCGTATTGGTCGAAAAACCGGTCGGTCTGCGATTCGGCCAACAAAATGCCGTCGGTCATCAATTTGACGAGCGTGTTCGGGCCGGTTTCGTCGGCGAAGCGGACCTTGTATCCGACGGCCTGACCGAGCGGGGAGCGGAGCTCTTCGGCGATTCGGGCGGCGACCGATCGGGCGGCGATCCGGCGCGGCTGGGTGTGCCCGATCGTCCCGAAAACGCCGCGACCGAGTTCGAGGCAGATTTTCGGCAGTTGCGTCGATTTGCCGGACCCGGTTTCCCCGCAAACGACGACAACCTGGTGTTCGCGGATCAGGTTCGCGATTTCCTCTTTTCGCGGGACGATCGGCAATTCGCTGTCGTATTCGAGACGCGGCTTTAGCCGACGACGTTGTTCGACCCGGGCTTTGGACTTTTCGATTTCGGCTTTGAGAACGTCCCAATTTTGAGCCTTGAACAGCGACCGCAGTCGATGCCGGTCCGACAGCAGACAGCCGTCCAGATCTTTTTGGAATCGGGGAAAGAGAGACATTGTGCCGAAAAATTTCGTCGTCCGAATCGTCGACCATTCTTTTGACGGCACTCGAAAGACTGTTGAGAGGCTGTATTGGCCTTGTTGCCGAGTCTCGGAAAAATTTTCGAATCGGGCAGCAGCCGGAAGCGTTAGCGCCCGGTTTTAAAAGCGGAAACGCGGAGATAACCCGGCGCTGACGCTTCGGGCTGCTGTTTGCCGTGCTCGAAATTCTTTTTGAAGATCAGCAAAAGAACCGCGAACCGCGTGCCAACACGCGGCTCATTGCGTATTTTATCCCGATTGTCTCTTAACGCAATGCCCGGACGGTCGCCTCACGCTGCCGGGAAGGGACGCTCGGCTTGTTGCCCTGTCCCTGCCCGAGGTTCGAGCGGGCGATCGCCGCCGCCTGCTCGGTCAAAGACGGCATCGGTTCCGCGGTCGAATAAACATCCCGTTCCGTCAACGCGTCGATAAAGCGGCCCGAAACGTCGCCGAGTTTGATCACTTCGCTTTGTGGAGTCTCGTTTCCTTTACGCGGCGGGTTGACGATCAGGATCACCTCCGCGCCGTCGGCCCGGCGACGCCGAATTTCTTCAAGCGTCGCGATTTCCGTCTCGGAAAGTTCCTCGCGGGGTGTGTCGTTCGCGGCGAGAGCAATCTTCGCTTTGGGAAGACTTTGCTCCCCCGCGTTCGAAGCCGTGATGATCGGTTGTTGTCCGTTTTGCAGGGGCGAAGCCGGATTCGCGATCGCCGGGGCGGGGTTCGCCGCGATCGAACTCGTGGGAATCGGAGCGAAAGGAGAAGTGTCGGTCGCCGTTGGATTTTGCGAAGCGGTCATTGCCCGAGGGTCGACCGCTCGGGTGTCGGCGGCCGTCCGAGGGTCGACGACGGAAGGGGATTGGTAAACGGCACTCAATCCTTTGGCGTCCAGCTGAGCCCGAATCACGGAAAGCGGGACGAACAGCCCGTCGTTCGTCTTGGGATCGCCGGTGTTGCAGACGCCGACCAAAAATCCGTCTTCGGAAAACAGCCCGCCGCCGCTTCGACCTTGGACCGGGGCTCCGGAAACCTGAATGTAGTGAAACGGTTGCGGGGCGTTCGAGGCCGTGCCGAACCGGTTCAGCGACAAAATAGTATGCTCCCGGACGCTCGGGTTTGCCCCGCCGTCGCAACCGACCGAAAGGAGTTTTTGGCCTTCCCGGAGCGTATCGGCCGGAGCGATCGGAGTCGCTTGAACGGGAAACGGAATATTTTTGATCACGACTAGGCCGAGATCGACATCCAAATCGTAAGCATCACATTCGCCGTACACTTTGAAGAAAGAGTTTTCGCGAAAAAGATGAACCTCGACCGGACCTTTTCCCTGGGATTCCCGAAAAATGTGGCCGCACGTCAAAATCAACGCTTCGCCGTTATAGGTGTCGATGATCGTTCCCGTCCCCCAGGAAAGCCCTTTGGGATCGTCGACCCGAATCCGGACCGTCGAATCGACTTTGGGTTCGCCGTTCAAATGCTGATGTTGAGGGTATTGTTGCTGAGGGGGTTGCTGCTGAAAAGAGATTGGGGATGTGTAGGATGCCTGGGCAGCAGAGGAGGGCTGGGAAAAACCGTGATTTGTTGCCGAACCACCCAGTGTTTGGTTGACATCGCTTGTCCCTCTCAAAATTTGGGAAGGTTTTTTGTCACTTTCCTGTTTCCGAAGTTCCGCCGCCTTTTTAAACATTTCGATCAGTTGATTTTGAAGTTCGGCCTGATCCAAGACACCGACCAACCGGTCGACTTCCGTCTCGCCGATCAACATGATAAACGTAGGAATTTCTTCGATTTGATATTTTTTTGCCAATTCGCGATTTTCATAAGCGTTAACGTACTGAATCGGCCATTTTTTTTCGACGAAATCATCGATCGATGGTTTGATTTTCGCACAAACAGAACAATTCGAAGATCCGAATTGAAGGAGCCGCATTTCCGGGGGCGGGATGTTGGGCCGAGCAGCCGGTTCCGAAGAGGGAACCGCGGAAATTGCAAAAACGACAAAAAGAGTCGGGATTCCGAACATAGCGAGGAGCCTCCATTCTCCGGTTGATCATTCGGTTATGCCCAATTCGGATCGGACGACAGGTTTCGTCCTCGACATACTCGCAGCCTTAATTGCCGCCTAGCCGACTTGAGCATAAAAATTGACTCAACATCCTGTTGAGGATCGGCATTTTATAGGAATTTCGAAAAAGCGACAACCCCAATTTTGGCCGAAATTGTTGTCGATACGAGGCAAAACGGTATAATGAAAAGACGCACGAATAATGATTAGTAATTTTGCGATATTTCGGATATTGCTTTAAACGCCGAGAGCTCCCAAAATACTAGCCCCAAGCGTAAGCGCGGGGTGATGTTTTCGCGCACCATTTTTTATCACCCCGCGCTTACGCTTGGGGCTAGTACAAATGTTGTTAAGCCGCTAACTCCCATGTCCCTGAGTGATCTCGCCGGAAAACCGGCCCCCCAAGAATTGTTGATCGATACGACCCTGTTGGAAAAAGAATACTACGAGCGGCGGCCGGACCCGGCCGATCCGGCGCTTCGGGTCGCATTCGGGACCAGTGGGCATCGGGGCAGCCCGCTCAGCGAGACGTTGACCGAATCGCACATCCTCGCGATCGTGCAGGCCGTCTGCGATTATCGAAAAAAACAAGGTTATACCGGTCCGCTTTCGTTGGGGAAGGACACACACGCCGTTTCCGGCCCCGCCCAGTGCAGCGCGCTCGAAGTGCTCGCCGGCAACGGCGTCGCAACGCGGTATCAATCCGGGGACGAATATACCCCGACGCCGGTCATTTCTCATGCGATTTTGGGCTACAACCGAGGGCAAACCGACGGCTGGGCCGACGGGATCGTGATTACCCCTTCGCACAATCCTCCTTCGGACGGCGGCATCAAGTACAACGGCCCGAACGGCGGCCCGGCCGACACCGAGGTTACGAGTTGGATTCAAGATCGGGCCAACGCGATCCTCGCCGACGGTTTAAAAGAGGTCAAACGGATTCCCTGCGAAAAGGCGGTCCGTTGCGATTGCATTCAAGCGATCGATTTCGTCGGCCCTTATGTCGAGGACCTGAAAAACGTCGTCGATTTGGAAAGTATTGCCCGCTCCGGGCTGTCCCTCGGGGCCGACCCGCTCGGCGGGGCGAGCCGGTCGTACTGGGAACCGATCGCCGAGCGTTACAAGTTGAATTTGAAGGTGGTCAACAAGATCGTCGACCCTCGGTTCGCGTTTATGACGGTCGATCACGACGGAAAAATCCGAATGGACTGCTCCAGCCCTTATGCAATGGCCCGGCTGGTCCAGCTCAAGAACGATTTCGACCTCGCGTTCGGTAACGACCCTGATTCCGACCGACACGGGATCGTAACGCCTACCGGCGGACTAATGAACCCGAACCATTATCTTTCGGTCGCGATTCAATATCTGTTTACGAACCGGACCGGCTGGGCGAAGTCGACGGGAATCGGGAAAACGCTGGTTTCGAGCAGCATGATCGACCGGGTCGCGAAAAGTTTGGGCCGAACACTGGTCGAAGTTCCGGTCGGCTTCAAATGGTTCGTCGAAGGGCTTTTCGACGGCTCGCTCGGTTTTGGCGGGGAGGAAAGCGCCGGCGCCAGCTTTTTGCGATTCGACGGGACATGCTGGTCGACCGATAAGGACGGGATTATTCTGAATTTGTTGGCGGCGGAAATATGTGCGAAGACCGGCCGCAACCCCTCGGAACATTATGCCGATTTGACGCGGCGGTTCGGGGAATCGACCTACACCCGCGTCGATCAGGCGGCGACGCCGGAGCAGAAAGCGGCATTCAAGAACTTGACGCCCGAAAAAGTAACCGCTTCAGAACTGGCGGGGGAACCGATCCTCGCCAAGTTGACGGCCGCGCCCGGCAACGGGGCTTCGATCGGCGGGCTCAAGGTCGTAACCGAAAACGGCTGGTTCGCGGCCCGACCGTCCGGGACGGAGAACATTTACAAAATATACGCCGAATCGTTTTTGGGAGCCGGGCATCTCGACCGTGTCCTCACTGAAGCGGAACGAATCGTCGGAGCGGCGCTCGGTTCTTGAGAGTTCCTATTACATCACCAAAGTCAATTTTGCGAATTGAACCGTTTAGCCGAGCGGCGCAGACGCCGGTGTCTTAACGGGAAATCTGCAATTTTAGTGTTGGTTGAGTCCTATTCTTTCGACCGTTTTTTGAGCAACTCCGCGGCCGTCGTCAGCGACAGGCTCGGTTGCGGTTTTTTCTTTTTCTTGCGGGACGAACGGTCACCGGAAAAGACGCAATTGCCGTCCTCGTCGTATTCGACGTGTACGTCCTCGTACTCGATTTCAGAATCGACGTATTCCGATTCCGGTTCGGGGTCCGGCTCGAAATCGGTTCCCGTTTCGTCCCGGACGAACCCGTTCGCCGTTTCACGCTCGCCGTCCTTGACCATCAGCTCCTCCCCGGGCAATTCCAAAAGAAAGCGGCTGAAAATCGACGAGGTGTAGTTGCCGCGAAATTCCCGGAACCGGGTCCGGGAGATTCGCAATTCCTCTTCCGCCCGTGTGATGCCGACGAACAATAGCCGTCGCTCCTCTTCCAATTGCATCTGATCGTGCAACGACCGTTCGTGCGGGAGGATGTTTTCTTCCAAGGCGATGAGATAAACGACCGGAAATTCCAGCCCTTTCGCGGCATGCAGGCTCATCAGCGAGACGCGGTCGGTCTCCTCGTCCCAGGCGTCGACGTCGCTCACCAAGGCGGCCTGCTCCAGAAATTTTTCGAGTGCCGATTCCCCTTCCTCAAGCGGCCGCTTGTCGAATTCCCGCGCTTCCGAAATCAACTCCTCGATATTTTCAAGCCGCTGGGCATCCTCTTCCGAATCGTCGATTTCGTACTGCTCTTTGTACTTCGTTTCGGCGAGGATCATCCCGAACAACGCCTCGATCGTGTACTCGTCCCGCCCGGCCGCTTCCGAGAGATGCTCGATCATCTTGACGAAATCGCCGAGGGCTTTCTTGACCTTCCCGGACATGCCGGTCGTTTTCGGCGCCCGGACGAGCGCTTTCGCCGCCTCAATCGCCGAAACGCCGTGCTCGTTCGCGGCGGCGACGATCTTTCCGAGCGTCGTCTTGCCGATTCCCCGTCGCGGTTCGTTGACGATCCGGATGAACGAAACCATGTCGCTCGGATTGTAAATCAACTGGAGGTAGGCGATCATGTCCTTGATCTCCTTCCGGTTGAAAAATTCCAACCCGCGAACCAGTTGGAACGGCACCCCTTCGCGACGGAGCGAATGTTCCAGATTCCGGGACAAAGCGTTCATTCTGTAAAAGATCGCATAATCCTGCGGGCGGCGTTTGCCGATCCGGATTTCTTCGGCGATCTCACTCGCGATGCCGTCAGCCTCTTCGCGCTGGTTCGAATAACAGACGACCCGAACGGGCACCCCCTCGCCGTTTTCCGTAAACAAATCCTTCTCTTTGCGAAACTCGTTGAACGAAATCAAACGGGAAGCGGCCGCGAGAATCCGTTTCGTGCTCCGGTAATTCTGCTCCAGACGAATGATTTCGACCGAATCGAAATCCTTTTCGAAATCGAGAATGTTCTTGATGTTCGCCCCCCGCCAACCGTAAATCGATTGGTCCGGGTCGCCGGTTACGCACAAATTCGGATGGTCGATCGAGAGTGCCCGGGCAATCGCGTACTGGGCCAGGTTCGTGTCCTGGTACTCATCGACCAAAATGTAACGAAACCGGGCGTCGAGCTGTCGGCGGACCTCCGGATTCTCCCGCAGCAGGATCGCGATGTGCAGCAGCAAGTCGTCGAAATCGACCGCGTTGGCCTGCCGCAACGCCTTTTGGTATTCCGGATACGCCTTCTCAATAAACTGCCCCAAAAAGCTGCCGTTCTTGGCGATGTATTCCTCGGGCAGGATCAACTCGTTCTTCGCCCAGGAAATGCCGGCCGCGATTTTTTGGGCGTTGATCCCGGCCGGCAGATCGACCTTATCGAGCAGCAGATCGAGCAGCTTCTTGCTTTCGTCGGTGTCGTAAATGGTAAAATTCTGACTCAGCCCGACAAACGAGGCGTGCTGCCGCAAAAGAAACGCGCAAAATTTGTGAAACGTGCCGATCCAGATCGATTTGTCCGGGGCGAGGACCGCGAGCCGTTTCTTCATTTCCTCGGCCGCTTTATTCGTAAACGTGAGGGCGGCGATTCGGGACGGCCAGATCCTCTGCTCCAGCAACCAGGCGATGCGGTGCGTTACGACCCGGGTCTTGCCGCTCCCCGGCCCGGCCAGGACCAGCAGCGGCCCGTCGGTGTGTTTGACCGCCGCCCGCTGCGGAGCGTTCAAACCGGCAAGAAGAGGATGAATTTTGTCAGGCATGTAAACAGAGAACAGAGGACAGAGAGCCGCGACCTACGGTCGCGAATGGGTTTTTCAAATTTGTAACCGTTCACGTTTTTTTCATCATTACTCCGGACTTTCGGCGGGCAGGAGCCCGACGCTTTGCCACAGTCTTTTCATATCGGAAGTGCCTTTTGACCGAGACCACTCCTCTTCCCATTGGTGTAAATCCTCGACCGCGATTCGGCAGGAATGCCCCGAATGCCGAACGAATATGTACATCCGCGGCGGATCATCCGCCTCATTTTTATCATCCGCATCATTGCCAAGGTCCAAAGTTACGGAACATTCACTGAGCATCTTGATCGTGCGATACCAGATTTCGGGGTGCCGCACCACCGATTTTTCCATCGTTTTCACGCCGTCTTTTGTCGTCAATTTCCATTGGATCTGTTCCCAGGGGTCGTTCCTCTCGCCCTTTCCTGTGATTGCATCAACCTCGAAGATCGCCTTGTCGGTGTCCGATTTAATAATCAGCAGGAAAGCCGGGGATTGCCGCGACAAGGCCGACAATTCCTCGTCCAGCTGCTTCGGCACGGCGTCCAAAAAATCGCGAAAGCTCGCATCCGTCTCCTTCCCGTAATACTTCGTGAGCAATTCACGCCAAAAGTCCCTCTCCCCCGCGAGCGTCGAAAATTCTTGCCGGGGCCACTCTTTCGCGTCACTCCGCGAAGAAGGGTAAAACAACGATTTCAAGGCGGAAGCGACCGGTGTCCGGGACCACTTTTTTTCTTCCAATTGGGACGGATCTGAGATCATGATTCGGTTGGATTGACCCGAATGCTTGACAAACATATGCACATCCGGCGTATCGCACGATCCTACGTTGTTATGGATCACCGTTACGGGATTTTCGCTGAGCGTCTTGATCGCGTTTTCATCGACCTGCGGAAATTGCACCCCCGCCGATTTTTCCAGTGTGGTTATGTATTTTTTCTCCTCCGGATTCCATTTTGTCTCCTGCGTCCATACGGTCTGTTCCCAATGGTCCCCCTTCTTGGCGGTTGCAGTGACATAAAAGTAGCTGCCGTTGATTTCCGCCAAAATACTCAGCACGAAACTTGAGGATTGCCGCTCCAACTCAAGCAATTCCTCGTCTATCTGTTTCGGTATCTCATCCAAAAAGTAACCCATGAGCGTATAATATTCTTCCCCATAATGATTCGAGAGGCATTCACGCCAAAAATCATGCTCACCTGATACGGTCGAAAAATCCCGCTGCGGCACATCGGTCAGTATCACTTCTCCAGATTCTTCCGCCCTTACGAATTTCATGAGCATTGTTACACCCAAGAGCAGTACGCCAACGCCAAGCACGCCGAGACACCATCTTGCGAAGTACCGGCGCCGACGCGGGGCGGCCGCGACACAGCTATCGTTTTCAGGACACATGCAGGTCTCCTTTCGGGGTTGAGGGATGGCGGCGGTCGTGAGGTCCGGAAAAAAGGAATTGGAGTGTGTTACGCAAAAATTTTTGAACTGACTTTCCGTCATCCCCGCGCAGGCGGGGATCCAGAAACTCGGCCCGCGCAGGCGGGGATCCAGAGATTACGCTTTCCCTCTGGACCCCCGCCTGCGCGGGGGTGACGATTTCATTTCAACGCAAGACGCGATTTTTTTCTGGGAACCAACAATTCTTATCCCCTCCCTGTCCTCTGTCCTCTGTCATCTGTCCTCTACTTCCAAAACCACGGAACAATAAACCGGGACGTTGGAAAGTTCGAGTTCGAAACGGCCGCCCTCCCTGCGAGAGGAAACGATCTTGGTTTCCGCGTCCGGAGCGAGCAGGTCGATGTCGAGCTCCTTGCCGTTCCACTCTTCGGGCAACAGCAGCGTCAACCGAATCGGCCCACTCGGGGCGATCGTATCGCTCGCTAGGTCGATACGCGTGTTGTTGATATCGAGAAACAACCGCCGCTCGTCCCGGTGCAGCGTCAAATCGACGCCGGACGGGAAGTTTTCTCCCGGAACGACATAAGGATACAAGGTTTTTTCGTCCGCGATGCGCCCCAGCTGCTTCTCAAGGACGAGCATCGCCTCGTGCCGCTCCTTTTCCTTAAAATAGTACGCGAAACCGATGTCGTCGTCCTGGGCGAGAATTGTCCCTTCGCCGAGAACCCGCAGCGCATTCTTGTCGGTAAAAATCAACGCTTCCCGGTCGGTCCGCAACGCGAAGTTGCCGTCTTCCCCCAGCCGCTTGCCGAAATTCCCGGTCACGATCAGCCGCCCGCCGCCGATCACCCAGCGCTGCAACGTTTTCAACTCCGCTTCGCCGATCACCTCGACGTTGGGCAGAATGAGCAGGTCGAGTTCCGCGAGCGCCGCCGGGCTGAGCTTCCATTCCGGGACGGCTTTCCAGGGAACCTGCCGGTTGCAAAGCGCCGTTCCCCAGCCCCAGAACGCGAAACTGTGCGGCTGGGAAGCGTGTTCCCGAAATCCGCCCGGCAACATCTCCAACAGTTGGCTTGAGGACGAATAATAAATGCCGATCTTCCCGTCGAGCGGTCGGCGGTCTTTGAAAACCGGCTCGACACGTCGAACAAAATCGTAAAACCCGGCGTCGGTTTCGAGGTTCCCGGCCGTAACCTTGCCGATCTGCGGCATCGGGAGAGCGTGATTGGCCAAGCCTTGGTAATACAGCACCTTCGCGATGTTCGGTTTGCCGATCTGCTCTTCGGGAACATACATCCAAACATTGACGAAGCGGCTTTTCGCGTGTTCGCGACCGAGGCGATACACCGGCACGTAACTCCCGAGCGGCGGCGGCAAAAATCCCCGGGGGCCGCTTGTCAGCCCCCAGCCCCAGTTCAATTCCGTGCTCACCATATCGAGATTGCCGCGAACCCAGCCGAGGGACTAGACCGGAATGTCGTTGCCGGAAACGAGAAAGTCCGGCTTGCCGGCTTCGGCCGCCATTTTCTTCATCGTTTCGTAATAGTTCGTGAGCGCGGTCGTCCCGGTTTGACGTTTATAAATGAGGTAGGCCCGCCAAATCGGATCGTCCTGCCAACGGGGATCTCGCCAACGGCCGTCGTTCAGGTTTTCCGGCACGCCCCCCCATTCCTTGCAGCGGTCTCGGAGATAGGCTCGCACGTCGAAGGTTTCAAGGTCGATCTCGCGCAAAACGTCGCGACCGATCGCCTCCCTTTCCCGGGCCAGGTATTTGCGAAATCCGGCGACCGACCATTCGCCGAACGCTTTGGCATTCGGGAAGGCGTTGAAACTGTCCCAAGGGGAAAAGTTGTCGACCCAAAGCCCGTCGATGCCCGCGTCGAGCGCTTGCCGCAGCGAGGCCTTGAGATATTCGATCCAAATCGGGCAGGCGGTATCTTTCCCGGCACTGAACAGGCCGGTGTACCCGGCTTTTCGGACCGTTTGCCATTCTTCCGGAGTAAACCCGGGATCGGGCGGGCCGAGCGGAGCGTCGTCGATTTTGAGTAGTCCCGTGAGCGGCCCTCGCGGTTGTTTCGTCGCCGGATCGATCCGGTTGACCTCGCGATTGTAATCGTATTCGAAGAAAACGCGCCCCAACACGTCTTTCGAGCACCCGGCGTCGAGAACACGGCTTGTTCGCGGATCGACCTCGGGCCCGAACAGCCGATCGGGATCGGCGTTGCCTTCGATTCCGATGTACCCTTCGGCGATCCGGCCGTCGGGATAAATCATCGGCGGGCAACCGTATCGCGAATCGGTTCGCGTCCAAGGTCGCACGGCCGGATCGTCGAGAAAGTAGTTGGAAATGCCGATCCAACGCATTTCCCCGGTCCCGTCGAACGAATGCCAACCCCAGTGAGAGTTGAATGTTTGAAGATGCGAGGGCTCGCGTTGATTTCGGACCCAGGAACCGTCGGGATTCTTTTTGAGCTGAGCGATGTTTTCCTGCGTCGTCCCGAACCCTTCGAACCAGGAAAGGACCTTGATGCCCGCCTGGTGCAAGCGTTCGAGGCTCGCTTTGCCGCCGAGCACCCGATCATGCTGCGAAAAGGTGCCCCAGCACGGATCATCGGCGATGCCGCTTAGCACGACGTTGGCGTTGGCCTCAATCGCGATCTCCGGATCACCGATCTGCACGATCCGGGGAAAATCGTCCCAAAACGGCCGTTCGGCGCCGCAAGCCGACAGGCCGAAAAAGAGAAAAGCGAGAAAGAGGGTGAGCGGCACGGCAAATCGATTCGGACCAAATATCGGATTGCAAAACGGTTTCATGGTTTTTGACAGGCAAAAGACAGAATGATTGCTGAATAACGAAAAAGTTTTTTTCGATCTCGAAACACTTATTTTATCACAAAACCGACTTTGTGCCCTCCCCTCTCTTTCGCAGACTTGGAGAAGGGTGCGCTCAAACTTTGTGGGCGTTTCGAAAATGTAGGCAACCGACCTCCAATGAATTTGTTTTTTGTGCGATATTTTTTATCGTCTCTCCGGCTTTCGTTAGGTGACAAAATACCTCATGGTTCAAAAAAATCGCCGATCCGAGGGGCCGGGGGGGTTGAATTTTGAAAAATCCCGGTCAAAATGGTTGGCTCGTTGTCCTTGCACATCATTTTGAATCCTAGTTTGGGGCGTAATTTCAATGGAAGTGGAAACATTAACGGTCGAGCTGCGCGAATCGCTCGG
>JAVBSX010000009.1:0-15352 GCA_031556455.1 Thermoguttaceae bacterium
AAAGTGCCGATCGTCTTTTGCCCGACGCATGAGGAGACGATCACCGATCTCGTGTCGCGGTATGTTTCGAGTTACCGGCAAATGCCGATCACGCTGTATCAGATTCAAACCAAATTCCGCAACGAGGAACGGCCGCGATTCGGCGTGTTGCGGACGAGCGAATTTTTGATGAAGGACGCCTACAGTTTCGACACCTCGCTCGAATCGCTCAACACGACCTACGCGAAAATGTACGCGGCCTACACGAAAATCTTTTCCCGCTGCGGGCTGCCGTTTCTGCCGGTCGAAGCGGAATCGGGCCCGATCGGCGGGGATGCTTCGCACGAATTCATGATCCTTTCCCCCAACGGAGAGGATCAGGTCGTGCATTGCGATTGCGGGTCCGCGGCCAACACCGAAAAGGCGGAGATCGGCCCGCTCGGTTCGAAAAAGGACGAGCCGGTCGAACTCAAGCCGCTGACGGAAAAAGAGACGCCCGGGGCCCATACGGTCGAACAGGTTTGCAAGTTCCTGAAGGCGAAGCCGACGAAACTGATCAAGACGCTGATTTATTCGGCCGACGGTCGGGCCGTCGCGGTTCTCGTGCGCGGCGATCACGAAGCGAACGAGAACAAGATCCGGCGGATGCTTAACGTCGCGAAGCTGGAACTGGCCGATCCGGCGACGATCGAGCGGGTGACCGGCGCCCCGGTCGGTTTCGCCGGACCGGTCGGGCTCAAGGAACAGATCGACATTTGGGCCGATTATTCCGTTCGCAACCTCGCCAATGCGATCACCGGGGCCAATGCCGAGGAAAAACATTTGCTTAACGTCAACCTCGGCCGCGATTTCACGATCCCGGACGACCGCTTCGCCGATCTCCGGAACGCCGAGGCGGGGGACCCTTGCCCGAGATGCAGCAAGACCTTAAAGGTAACCAATGCGATTGAGGTCGGGCATGTTTTCAAACTCGGTACGAAATACTCCGAAGCACTTTCCGCGAAGTTTCTCGATGCCGACGAAACGCAAAAGACGATCATCATGGGCTGTTACGGAATCGGCGTCAACCGGATCGTCGCCGGGATTTGCGAAACGTCTTACGACGATGCGGGGATCGTTTGGCCGGTCAACCTCGCCCCTTACGAGGTCGTGATCTGTCCGATGAAGGTGTTCGACGAGGGGATGATGCAGCTTGCGAACACGCTGCACGAGGAGCTGACGGCCGCCGGGGTCGATTGTATTTTGGACGACCGCGACCAGCGGCCGGGAGTTAAATTCAAGGACGCCGATTTGATCGGTTTCCCGCTCCGGATCGTGCTCGGGGAAAAAGGACTGGCCGAGGGCAAGCTTGAAATCAAATGGCGTTGGGACAAGCAGTCCGAGATGATCGACCTGACCGGGGTCGCCGCGGCGCTCGCGAAGCTCATCACCGAAGAACGCCAAACCCAGGCCCGCTTCAAGGCCAGACCCAAAACCGCCGGCTAATAAAACGTTTAGCCGAGCGGCGCAGACGCCGGAGCCTGATCTTTAACGAAAAACATCGAATCAAAACAACAGCCGGGAGCGTGAGCGACCGGTTTGAAACGCAGAAAAGGATCTAAACCCCGCGCTGATGCTTGGGGCTGCAGTTTTGAGGTCAAATTTTGAAGAGAACTACGGATCGTTACCAATCCGTAATTCTGCATTCTTAATTTTTATTTCCCTTTACAGGCAGCGGAGGAACTCGACGAGGTCCTTCTTTTCCGCGGCGCTGAGTTTCGTTTCGAGGACGATATTGTGGAACTCGACCGTGTCTTCGATCGTCAACAGCCGCCCGTCGTGCATGTACGGCGGGGAATCTTTCAAGCCGCGAAGCACCGTCGTTTTGATCTTCCCGTCGTCGATCGCCTTGCAACCGTTATACATCACCGGTTCGAAGAACCGGCCTGTTTGCAGGGAATGCATCGACCCGTCGGTGTAATTCGGGGCGGGATGACATTCGAAGCAGCGGCCTTTTCCGTTGAACACGACTTCCCCGCGCATTTCCGCTTCCGTCGCTTTTTTCGGATCGAGTTTGCCGAAGAGGTCCAACTTCGGGGCCGGCGGAAAATCGAGAATCGACTGAAATTCGGCCATAAAATGGGCTTGGCTGCCGCGTTCGAGGATGTTGACCCCTTTCTTCGTCGCGATCACCGGATCGCCGTCGAAATAGGCGGCCCGCTGTTCGAATTCGGTAAAATCTTCGATCGATCGCAAGGCCCGCTGGGAACCGAACAGCGTTTGAACATGAACCCCGCGAAGCGAAGGGGTGTCGAGCCGATGCCGGATTTCCTGCGGCCGGATGTCGCCGACCAAGTGCGTCGTGCCGTTGGTGTGACCGTTGGTATGACAATCGAAACAGGTGACGCCCAAATGCGGCTTAAGGCAAAGCCGGTCTTCCGTCATGTTGAAGTTTTGCTGCGGAAAAGGAGTAACCAGCAGCCGGAGTCCTTCGAGCTGTTTCGGGTTCAAAATGCCGTTGAACAGTTCGTAATAGTTCTGGTTCGTAACGACCTGACCGCGCGAGACGTCCCCGAGATCGGGCCGGGTCGTGAGGAAAATCGCGGCCGGGAATTCCGGCATGAAATGTTCCGGCAAGTCGAAGGCGATGTCGTAACGGTTCAGGTCGCGCCCTTCCTGCTTGAGAATCTCATCGATATGAAACTGCGGAAAAACCATTCCCCCGGTCGTGTGGGACGGATGGGAGAGCGGCAGGAAACCTTGCGGCCAAAGCCCTTTCGCCTTGATCTGTTCGGGGGTCATTTCTCCGAGTTCTTCCCACGATTTGACACCTTGGGGGAGTTTGACGCGGATGCCCTGTTGGACCTTCTTGCCCCGGAACATCGTGATGTTCGCGGCCGGGTTGTCGGAGAGGTCGTACCGTTTCGCGAGCAAATCGGCCTGAGCCTTTTGAATTTTTTCCCGCTGGTCGATGAGTTTTTTGGAAAACTCGGCGAACGATTCCTTGATGTCGATCGGCATGTAGCTGGTTGCCGAGGGGTTGGGATTCTCGAATTTCTGCTGCATCTGGGCCTGTGCGGCGGCGGCCAGAATCGCAACAATCCCGACCGCGAGACCGGTCCGGAAGGTCAAGGGTTGCATTTTTCGGCCAGACATCATGATTCCTCCTTTCGGACGACAAAGATAAGTCGTCAGGTAATGATAGACGGTTGCGAAAAGACAAGTTTGACAGGTATTTTACGACTTTTTTGTTAAGAGGGGAAATATTGTGTAAATTATTCAGGATAGACAAGGATTCAATGACTGACGAGACACTTGGGTCAATGAAACAAAGAGAGTTGTGCTCACGATTGAGAGATTGTGGCTGGGTTGTCCTTCCCATAACCTTTGATGATGATCTTCGTGCCTCAGGGAACCAGCCCGATCGATTTTATCAATAACCCTTATGTCGCTTCGGAAACGGTCAAAACGCTGGTCGGCAGTTTCAGGCTCGTCCTCGTCGCTCCCCTGACCGCCGCGATCGGCATGTTGCTCTTCGGCGGCGGTCGGTTATCATATATCTCAGTTGACGAGCCGGGACCTGTGGTCCCGACTGCCCGCATTCGTGTTGAAACTTTTCTCGCAGTGATCGTGCCCGGGACCGCAGGTCCCGGCTCGTAAGACGCATCGTATGTCTCTTTTCGTGAAAGGAAATTAATGAAAATCATTTGTTTGATATCGTCTTCTTGCTTTGCATTTCTGTTGCTCTCGGCCTCTTTTGCCCTGGGAGCGGAAAAGTCGATTCTTCCGCTCAACGTGCTCGATTTCGGGGCGATCGCCGACGGGACGGGCGACAATACGGCCGCCTTCCAAAAAGCGCTCGAAGCCGCCGCCCGATCCGATGTGCAAACCGTGTTCGCTCCCCGCGGGAATTACCGCTTCGAAGGTTCGCTCAACTTTCCGCAAGGAGTGACGCTCAAGGGCGTTTGGGAATCGGTTCCCGCCCACAACGGCGTTCGGGACAAAGGGTTGATCCGGCCGACGGACGACGGGACGACCTTCCTGGTTTGCGGCAACGCCGGGGCCGAGGACAAGGAGCCGTTTATCACCCTTAACACCAACTGCACGCTCAAGGGGGTTTGCATTTATTACCCCGATCAAAAGGAGAACGACGTCCCGATCGCCTACCCTTGGGCGGTCGCGATGCGGGCCAAGAACCCGGCGATTCTCGATTGCGAACTGCTTAACCCGTACAAAGGGATCGACACGACGACGAGCGAGCGGCACCTGATCCGCAACATCAGCGGCCAGCCGCTGCGGATGGGCGTGTACGTCGACGCGATTTACGATATCGGCCGGCTCGAAAACGTGCATTTCAATCCGTGGTGGTCGATGCAGCCGAAATTGTTCAATTGGCAGATGCAAAACGGCGAAGCGTTCGTTTTCGGCCGGACCGATTGGCAGTACGTGCACAACACATTCTGCTTCGGCTACAACGTCGGGTACCGTTTTATGGAAACGAAAAGCGGCGGGACGAACGGAAATTTTCTCGGGATCGGGGCCGACGATTGTTACACATCGCTTGTCGTCGACAACTGCGCCCCGATGGGCCTGTTGATCACCAACGGGGAATTCGTCTCGTTTCACGGTCCAGACCCGACGATGATCAAGATCGCCCCGACGAACACGGGTGCGGTCCGGTTCTCGAACTGTGCATTTTGGGGACCGTGCCGGCAGATCGCGGTGATCGAAGGGAAGGGAACCGTCGGGTTCGGCGACTGCACGTTCGTGCAGTGGGGTTTCCAGGACAAAGCCGACGGCGGCAGCGGCAAAGAGCGGGTCGATGTCCCGGCGATTCAAGCCCTGGGGGGAAACGTGCTGCTTCGCGGTTGCGATTTTCAGGAAGGTCGCTCGCACATTTTGATCGGCGAGAACATCCGCAAAGCGGTTGTCTCCGGCAACATTTTCAAGGGAAAAATGCAACTTGAGAACAAGGCCGGAGAAAAACCGGGCATCGTCGTTGCCGACAACGCCGCCGACGAAGGAGGGCAGCAACCGAAAGTGTCCTCGCCCGTTTAGCCGAGCGGCGCAGACGCCGGTGATATTATTGGGACGTCAACTTGCGGGCCGAGTCCAAGGTCCGCGAGCTGCGCTGTACTTGCGGCTCTTTTTTGTATTTTGCCTATTTTAACCGTATCGATTTTTTCAAATCCGTCCTTTTGCTCTTGACGCAACCGGTCGGATTTGGCAAAATCCCGATCATTTTTAAAACATGAGGGGATAATCCGTCTCGAAAAACGGCGAACTTTCCCCAATTTCAAAACTTTTTTAATCGGAGCTGCAAGGATGCAAAAGCGAGTCTCGTTCGGTAGTTTTCTGACTTTTCTGGCCCTTTCCCTGAGCTGGTGCGGCTGTAGCCCGGCTCCGGCAACACCGGAATCGCCTTCCGCTCCTGCCGCATCCGGCGACGCCAAGGAAGCGGTCAATGCCGCGGTTCTCCAGTTTCTCAACGCCGTCCGTTCCGGCCAGGACGAAACGGTCTTTAAGATGATGTCCCCGACAGCCCGGCAAATTTGTTCCCGGGACAAAATTCCCAGCCTCCCGGCGAGCGACAGCGCCCAATTTACGATCGACGAGATCACCCTGCTCGGCAGCGACGGCGCCCATGTTCGGACGACGATGATCGATTTGGATGAACAAGGGGAAAAGGTCGAAGAGTCGCTCGTTTGGGCCTTGAGAAGTACCTCGGAAGGTTGGCGAATCGCCGGGGTCGCGTTTTCCCTGTTTGAAGGTTACGAACCGATCGTCGTCAACTTCGAGAGCAAGGAAGATATCGCCAAGGCCGAAGCCCAGGCCCTCGCCCAGCAACAGGCGGTTCTCGCCGAAGTCCAAAAACTCGAAGCAGCCCAACAGCAACAGCGACAGCAGGAGCCGCAACCGCAGCAGCAAGCCCAGCCGCAGGTCGGAGCTTCTCGCGTTCCGGCCGGTGCGCAATAAGGTTTTCGGCGAATGATGAGCCGTCTTTGAAGTTGGAGCACCGACGTCAAAGGCGGCTTTTTTTGTTGAATTTCCGAAAAGAGCCGCAAGTTACGGCGCCGGCGTCTGCGCCGCTCGGCTAAACGGACTCTTGAAAATTTGCGCAAATCGATTAAAATCACGCGATAATTGGAGATATCCTGAATTCTTGCCGCAACACCATTGTTCCCTCAGCCCATGAAAAGAACGCCGCTTTACGAATCGCATTTGCAGGCCAAAGGAAAAATCGTCGATTTTTGCGGCTGGGCTTTGTCGATCGAATACGCTGGGATCTCCGCCGAACACCAGGCCGTCCGAAATCGGGCCGGAATGTTCGACGTCTCGCACATGGGGGAGTATTTTGTCGAAGGCAAAGACGCCGAAGCGTTCGTGCAGCAACTGATCACGAACGACATTACGAAGATCGGCGACGGCCGGATCCAGTATTCGCCGATGTGTTACTCCAACGGCGGAACGGTCGATGATCTGTTGATTTACCGTTTCTCCCCGGAAAAATTCCTGATTGTCGTCAACGCCTCCAATTGCGAGAAGGACGGCGAGTGGTTCGAGAAAAACCGTTTCGGCGAAATCGCGATCCGCAACGCTTCGGACACAACCGCCCAGCTTGCGATTCAAGGGCCGAAAGCCCAGGCCGTGTTGCAAAAACTCGCTTCCGAGGACTTGGGCGAAATCAAATTTTTCCGGTTTCGCGACGATTTCGAACTCGTGGGTACGAAGGTCTTGATTTCCCGCTCCGGTTACACCGGGGAGGACGGGTTCGAAATTTATTTCGATTCGGCCGCCGCCCCGAAATTGTGGGCCGCGATTCTCGAAGCCGGCAAAGACGGCGGCCTCGAACCTGCCGCGCTGGGCGCCCGCGATCTGCTCCGTTTCGAGGCGTGCCTGCCGCTTTACGGGCAGGAGATCGCCGAAACGATTTCCCCGCTGACCGCCGGGCTGGACCGATTCGTCAACTTCGATTGCGGCGATTTCATCGGCCGGGACGCCTTGTTGCGGGAAAAAACCGAAGGCTCGCCCAAGCAGTTGATCGCATTTGAAATGAAAGACCGGGCGGTCCCACGGTCACATTACCCGATACTTTCCGCCGACGGCCGAAAGCTCGGGGAAGTGACACACGGAACCTTTTCGCCGGGGCTGCAAAAGAGCATCGGCCTCGGATACGTCGAGCCCGGCGTGTTGGCCGTCGGCGATCCTCTCGCGATCGAAATTCGCGGCAAAACCTGGCCCGGAGTCGTTGTCGCCAAGCCGTTTTATAACAAACAGTACAAAAAGTAATTAAGAATTAAAAATTAAGAATTAAGAATTCTTGGAAAGCCCCTTCGCGACCGCAGGTCGCGGCTCTCTGTCCTCTGTCCTCTGTCCTCTGTCCTCTACTCATGCAACTTGAAAAGAATTACCGCTATCTCCCGACCCACGAATGGGTCAAGGTTGAAAACAACATCGCGCTCGTCGGAATCACCGATTATGCACAGGACCATCTCGGGGAAATCGTCTTCGTCGACGTTCCCGAGACCGGCAAAACGGTCGCCGCCAAGGCCGATCTCGCGGCCGTCGAATCGGTCAAGGGCGTGTCCGACATTTACTCGCCTGTTTCCGGGACGATAGCCGCGGTCAACGAGTCGCTCGCGGACAATCCCGGGACGATCAACGCCGACCCGTTCGGCAGTTGGATCGTCAAGATCGAGATGAGTGACCCGGCCGAACTCGACGGGCTGCTCACCGCCGAACAATACGAAAAGCATTGCGAGTCGGAAGCGCACTGAGCCCATGAGACGCATCATTTCAATCCCCTTGGTCTTGCCCTTGCTCCTGCTGTTGGCGGGAACAGGCTGCGATGTCGACAAACTGCTCAAACTCCTGCCCGAGTCCGCACCCGTCCGTGACGCCGTGCTTGATGCCGAAAGCACGGTCGAGCTTCCCCTGACCTATGTCAACGAAGAATACGGTTTCAGCTTTAATTACGGCAAGGATTGGGTGTTCAAGGATCAGAGCAAAACTCATGAACTTGTGAAAGGATGGGTTTTTGCGATACCAAACGAAATGGGAAAACCCGAGGCTACGATTATCGCGATGGTCATCAAAAAAGATCCGAAATTATTGCGATATTCAAAAAGTGGCTGGGAAGAGTATATATCAATTGACCACGAAGGTAAAAAGAACAAAAATACTGAACTCCTTGAATTTGAAAAGTTAAAATTCGATGGCGAAGATTGTGTCTATCTTCTTTCACGGGATAAAAGTGATTCTTTCTTGAGAACGGAATATCACTACAACTATGGGGATAAAGCGTACACGATAGGATTTACCACACATGAAAACAAGTACGAAAAATACCTTCCGGTTTGGAATGCCGTCTTGAAATCTTATCAAAAATAATCAGGCGTTGCGGCCTAAACATACGCACTTTTGTAACGAAGAAACCTATTCGATCATTCGACCTATGAGTTACATTCCTTGCACTGAAGACGACAAACGGGAGATGCTGCGGACGATCGGGGTTGACAGTATCGAAGCCCTGTTTCAAGACGTTCCGGACGCCGTTCGCATGCGGCGGCCGCTCGATCTTCCCGGCCCGCTCTCGGAACCGGAGCTGCTCGCGGAAATGGAACGGCTGGCCGGCGAAAACTGCTCGCTCGACCGCAACATCTGCTTCCTCGGGGCGGGGGCGTACGATCATTTTATTCCGACGGCGATCGACGCATTGATTTCGCGGCAGGAATTTTTGACGGCCTACACCCCTTACCAGCCGGAGATCAGTCAAGGGACGCTGACCGCGATTTTCGAATATCAAACGATGATCTCGGAACTGACCGGGCTGCCGGTCGCCAACGCTTCGCTGTACGACGGCGGCAGCGCTTTGGCCGAGGCCGCGTTGCTCGCGGTTCTCACGACAGGGAAGGACGAGATTCTGATCGCTTCGTCCGTACACCCGGAATCGCGCGAAGTGCTCGAAACCTACACGAAATTTCGCGACCTCAAGGTCCGCGAGATCGCTTATCGAAACGGCCTGGTCGATCTCGAAGATTTGAAAATGAAGCTGTCCGGCAACACGACCGCCGTGATCGTCCAGAACCCGAACTTTTTCGGCCGGATCGAACATCTCGAAGAGATCGGTAAAATCGTCCGGACCACGAAAGCCCTGTTCGTCGCGAGCGTCGATCCGATTTCCCTCGCGATCCTGAAAAGCCCTGGCGAATGCGATGTCGACGTCGCCGTCGGCGAAGGCCAATCGCTCGGCAATCCGATCAGCTTCGGCGGGCCGTATCTGGGGTTTATCGCCGCGCGGGAAAAACTGCTCCGCAAATTGCCGGGCCGGATCGTCGGGCAGACGAAAGACGTCGACGGCAAACGCGGGTTCGTGCTCACGATCCAATCGCGGGAACAGCACATCCGCCGGGAGAAGGCGACCTCGAATATCTGCTCGAATCAAGGGCTATGTGCTTTGGCGGCGACGATTTACCTGACGCTCATGGGCAAGGAAGGTTTGAAAAAAATCGCGACGCTTTCCCTGCAAAAGGCGAACTACGCCAGGGAAGAACTGTTGAAAACCGGAAAATTTCAGGAAGTGTTCCCCGGCCCGTTTTTCAAGGAAATTCTGCTCCGTTCGACCGAACCGGTCGGTTCGCTCAACAAACGGCTGCTCGAACAGGGGATCATCGGCGGGTTGGAGATCGAACGCTATTGCCCGAAACTGAAAAACGGCTGGTTGCTCGCGCTGACCGAAAAACGAACCAAGCCGGAAATCGACCTGCTCGTGCGGTTTGCCGGCGAGTAAAAGAGCGTGCCCGACGAAAGAAATAACGCTTTCGCCGTGAGGTTATTTGCGTCATTTCGACTGAAGCGTAGCGCAAGGAGAAATCTCACCCTCGCGGGAGGGCTTGAATTTCGGCTCTTTCGGCGAGGATGAGATTTCTCGCTTCGCTCGAAATGACGATCAATGTTTTTCTTTACTGGTCCGCTCGTAAAATTTGACCGAAAAATAACAGCCCGAAACGAAGCGCCGCGCAGTGAGGGATCGGGCGTTTTCAACCCTCACTGCGCGATGCTTCGTTTCGGGCTGCTATTCAAATGGTTCAAAATTTATTATCAGATCAGTAAAAGATCCCAAAACGGCGGAAGTATTACAATATGCCAACAACATCGCACAATCGGGGAAGCCTTGTTTTCCTCGCCGTGATCTGCTCCGTCGCCGCCTTGGGCGGGTTCCTTTTCGGGTTCGACACGGGAGTGGTCTCGGGAATCAACGCCTCCCTCAAGTCGCAGTACCAGTTGACCGCGCCCATGGAAGGCTGGTTCGTCAGTTCGGCGTTGTTGGGCTGCATTTTCGGGGCGATGGCCGCCGGTTGGCTCGCCGATCTGTTCGGCCGCAAGTTCGTCCTGATCCTTTCGGGAATCTTCTTTCTCCTTTCCGCCGCCGGTTGCGGTTATCCGCCCAACTTTACGTTCCTCGTGATCGCGCGGATGCTCGGCGGGCTCGGCATCGGCATCGCTTCGATGGTCGCCCCGCTCTATATTTCGGAAATCTCTCCGCCGAAACTTCGCGGCCGGCTCGTCACCCTTTTTCAACTGGCGGTCGTCGTCGGAATCTTCGCCTCCTACGCTTCCAACTCGCTGATCCTGACGATCTCGGAAGATTACGCCGATTGGATCACCAGCGAATCGCTTGGGTTCGTTCTCGTCCGGGAAAACTGGCGGGGAATGTTTCTCGCGGGAACCTTTCCCGCCCTGCTGTTCCTCCTCCTGCTGTTGCCGATTCCGGAAAGTCCCCGGTTTTGGGCGAAGCAAGGCAAAGAAGAAAAGGCCCGCGCGGTGCTCGCGAAAATTCTCGGCCGCGAGGAAGCGGATCGGGAAATCGTCGAAATTCGTGCCGTCCTGCAACAGGAAAGCGGGCGAATCCTCGAACTTTTCGGCCAGTATCGCCTCGGGCTGCTGATCGCCGTACTGCTAATGTTTTTTTCGCAGGTCACCGGGATCAACGTGATCATGTATTTCGGTAACCAGGTCTTCGAAAATGCCGGATTTTCCAAAACATTTTCCTTCCGACTGCAAACGCTCGTCGGGGTATCGAACATCGTTTTTACGCTTTTCGCTCTTTGGAAGGTCGACACGTTGGGCCGCCGGCCGCTTTTGAAAATCGGGACGGCCTGCCTGTTGGTGATTCTTACGGTGATGTCGCTTCTTTTCGCCTTCCAAAATTCGCTGCCGCCGACGTTGATTTACGTTTCCCTGCCGGTTTTCATTATTCTTTTCGTCGCCGCCTTCGCGATGTCGTGGGGCCCGATTCCTTGGGTCGTCGTTTCGGAAATCTTCCCGACCCGAATCCGCGGTCGGGCGGCCTCGATCGGGACAATGACGATTTGGATCAGCTGCCTGCTCGTCGCCCAAACCTTCCCGATGCTGCGGGAAAACCTCGGCCCGGCCGCCTGTTTCGCCGTTTATGCCGCCTGCATGATCCCGGCGATGCTGTTCGTCGGATTCGTCCTGCCGGAAACCAAAGGCCGCTCGCTCGAAGAATTGGAACGCGTCTTGTACGAAAACGAGAAAACAAAGCCGCAGCCGTAAGGAACGCCGACGTTGCGGGCAGAGTGCGCGAAAGTTGGGTTGCAAGTTGAGGTAAGCTTTGTTGTTCTCGTCATTTCGACCGAAGCAACGCGCAGGGAGAAATCTCACCCTCGCGAACGGGGGTGAATTCTGGCCTTTTCGGCGAGGGTGAGATTTCTCGCTCTGCTCGAAATGACGACGCGGACAGTCGTTTTGCCCACAAAATCTGGCAACACCCTTTCGGGCGCCTCTGTTATCCGCTAGCCTTTTCACCTATAATTTGAGGGCAAATGCGGGGAAACGATCTTTCGCGAACACATTTTCATAATCTGTCAAAATTCAATCGAGGAATATCAACATGCCAGAAAAAGTGATTATTATCGGGAGCGGGCCGGCCGGTTGGACGGCGGCGATTTACGCGGCGAGGGCCGCCCTCAAGCCGCTTCTGTTCGAAGGGGCGATCACCGCGGAAAATCAAGCGAACAGCACTTTGCCGATGGGGCAGCTCGCGCTCACGACCGAGGTCGAGAATTTTCCCGGTTTTCCCCCGGGCGATCTCGGCCAATACCTGGAGACCTCGATCTCCAGCGGCCGGAAAATGATGCTCGCCCCGCACGATCCGAAGCAACTCGGGGTCAGCGGCCCCGAGCTCGTCGAGTTGATGCGGGCCCAGGCCGTGCATTTCGGGACCGGGGTTATCACCGAAGATATCGTCGATGTCGATTTTTCCGCGAAGCCGATCGTGTTGACGGCCTCCAGCGGCACGAAATACGAGACTGAATCGTTGATTATCGCGACCGGGGCGAAGGCGAATTACCTCGGGCTCCCTTCGGAAGATCATTTCAAGAACAAAGGGGTCAGCGCCTGCGCCGTTTGCGACGGGGCCTTGCCGCGATTTCGCGAAAAGGCGGTCGCCGTGATCGGCGGCGGGGATTCCGCGGTCGAGGAAGCGGATTACCTGACGAAATTCGCCTCGAAAGTGTACCTGGTGCATCGCCGGGACGAACTTCGCGCGTCCAAAATCATGGCCCAACGGGCGAAAGATCATCCGAAAATCGAAATTCTTTGGAACCGCGTTCCGCAAGAAGTTCTGGGTAGCGAACAGGAGGGGGTAACCGGCGTGTTGCTCAAGAGTACGGTCGGTGAGCCGGACCTCAACCTGCCGGTGAGCGGTTTCTTCCTCGCGATCGGGCATACGCCGAACACGGCGTTTCTCAAGGGCAAACTGCGACTGAACGACAAAGGGTTTATCGAACGAACGGTGCCGCACCGGACCAACACCAGCGTCGAGGGGGTCTTCGCGGCCGGAGACGTCGCCGATGATTACTACAAACAGGCGATCTCGGCCGCCGGAACCGGTTGCATGGCCGCGCTCGACGCCGAACGGTATTTGGCGGCGCGAGAATGACGGATTTGGGAAAAAACACTTGACCGAGTATCTGGGGGTTGTAAAATTATTGCAGATTCACAGTCTGAATATTTCTCTCACCTCGGGAATGGTTTCCCGAAAACCATTGGTTATTCTATGTTTCCCATTCTGAAAAAAATCGAGCTTGTTCCCAATATTTTCGAAATGGTGATCTCGGCCCCGCGTCTCGCGGAAAAGGCGAGGCCCGGACACTTCGTGATCGCGATGGTTGCCGAGAGCGGAGAACGCATACCGCTGACGATCGCCGATTTCGACCGTGTGGGCGGAACGGTGACGCTCGTGATCATGGCGATCGGCACCTCGACGAAAAAAATGGTCGCTCTCAACGAGGGTGATTCGCTATACGCCCTGATCGGACCGCTCGGGCACGAAAGCGACATCCAAAATTACGGGACCGCGATCATGGTCGCCGGCGGGCTCGGCACCGCCCCGGTTTATCCGATCGCCCGGGCACTGAAAGAAGCGGGCAACCGCGTGATTTCAATTCAAGGGGCGAAAAACAAGAACCTTCTCTTCTGGACGGACAGGCTCGGAGCGGTGAGCGATGAGCACATCATTACGACCGACGACGGTTCCGTCGGCCGCAAAGGGTTGGTGACCGAGCCGCTCAAGGAGTTGCTCGAAAAAGACGCCGCCGAAAAGAAAATCGGCTGCATTTTCGTGATCGGCCCGGCCATTATGATGAAATTCTGCGCCGAAACGATTCGGCCGTTCGGCATTCGGACGTTCGCGAGCCTCAATTCGGTGATGATCGACGGGACCGGCATGTGCGGCGGCTGCCGGGTCCGCATCGGCGAGGAAACGAAGTTTACCTGCGTCGACGGCCCGGAATTCGACGCCCTGGCCGTCGATTGGGACCTCGTTCTTTCGCGGCACCGGACGTACCACGCCGAGGAAAAGTGCTCGCTCGACCGGTATGTCGAACAGCCCGTAAGGCGTTGATGACTATGCGACACCGGACCGAAGATTTTTTGCTGCTCGGTATCGAACGGGCCCAACTGGCCGAATCGCTCGATTCGCCGTTGGTACAATCGTTGACCGGTCGGACACTCTTGGTCGAATGCCTGAAAGAATCGGGCCTTTATAACGAATGGCCCGTCTATCGATACGGAAAGCACGGCAAACCGTTCCTTGCCAATTACCCCGGTTGGTCTTTCAACATCAGCCATTGTAAGGACGTTGTCGTTTGCGTCTTCTCGTCGCGGGAAATCGGCGTCGACGTCGAATCGCTCATCCCGCCTGAAACGGACCTGATGCAAAACGTGCTGCACGCCGGCGAAATCGACGAAGTGCTCCGCGGCGACGAGCCGGACCGAACCTTCGCTCGCTTTTGGACGCGCAAAGAATCGGTCCTCAAGTTTCTTGGAACGGGAATCAGCGATCGTTTGAAAACGATTCTCGACGAATATGATTGCGAATTCTTCGGGCTGAGCGGCAAGAATTACGAGATTTCCGTCTGCACGGCGGCACGGTGATCTGACACGCTCCCGTATACCGTAGCCTACCGCCCCTACCGGCTACGGTATAAAACTGACCATCAGATCAGCAATAGAATCCGTTCAACCGGCGTCTTCGCCGCTCGGCTAAACGGATTACTTGACCCAGGCTTCGAGGTATCGGGCGAGGCGATGCACGTCGCTGCCGACCTTGATCGGGCGTTCGTAGGCCCGAAGCCGGTTGAAATCGATCAGGTCTTCGAACACCGGATACGACAGTTCGAGCGTTCCGCCGACCGAGATCATCACGCCGTTCATTCCGTGATCGGCCAAGGCCCGGTACGCCCCGACGCCGATTTGACTGCCGAGAATCACATCGAACGCCGTCGGGATGCCGCAACGGACTTCGTACCCGAACTGGACGCCGTTCATCTTTTTCGACTTGCCAGTCCGCTTTTTGTACTCGTCCGAAATCAATCGCCCCAGCCGCGAACTGTATTTGAGCTGCGAGACCGGGAAATGACCGAACGAATCCGGCTTGAGCGAACGGTATTCGTCGTCGGAAAGACACATTTTCATTTCCGAAAGCGGCAGGAACTCGGCCAACCCTTCGGAAACGACGGCGACGAACGAGTGTTTGCCCTCGGCTTCCCGCGCAAGAATCACATCGACGCAGCGATCGACCACCTTTTGGATGTCGACGACCTGCCGCATCAAGGGGGCTCCGTCCGCTTCGCCCGGAATCGGCTTGCCGGTGTCGGGATCGATCGTTTCTTCTTTCGTCAACCATTCTTGCGGAATATCTTCCAAACCGATCACGGCGCTCGCCTCTCCGGCGACGGCCGCTCCGTAAGCCAACCAGGCGGCCTTGCGGCCCATCACCTGGGCGATATAACCGGCGCCCGAAGCCTCGGAATCGGCCAAGAGGTTGCGGATTTCCATTGACAAGGTTTCAACGGCCGTAAAATAGCCG
>JAVBSX010000126.1:0-9891 GCA_031556455.1 Thermoguttaceae bacterium
CGCTTCTTGTTGGATCAGCGATTCGAGTTGCCCGTTGTCGGTGATCCCGACGTTGAAATCTCCGTCGGTGCAGAGGATCACGCGGTTTTGCCCTTCCTTGCGGAAATGCTTTTTCGCGAGGTCGTACGCCGTTTTGATCCCCTCGGCTCCGGCGGTCGAGCCGCCGGCCTGCAAGCCGGTGATCGAATCGAGAATCGCCTGCTTTTCCCGGCCGGAAATCGACGGCAGGGCGATGCGGGACTCTCCGGCGTAGGTTACGATCGCGACCCGATCGCGATCTTCGAGCATTTCGACGAGTTCGGTCAGCCCGCGTTGAACCAGCGGCAGTCGGTTTGAGCCGGACATCGAGCCGGACACGTCGACCAGGAACACGAGGTTCAGGGCTGGCCGGTCGTCCCGGGCACTCTCGCGGCCTTTGATCCCGATCTTCGCGAGCAGGTGCTCCGGGTTCCAAGGGCAGGGGGCGACCTCGATTTGCGTCGCGAACGGCTTGCCGTCGGTCGGTTGCGGGTAATCGTACTTGAAATAGTTGATATACTCTTCGAGCCGAACGGAATCTTTCGGCGGCCGCCGCCCTTCTTGAATGCAACGCCGCATCACCGAATACGAAGCGGTGTCGACATCGATCGAAAAGGTCGAGAACGGAGCCTCTTTCGGCTTGAGAAACGTGTTTTCCTTGAACTCGCGAAATTCCCCGGTCCCGCCCTGATCGTAAGGATCGACGGGCAGCCGTTCGCGTTCCGGTTTGCCTTCAAAAAGCAAAACGTCGGCGGCGGGAACTTCGGTTTCGGCCGACTCCGAAGCGGACTTGAAATGCAGGGCGTCGGCCGTTGCGTTCTCTGTCGGAGCGGCTCCCGGCACTACTCCCATTGGCGTCAAACCCGGCCGGCCCGCGACGTCGCGACCTTTGGTACCGCGAACATAGCGGCGGTCGGAGTCCCCGATCTTAATTTGAGACATAAGAGGTTTGCCCTTGCTGCGATCGTTCGATTGCCCGCCGACATCAAGGGGCTCCTTTTCTTCATCTTGATACGCATATTCGTCGTCGGTCTCGGCCAAATCCTTGCTCAACAGCGTCGGGTCGGACAACGAAGACAAATTGGCCGATTGATCGAGTTGTAATTGCTGCTTGATCGAAGCCATTTTTTTGGCCATATCGACAGCCTTTCGGTTTGACGTCATCACCAGGCTGAGCAATATAAGCAGAATGCAACAAGAAGTGATGCCAATTCTCGCGATTGAAAGGTGGTACCATTTCCGCTTTTTCTTTTCCGGGCTCGCGAGCGGCTGGGCCGGCGGGACCGGTTCGGTTTGGAAAAGCCGTTCGAGGGCGGCGGCGGTTTCGCGGATCGCGGCAACCTCGGCTTGCAGTTCGGGATCGCCGTCGAGCAGCGTTTGCAGTTCCCGCGTTTCGGCTTCGGGGAGTTCCCCGAGAGCAAACGCGGTCCATTTCGGATCGATTGGGTTTTTATTCGTACTCATGATTGATTATTTTATTTTTATTGAATTATTTTTTTCTCACACACCCACCCCATTTAGCCGGTACCCCGCGCTTCAAACAGTGCTCCGCGCCAACGAATCCCGTAATTTTTGGATCGCTTCATGTAACAACCAGCCGACGGTCGTGATCGGCTCGCCGATCACCTCGGCGATTTCGGCATAGTTGAGCCCCTCTTGAAATTTCAAGCGGAGCACTTCCCGATGCCGTGGGGAAAGCTCGTCGATTTTTTCGTGCAGCATTGCGTTTAGCTCCTTTTGTTCGGCCAACAAGACCGGATTGAATCGTGTCGCGACATCCGGCAGCGACTCCAGCTCCCCTTCCGACGGTTTCGCGAACGTGAGTTTTTTCGATTTGCGAAAATGGTCGATCACCAGATTGCGGGCCGTCCGGTACGCCCACGCCCTCGGGTTCTCGGGGGGCGGGGTTTGCGTACTTTGACGTAAAAACACTTCCTGGGCGATATCCTGCGCAATCTGGGCGTCGGAGAGAAGCCGGGCCGCGTACCGGCGCACCGCTTCGTATAAGGCGTCGTCGTTCATATCAGGGTCCTTGAAAACCGGTTTTTGAGAAGACTTCCAGGAAAGGAGACGTTCCAAAAGGAAAAACCATAGGAAAAAATCGAATTTTTTTATAAACAACGAGCTCACAACGAGCCGCGTTCTGTGAACGCGGTTACGTTCACAGCGAGAAA
The DNA here is from genome assembly GCA_031556455.1 of Thermoguttaceae bacterium. GTDB lineage: Bacteria > Planctomycetota > Planctomycetia > Pirellulales > Thermoguttaceae > JAVBSX01. The sequence continues at coordinate 2,193 of JAVBSX010000126.1, forward strand.
AGCATCAACTCGAATAGAAGCAAACCGCGACCACAAGTCGCGGCTCGTTGTAGTCGCGTTTTTCTCACATTCCCCATTATACTGATTATTCGACACATTTAGAATTTCAACGCGGGCAACGGCAAGGCGTTGGTTTTCGAGGCGGGGGACGAGGGGAAAACCCTTTGGAAAATCGATTTCGAGGAACTGTGAACGGCCTCGTTCGCCGTCGTCGACGATCTGCTCTTCCTCCGCACGGAATCGACGCTCTACTGTTTTGGGAGGTGATGCGGTTTGAACGATTGAAAACAGCAGCCGGAAGCGTCAGCGCCGGGTTGGTCCCGCTTTTCCGCGTTCAAAAACCGGGCGCTGACGCTTCCGGCTGCTGCCCGATTCGGAATTTTTCCGAGAATTCGCTTTTGTTTCAAACCGGGACCGGGACGGTTTCGGTGAGATGCTCGATCAGCGATTCGACGTTTTGGCGCAAATTGCCGTGGGAAAAGCTCTTCGTCATCACCCGATGAGAGAGCACCGGAACGGCCAACGCCTTGACATCGTCCGGAACGACGTAATCCCGCCGTTCCAAAAGGGCGAGGGCCTGGACCGCTTTCGCGAAGGAAATCGCGCCCCGGGTGCTCGTTCCGACCAGCAGCGATTCCTCCCGCCGCGTCGCTTCGACCAATTCCAGGATATAACGGTATATCGAATCGTCGATCCGGACCTCCGAGGTCGCTTTCTGCAGTTGCAGGATTTGATCGCAACTGAGGACCGGCTCCAGCGAATCGATCGGCCTACCCGTCCGATGGGTCCGGAGCACCTCCAATTCGTTTTCCCGGTCCGGATACCCGACGGAGATCCGGAGCAAAAACCGATCGAGTTGGCTTTCCGGCAATTGATAAGTCCCTTCGTATTCCATAGGATTTTCGGTCGCGATCACCATAAACGGTTTCGGCAAAGGGTAGGTTTTGCCGTCGACCGAAACCTGTTGCTCGTTCATCGCTTCGAGCATCGCGCTTTGGGTTCGTGGGGTCGTCCGGTTGATCTCATCGGCGAGAAGAATATTCGTAAAGACCGGTCCCTGGGAAAAATGAAACTCCCGGTTCCCGGAATCGTAAACGCTACTGCCGGTAATGTCGGCCGGCAACAGGTCGGGGGTAAACTGCAACCGCTTGAAATTTCCGGAAACGCTCCGGGCGATCGCCTGCCCGATGAGCGTTTTCCCGACACCGGGCACGTCTTCGAGCAGGACGTGCTCACCGGCCAAGAGAGCGACGAGGCATTGCCGGACGACCTGGGCTTTGCCGAGAACGACCTTGGCGATATTGGATTCGAGTGTTGAAAGGAGCGTCGGGATCGGAGATTCGTTCATTCGAGCAAGCGGAAAATCGAGAAAGTGACAAGGATGACCGGACGATGTGAGCAACCAACCATCCTACCAAAAAAATTCCGTTCCCGACACCCGAGGTGAAAGAGAAAAAAACGGGGGAGACAATGCAAAAGTTGGTTGCGAATTCGGGTGAGCTTCGTTCTCGTCATTTCGAGCGGAGCGAGAAATCTCACCCTTGCCGAAAAGGCAGGAATTCCGTCCCTCGCGCGAGGGTGAGATTTCTCCTTACGCTGCGCTACAGTCGAAATGACGGGACTTTGTAGTTCTCTTGCATGAGCCGTTTTCCAAGTTGCAAAAACGAAGGAAGGGCATTATACTGAAATTCGGTCGTAAGTTCCTTGTTTCATTATTTTTCCTCTCATCCGCCAATGCTTTCCGTCTCGCCGCCGCCGCTTGTCCGGATGGTCGATATCTCCAAAAAATTCGGCTCGGTCCCGGTGTTGCAAAACGTCCGTTTCGACATTTTTCCCGGGGAAGTGCATCTCTTGGCCGGGGAAAACGGCGCCGGGAAGAGCACGCTCATTAACATTCTCGGCGGAATTTTGACCGATTACGAGGGGACCGTCGAAATTCAAGGCCGGCCGGTTCGATTAACCGGACCGGCTCAAGCGGAGCAGCACGGCATCGCGGTCATACACCAGGAGCTCTCCCTCGTTCCCGGAATGTCCGTCGCCGAAAACATGTTTCTCAACCGTTTTCCCGGCCATTTCGGTTTTCTCGACAAAAAAGCGCTGCGAGCAAATGCGGAGCGGTTGACGAACGAATTCGGCTTGAGCATCGACGTCGACCGGCCGCTCGAAGAGTATCCGCTTTCGGTCCAACAGATGATCGAGATCGCGAAAGCCCTTTCCCAGAAGGCGAACGTCATTGTCATGGACGAGCCGACCAGCGCGCTCAACGCTCCGGAGGTCGAACGCCTTTTCGATTTGATCGACCGGCTGAAGCGGCAAGGTTGCGGAATCGTTTACATTACCCATAAAATGGAGGAGATTCAGCGGATTTCCGATCGAATCACCGTCCTCCGCGACGGAAAATGGATCGGCTCGGAACCGGCCCAGGCGTTTTCGAGCGAAAAACTGATCTCGATGATGGTCGGCCGCGAACTCGAACAAAACGATTCGCTCTCCGATCCGGATTCCGGAACGACCGTTTTTTCGGCGGAGCCGCTGTTGCAATTGGAAAACGTTTCGGTTCAAACCGAAGGGCAGTCGGCTTGCCGCGGCGTCGACCTCGAAGTCCGACCGGGCGAAATCGTCGGTCTCGCCGGTTTGCAAGGTTCGGGAGCGAGCCCGCTGTTGGAGGCGTTGTTCGGAGCCTACGGTTCCGGGGCGATCGCCGGCAACGTCCGTTTTCGCGGCAAACCGCTCCGGGTTCGCGATCCGGGCCGAAGCCTTCGCGAAGGAATCGCCCTGCTGCCGAACGACCGCAAAGGGAAGGGGCTTGTCCTTTCGATGTCGATCGTCGAAAATATGAATATGGCGATTCGGGAAAAGGGGGGCAAACGGTTCTTGTCCGCGTTTTTCGCTTCGCTCGGGTTCGTCCCTTTCGCAAGACAACGGAAACGGACCGGGGATTTGGGCGCTTCCATGAACCTGAAAGCCGCTTCCCTGGAAATGGACGTCGGGCGGCTTTCCGGGGGCAACCAGCAAAAGGTCGCGCTCGGCAAATGGGCGTTGACCGAACCGAAGCTGTTGATGCTCGATGAGCCGACCCGGGGTGTCGACATCGCCGCGAAACGGGAAATTTATTCCCTCATCGAACGCTGGAAAAAGCAAGGGATCGGCATTTTGCTGATCACCTCGGAAATGCCGGAACTGCTCGCCCTCTCGGACCGGATCGTCGTGCTGCATCGCGGAACGGTTGCCGCCCGATTCGACCGCCGGGAAGCCGACTCCGAAAAAATCCTCGCCGCCGCAATGGGCGAAACCCAAGAGACCGTCGCGTAAAATTCGACGTTAGCCAATCGACTTCCTACTACATAGTCGTCGAATTGGGCTTCGAAAAAGAATACAAAACCGTGTCATTTCGAGCGAAGCGAGAAATCTCACCCTCGCGCGAGGGGCGGAATTCCTGCCTTTGGGGCGAGGGTGAGATTTCTCCTTGCGCGTTGCTCCAGTCGAAATGACGTTGCGTTTTTTGGCGAAGGCCTTTTATACGACTTTGTACTACTTCCCCCTTTCCACTTCCCACTCCCCGTGACGCGTTCCCTCATTTACAGCATCGTCCTGTGCTCGTTTTGTTTCCTGTCCGCGCGATTCGCTCCGGCGGCCGATGAGATCGAGATACCTCTCGACCCGGGACAGGAGCTGCAACAACAAGGCGAGCTGCAACCGAACACATTGTTCCCACAACCGGATTCGACGACGGATTTGCCGGAAGAACCGCAACTCGCGGTCGATCCTAACGAAGGATCGCCGTCTCAAGCGGAACGGCAGGCCGATTCTTCGATCCGACATGTTCCGGCGAATTGGTTTACCGGGCGGGGATTTTGGGGAAATGTCCGCGGAACCGATACTCCGGTTTTGCCGGAAGCGGAAACGGAACCCGAGAAACCGATTCCGACAAGCGAAATCATTCGATTCGTCGGGCATGTCGGTTCCGTCGAAGCGATCGCCTTTCATCCCACGCAATCCTGGTTGCTCAGCGGCGGTTCCGATCAACAGCTGATTCTTTGGGATATCGCTTCGGAGCGCGAGATTCGTCGGTTCGACGGGCATAGGGACGCGATTACATCGATCTGGTTTTCTTCCGACGGGGAACGGTTTCTTTCAACCGGGCGGGACAAACGGATCTTCTTTTGGGATGTTCAATCGAGCATTCCGATCAAGGAATATCCCCGGCTGCATGCCGATCCGACCTCGATCGCCCGAAACATCAAGGATGTCAGTATCGTCGGATTGTTGAACGGCGAAATTCTTCTTTTCGACCCGACGGCGGTTTTCCCGACCCAAACGATCAAAGGGCATCTTTTGTCGGTCAACACGATCCGTTTCAGCCCCAACGGCCAGACCTTTCTTTCCGGAAGCAGCGACCGGGCCGTTTCGTTATGGGACGGGGATTCGGGGAAAAAAATTCTCACGTTTCAAGGACATAAGGAAGCCGTCCTTTGCGCGGAATTCAGTCCCGACGGCCAGTCCGTCGTTTCGGCCGGAAAAGACAAGGCGGCGATTCTTTGGGAGACGGCGACCGGGCGGGAAAAGGCGAGGTTTTCCGGACATCTCGGCGATATTACCGCGGTCGGTTTCAGCACGGACGGCTCGCGGATCATGTCCGCCTCCAAAGATCGGACGGTGATTTTCTGGGATGCGGCAAGCGGAAAAAAACTGGCCGTTTCGAAAAAGCGAAATTCGCCGATTCTCGCCGCCGCGATTCAAAAAAGAACCAACCATATCGCGATCGCCTGCACCAACGGAGCGGTCGAGATATTGACCGCCGCCGCGTTTCTTTCGGAATCGCCCTCCGATTCTTCTCCGACCGATCCGGGCACTCCGTCGGTCCCAACCGATCCCGCGAACGCTTCCACGATCCCGGAAACCGCTCAAGGAGCCGCGAAAACGGGCGAATTCGCGGTTAACCGGATTCCCCGGGCTCGATTCGATTTCGCGTTCGGAAAAGAAAGTTCCAACTGCGATATCGGAGCAATCGCCGCGGACGGATTGACTTTGCTCGGTGTGTCGACACAGTTCGGAGATACCATTCTTTGGGACGGGCATTCCGGTCGGGTGATCCAACGGCTCAATCCGTCTTCCTATTTTTCGGCTGTCGCCTCTCACCCGAATCACGGACCGACTTTTTTATGCGGTACGAAAAACGGGAACGTCCAGTTTTGGGATATGGAACAAAAACGGGTCCTTAACGATTTGCCGGCCCATAAAACATGGGTACATGCCGTCGCGTTTTCCCGCGACGGAACTCAAGCCGCTTCCGGGGCAGCGGACGGAACGGTTTTTCTCTGGGATACCACGAAAAAAACGAAAATCGGCGAACTCGAAGGTTTTTCGAAACAAATCACCTCTCTCGCATTCAATCCGGACGGCAAATCTCTCGCCGCCGGTTCGGAGGATCGGAGCATCGGAATCTGGAACCTGGAAACCAAATCCCTTCGCAGGTTGGAAGGACATACGGACGGAGAAATTTCGATTGCCTTTGCCCCCGACGGGCTCCGGCTGGTTTCCGGGGCGGCCGATGGGCGGGCGATCCTCTGGGATTTGAAAACGAACCGGTCGGTCAACGAGTACCCCGGTTATCCCGAAGGGGTCGCTTCGGTCGCGATCAGTCCCGACGGAGCCTATTTGCTAACCGGCGGCATAAAAGACGACTCGACAACCTTATGGGAATTGGAGACCGCGCGGCCGCTTCTCTGTTTTCCCGGACAAGGGGCAGCGGTTTCAACCGTGCTGTTTCACCCCAGGGAGCTGGCGGTTATTACGATCGGCGGCCGTTTCCCATTCCGATGGGACATTTCCGGAATCCTGACCGGGAGGTAACAGCAGCCTGTATGGGCGGTAGTCCCCGTCCCTACCGGCTACGGCATAACCAATAACACAAGAACATCAAATGCTAAACTCGGAATGTCCCCTTTGCGGCTCAAAAGTCAAAGCCGACCAGCGCTTTTGTCCCCTCTGTCAAGCTGAACTGAGCACTATTGCACCCGAAAAGGTCGCCGAAAAAGAAAACTCTAAAAAGGACATCCCATTGCTGAATATTCTAAAAAACGAATGTCCGGCTTGCGGCGCCCGATTGGATCGCGAGCAATCGCTTTGCCCGATCTGCTCCAAGGGTTAGCCCTCTCCAACGAGCCGCACTCTGCGCGTGCGGTTTAACGAGGAGAGTCGGCCTCTCCCAGTTGGTTGTCGTGTCCGATCCGTAAAATTTCAATGATCCGGCTCCAAGGTGTTGCACGGAGAGAAAAACTCCGTTATGATATCCGATGCAAGAGAGGATATGTCGGTTTCGACGCCTCTTTTTTGACACTTACTGTGTTCCGCACAAAAAATGAGCCAAGGGGCTTCCTGAGCGAAGCGACGAAAGCCCCGATGCCGCGAGTGTTGAGTTCGAGGCTCCGGTTCAAGTTTTTCGCGGAGTGTAATAAAACTGGATAAACGTCGCTTCAGCCGCTTTTTCGCGGGAAGCCCTCTGACACGAGATGATTGTTGGCTGTTTATTCCGGCGAAAAAATTCAACCTTGCGCTTTTTTGCGATCAGAATCGGCGGTTTCCGATGTTAGTTCTTTTTCTGATTTCTTTTTCCGTTATATTCGCTGTCTGTCTCGCGTTGGGCCAAGGGGATGTTTTTGCTTTTCTTTTGAGCTTTCGGGAATTCTTCCGTTCCGGAAAACCCCCTGTTTTCGACACTAGGGCACTCCCCTTGTCGATCCGGTGTTTCTTTCCGCAGCCGTGTCCTATTTCGAACAGCTCCCGATTAAGAAGGCCGCCGGACGATTCAGTCGAGACCGACACGGACAATTCTTTTCCCTTGCCGCCGAGTCAATACGACTCGTAACGGTGTTGAGAAAGTGCCTATCGATAGCAAGGTCGTTCTCGTGTTGAATCGGCCTCGTCCTGAACGGGACCGTTGATGGTTTCCGCAAGTCGGCGTTTATCCCTGATAACCGCAAAGGGATATTCCGTGGAATGGTGGTTGATTATCGTATTCGGTTTTCTTTGGGCCGCTTCCCTTATCGCCGTGATGTTCGGCATTCGCATTTCCGATAAACTGCGGAAAACCGATGCCGAAACTAGGGCGAAAGAGATTCTGTATCGAGCCGAACTCGAAGCGGAAAAAACGACGCGAGAGAACGAACTGCTTCTCAAAGAAGAGGCTATTCGGCAAAAGGAAAAATTCGACCAGGAACAACAAACCCTCCGCAACGAGATGTATGAGCGGGAACGAACACTCGATAAGCGGCAGGATTCGATCGAAAAGCAGTCCATCGATCTCCGTCGACAAGAGAAGCTGGTCGAAGGCACGCAGCGCAAACTGACCGAAAAACTTGAGGACGCCAACCGCCGGGGTGAGGAATTGACCCGGCTGATCGAGAAAGAGCGGCAGGCCCTGCACGATATCTCCGGGCTGTCCCGGCAAGAGGCTTCGGCCCGGCTCTTGCAGGCCCTCGACAACGAACTGCGGGAAGAGGCCGGGGCGATCGTTCTCAAGCAGGAAAAAATCGTCCGGGAAAAGTGCGAGGACCAGGCCCGCAACATCCTGTTGATGTCGCTTCAACGGTATGCCGCCGCCCATACGGCCGAGGCGACGAGCAGCACGGTCGATATTCCCAGCGACGAAATGAAAGGCCGAATCATCGGGCGGGAAGGTCGCAACATCCGGGCATTC
>JAVBSX010000417.1:0-15694 GCA_031556455.1 Thermoguttaceae bacterium
TATCCCCCCGCGCTCACGCTTGGGGCTAGTATTGAAACAATTCCCGGCCAACGCGCAAAAAAATTGCCGGGATCGAAATCACCGGCAAAGGGGCTTTGCGGAGAAGATAGGGGCAGCTCCGCATCCGATGCCCCAAGCCGCAGAGTGTTAGGTGGGCACTCCGCGTCCTACCACTCTTTTTCGGTCAAAACCGGGAAGCGTTTGACGGCAATTCGGCGAAAAACAGGGAAATTTCCAAAATCAGGGCCGGATTGTCGGGAATTCCGGCTAAACGGGGTTCTTTTTCTCGATTTTCCGGGCGGTTCGAGAGACGAGGTTCCGAAAGGACCGGATGAGCGTCTCGAACGGCGGCTCCGCGATGCCGGGCCGAGGCAAAACGACGATGTCGAAGCCCCGGGGCAGCTCGTTTTGAAGACGCCGGAATACTTCCCGCAACCTCCGTTTCCAACGGTTTCGGGCGACCGCGTTGCCGATCTTGCGGGAAACCGACAGCCCGAGCCGGGAATGTTCCCGATCATTGGGAAAAAGATAAACGATCAGGATCGGGTCGGAATACGATTGGCGATACTCGTACACCCGCCGGAATTCCGCGGTTTTTCTCAGCCGTTTTTCCTTGGGAAACCGTTGGTCCATAAGCAAGGTTGGTAGTAATATCCGAAAGAACCGTTTAGCCGAGCGGCGCAGACGCCGGCGTCCTAACGGTTTGCAGCCTTCAACACGGCAGCGGCTCAACGAAGCCGCGAATTTGGCGAGGGCGAAGCCTATTGCCTGGACGGCAGGTCCTACCAGATTTCGATGCCGAGTTCGAGTTCGAGGTCCAAACGCTCGCGGACCTGCGATTGAACGAGGCTGATCAACCGCAACACGTCGTTGCACGAACATTCCGCCTCGGCGATAAAAAAGTTGGCGTTCTGCTCGGAGATGACGGCCCCGCCGATCCGCGTCCCCTTGAGTCCGGCCCGCTCGATCAATTCCCCGGCGAGCATCCCCCGGGGGTTCTTGAAAACGTTGCCGGTACACTGGTGTCCCATCGGCTGACTGGTCTTCCGGACGATCCAAAGTTTTTGGAGCCGTTTGGAAAGCTCGAACGGGTCCTCTTCGTGCAAGCGAAACGCGGCCGACAGGATAATCATTCCGTCAAGGTTGCTCTGTCGGTAACCGAACGCGATTTCGTCCCGGGAAAGTTCCTGGAGCTCGCCCGAATGGTTCAGGGCGGTGATCCGCTCGACCCATTGACCGAGGTCGTCGTTATTCGTTCCCGCATTTCCTTGAATTCCTCCGCCGACGGTCCCGGGAATACCGATCAGGCTTTCCAATCCGGCCAACCCTTCGTGTACCGAAAACGTGACGACCCGGCCCAGTTTGGCCCCGCCGCCGGCGATCACGAGACCGTTTTCGGACCGGATGTCGCAAAATTCGGCCGCCGTCAGCCGAACGACAAGCCCCGGGACGCCGTCGTCGGAAACGAGAATGTTGGAGCCGAAGCCCAGGGTTCGGATCGGCAACCCTTCTTTTCGGGCGATGCGAAGCAGGGCGGTCAAGTCCTCGACGTTGCGGGGTTCGCCGAAATATTCGGCCGGGCCCCCCAATTGCAACCAGGAGTGCATCGCGAGGGGGACATTCTCACGGACGATCCGTTTGTATTCGGAAAAGGGATTGGACATATCAATTAAGGCTGAAGGCTGAAGGCTGAAGGCTGTAGGTTTTAGAACCTATGGTCAATAGCCGACGGACTTGAATTCTGGCGGTTTGCCGTTTGGGAAACTCTTGTTGCATTTTACCCGAAAATCGGTTCGGCGGTAAACGTCCCGGAAAGAAAATACAGGAAAACTCAAATCCCAATACTAGCCCCAAGCGTCAGCGCGGGGGGATTGAACCGTCGCGATGTTTTAGCGGCCCAGCAAATAGCACATAGCCATATTCCAAATTGCTATGCCGTTGACCGCTCAACCGCCAATATCACCCCGCGCTCACGCTTGGGGCTAGTATTGCGATCGTCCCGGAAAGAAAAATTGGCCTTGATTCTTTTTCGTTTTTTTCGTACAAGCCGATTGCGAAAAGTATTTTTGCTCGATTTCGTTCGATTGTACCGAAAAATATCATGTATAAATACATTACAGTTTTTGTGATTTTAATCACAACACCGCTTTGGGCGGCCAATCGCTTCCCTTATACTGCCCAAATCACCGAAAATGAAGCGATTGTCTATTCCGAACCGGGAGAAGAGAGATACGAAACGCTCCGTCTCAGGGCGGGCGAGGCCGTCGAGGTTTATAGCGTCACACCCGAAGGTTGGTGCGCGGTCCGACCGCCGGTCGGCAGTTTTTCCTGGGTCAGCGGCCTGTATGTCAATGCCGGATTGAACAATATCGGTATTGTTTCCGTCGACCATCTCGCCTCGCGTGTCGGTTCGCAAACCGGAGACATCTGCAAAACGGTTCAGGTCCAGCTCAAAAAAGGGGAACGCGTCATCCTTTTGGAAAAAGTCGAAACCCCGGAAAATGTCGCTTCGCCGATTTGGTACAAAATCGTCCCGCCGTCCGGGGAATTTCGTTGGGTTCGCCTCGATTCGATCACCGCTTCGGCGTTTTCCGAAAATTCGTCCCCCTCCGCTCTTGCGATACAACAGGTTTCCTACCAACAGCAACCGGAAGCGAATCCGGTTTACGATTCCGGTTCCCAACTCGCAAGCCCGGTCGCTCAGCCGATGCCGTTGACCGAGACACCCTCCCTCGCAAGCCGGAATGTCGTTTCTTCCCAAGCCCGGCCGCTGCCGCAAACGATTGTTTCGCAGTCGGCTGTTCCGCTGCAACAGGCGAACCCGTACCAAAGGGCTCTTTCGCAATTGCACCAGGAAGTGCACGCCGTGATGAACCGGCCGACCGACGACGGCACGTTCGAGGTGCTCATTCAAAAAGGTCGGTTGTTGGTCGAATCGGCCCCGAGCGAAACCGACCGAACCCGGGCCTACCAGTTGGTCAATACCTTGGAAAAAACCAGAAATGTCCGGCGAATGAATGCGTTTCAACGTCAACCGGCCCAATATCGCGGCGGGAACGGCGTCCTTCCCCCTTCGAATCAAAACCTCGCCGCGTTGCCGGTCAACGCCCAGGTTCCGCAGGGGACCGGGACCATGATTACTCAAGTGCAATACCCTCCGACGCCAACCGGCGCGTTGGAAACGGCCTCGCAAAACAGCACGTCCCCGTTCAAAGCCGCGGGCAAGCTCGGCTGGTTCAGCCAACGGCCCGAAGGTTACCCGCCTTACGCGGTTGTCAACGAACAAAACCGAATCGTCGCCTTGATTACCCCGGAGCCGGGGGTCGATCTCAAGCCGTACATCGACAAGCAGGTCGGCGTCAACGGCACGTCCGGGGTGTACGTCAACGGCCAACAGCGCACCCCGCACGTGAGCGCGACAACGGTATTCGCGTTGCAATAGCGCGGCTCTCCGCGATATATTACTACAAAGTCGTCGAATTGGGCTTCGTGAAAAAGAGGAAAAGACCGTGTCATTTCGAGCCCCACGCTCCGCTCTGGGCAGGCTCCGCGAGAAATCTCACCCTCGCCCAAAGACTCGAAATTCCCGCACTTTTCGCGAGGGTGAGATTTCTCCTTGCGCGTTGCTCCAGTCGAAATGACGTCGTAGTTTTTGGCGAAGGCTATTTGCACGACTTTGTACTACAAACATGAACCGCGTTTTGCGAATGCGGGCTACATTCCGCGTGCACAGCACGCGGCTCTGTTTCGCGTTATTTTCTTTGTTCTTGACCGATTCCTGCAATGAGACTACTTCCCCTGTCGTTGTGCTGTCTGCTTTTCTCGGTTCTTGGCTCTGACGCGGCGGAATTTTCCGTCGTTTCGGGCGAAAATTCGTTGCGGATCCGTTTCGGCGAAACGGATTTGGCGACGTACCATTTTCGGCACGGGAAAATGTCGCGGCCGTTTTTCGCCAACCTTCGGGCGGCCGACGGAACGCTTTTGAGCCGGAATTTTCCTCCGGTTCCCGGCGAGGACCGGACGGATCACGACACGATGCACCCCGGCCTTTGGCTCGCGTTCGGCGATCTCAACGGCTGCGATTTTTGGCGGAACAAAAATCGGGTCGAGCACCTTCGCTTCGTCGTTCCCCCGACGGCCGGAAAAGATTCCCTGCGGCTGGTCGTCCGCAACCGGTATCTCGGCAACGGCGAGCGAGGGGAGGAGCCGACGATTTGCGAGGAGGAATGTCGCTTGAAGTTCGTCCGGCATCCCCAGGGAATCCTGTTGCTTTGGGATTCGGAATTCGAGGCGACGGAAAAAGCGTTTGCGTTCGGCGATCAGGAAGAAATGGGACTCGGAATCAGGGTTGCGACCCCGTTGAGCGTGAGTGTCAAGGGCGCGAAGCCGCCTGTCGAAGCGGTTGCCCGGGGAACGATTCGCGATCAGCTCGGCCGGAAAAACGAAAAGGAAATCTGGGGCAACGCCGCCCTTTGGTGCGATTACGGCGGGACGATCGACGGAAAAACAATGGGAATGACGATTTTCGATCATCCGGAAAATTTCCGCCCGGCCTGGCTGCATGCCCGTGATTATGGTGTGCTCGTCGCGAACCCGTTCGGCCGCGAAGCCTTCGGCAAAGGGGAAAAAAGCAAGATCGAAGTGTCGCCCGGGGAAACATTTCGACTCCGTTACGGAATCTTGTTGCACGGCGAGAAGGTTTCGGAGCCGTTGGACTTCGACCAGGTCCGCAACGATTACCTGAAACTCGCCGGAGAAAACGACTGAGTTGAGATGTGTCTCACGAAGGCACAAAGAACACAAAGGAATTTTTAGCATTCTCAACCTCTTTGTGAACTTTGTGCCTTCGTGAGAAAAAAACAGTGTTTGATATCTCGTATGCCGCAATCCTCCTTTGAATTCAAACTGCGGAATCTGGAATTCTCGTAATAACCGATATTCTTTTCGCGGTCGGAAAAAACCGAAAGGTGTCGGTCGAAGTCAACATTTTTCCGTTTTTGGTCGAACTTTAGATAGGCTTTATTGTCGTTCAAAACCCGTCAATTTTGACCAGAACCTGGCCCTATCGTGTTCGTTTCCGAACTGATTCCGAAAAAACTCGGCATTTACTTTTTCCTGTTCCTTCTGGGAATCGGGATGGTTGCCGCTTTGGAATATTCGCATCCGATGATGCCGGTCTGGGCCCGTTTTCTCGCGGTTCCGAGCATCGCGGCGATCGATTTCAATTTGCCGGGCAACCTCTCGGCCTGGTTTTCCTCGAACCTTTGGACGTTCAGCGGGCTCGTTTGTCTGGCGGCCTTCCTGATCGGTCGTTTCGAAGAACGCGACCGCAATCGTTCGGGGGACATTTGGCTTTGGGGGGCGATCGCGTCCTTTTTCCTAAGCGTTGATTCCGTTTGCCAGATCCGGGTCCTGCTTCGCGATGTGTTGGTCAAAACGAGCGGGACGGCGATTTACGGGGACGGCGAAATCTGGTGGGTCGGCCTTTACGTCATCTTTTTCGGGATGATCGGCTCGCGATTGCTGGTCGAAATGCGGCATTACCTCCCTTCGTGCAACGCGTTTTTCTTCGTGGGAATGTGTCATATTCTCGCGATTTGCGTCGGGCTCCGCGTCCTGGAAATGCCGCACGGACCGCAATACGACCTGATGATACAAACCGGATTGGAAATGCTCGGCAACGTGTTCGCCCTGCTCGCGTTTTCGCTTTACCTTCGGCGGATCGCGATTCTCGCGAAAGTGAACCGGCTCGCGGCCGCGATCGCCGCGGAAAACGAGACCATTGAGATTCCGGAAGAAGAACCGACCCCGACGCCAGCTCCCAAGACAAGAGGTGGGCGGACCAAATCGGTTCAGATCGTGCATCCGGCCCACAAGGCGGAGCGTGTCGAAAAAACGGTCGAAGTCTGGGGTGAAGAAGAGGCGGAAGAGGAGGACGAATACGAATACGAATACGAATACGAGAACGAGGAAGACGAAGAAGAGGATTATTACGACGACGATGATGAGGACGACGAAGAAGAAGAGGAAGACGACCGACCGCGTCGGCGCCGCCGCAAAAAGAAAAAACGACCGAAAAAACGTCGCCGTTCCCAGGTCGAGTATTATTGACAGGCGGACGGTATTATACTGAAGTCGGCTTAAAATCCCGTCTTCAATACGGTAGCGGCCCAACAAGGCCGCGGTTTGGCTGAGGGCGAAGCCTACCGCCCCTACCGGCTACGGTATCAACACGAAAGCGGGAGGTGAGAAGATCTTTCTCACCTCCCGCTTTCGTCGTTAATTATTGGCCTGCTCAAAATTTGGGGCAAGGAATGGCAGACCCGGTTTTTTGACGAATCGGTAAAGCCCAGCTCAAAAACCAATACCAAAAAGCAATCAAACTGCATCATAATGAAACAACGTGATGCAACACTATGAAAACAGAAACAACAAAAACAATGCATCTTGGCTTTTCTATCAAAAAACAGGATTAACAATGATATAATTGGGAAGTCTGGTGTATAATATTTGATATATTCGGTATATCAAGAATTTTATTCCGTCTTTTTTTATTGGCGCAAAAATTGCATGTCTATATAGGATATTGATTTCTTTGCCAAAAAATAGTATCTTGAACAGTGTGGTTTGGAATAATGTGTTTCAATCATTTTCATTGGATCATAAGGGGTGTCAAAATGAGAGCGGTTTTGAAGGGAATTTGTTGTGCGATTTTGGTGGTTTTCGGTTTTTGTGCCGTCTCGTCCGCCGATGTGGTTCTTGAAAAAGGGGTTTACAATAACGGCCTTTGGGGATCGGATCGCGGTCGGCAGGATGATTTTGCCGTGATCAGCGACGGGCAGCGTTTCGGCGAGACCCCGCTGTATCAATTCGTCAACGAAATGTTCGGCGAGGCCGTCCAGTCGATATACGGCGGGCTGTTTACTTCGAGCGATCAAATGTTCGGTGTGCTGGGAATGTCGATTGACCAGACCTCGAATATGACCGCCCTTGAGGGAGCGAGCTCTCAATTGCTTTCCCGGGATAGTGGGTCGGCGCATAATATTTATGCCGGAGATACGCTTGTCGCTTCTTACGTCGGCTACGAAAAAGTCAACCCCGCCAACAGCGCGCCGATCAGCATCGCTGCCGGTGATTTTACGCTGAGCGCGAAGGTCTCTTTTACGGGTGCGAACTATAGCCTCTCCTCGGATCCGACCGCGAATGCCGACGGATACGCCCACTTTATCGGATTGGATGTTACGGACCTGTTCAATTATTATTCGGGGGACGACGATAAGGTTTTGTCGGCGATTCTCTTTGGATTGGAAGACCTTCTCGGCAATCACTGGGGAGTCGATTGGGACTACAATGATATGATCGGGCTTTTTGTCAATGTCGAGAAGGGCGGAGATGATATAACGCCCGAGCCTGCAACGTTTTTGATTTTCGGCCTCGGACTCGCCGGAATCCCGTTGGCCCGGCGTTTTCGGAAAAAATAAGATACCGTAGCCGGTAGGGGCGGTAGGCTTCGCCCTCGGTCAAACCGCGGCCTCGTTGGGACGCTGAATCACTGAAGACGAGAATTTTAGTATCGCATCAACGGAATCGGAAATAGGGTATCATCCTGTTTCCGATTCCGTTTTTTTTGGCAGAAGAACAGAAGCGTCTGCCGAGAACAAAAGCCGGAAAGGAGCGCAGCGCATTGACGGTGTGTTGAGAGAGAACCTCAACGCGAGATTCGAATATCAACGCACCGTCAATATGCCGAGTACGGCTCCTTTCCGGCTTTTATTCGAAATAATGCCGCCTCATGCTCACTTTTTCTCAATCTCGAAGAGCGTGATTCGCGGCGAGTTTTTGCCGTTCAAGGTTTGGTGCAAGCCGTTCATGGTCGCGGCCGGAGCCTCTTTCGGTGTTCCGGCAAACGTCGCGAAGTGGTTGCGGGGGACGCCGGTTTCGATCCCGACCCCGCCCATGCCGCCGCCGGGCCCGGTCACGAATTGCGAAGTTGTCCCGGGAACCGTCAGCCCCAAAAGGAATTCGTCGTTATATTTCGCTCCCCAGCCGACCTCGTTTTGCCGGATCTGAACCGCGGCGGTCGGGACGCTTGAGGAAGGGGCCGGAGCCGAAAAGCCGTTCGAAAAGAGCGCCGTTCCGGGCGTTTTCGAATCGGCCGCGAAATTTTCCGGACGATCGAAGTCCCAGTAATACCAGGTCGCCTCGGTTAAAACGACTTCGTACCAGGAGGTCCCGGCAAAGAGCGTGATCGTTTTGTAAAGGTCGTCGTCCTCGTCGAAACAGCCGACCCGAATCATTGCCGGGCCGTCGGTCATTTTCTTCAAGCGGAATTTTTTGCTCCGGTTCGACCCGCCGGTATCGGAAAACCCGAACCAGTCGGTCTCTCCCGGGAACGTCATATCCCAATCGGCCCGGTCTTTCAACTCCAAACGGTAAACGTGCCCCCCTTCCGAACCGATCCGAAGCCGGATGCGGTCGTTTTCGATTTCCAAAAACTCGTCGGTTTTGTCCGGATTTCGCGAGGAATCCGAATCCCGGACGAACATGTTTCGCAGTTCGGTTGCCGGCGGCTCGGTCCGACCGAAATAAGCGCAAAGCACTCCGGTCGTGTTTCGCGGAATCCGGGGGACGATGCTCGCGAATCGGCCGGACTTCGCGGAATCCGAAAAGCGAATTTGGGCGGGCACTTCGAGCGCCGCGTTTTCCGTGATCCAAAAACCGCGAACCGGGCCCCCTTCGATTTGGGAGCGGACCTCTTCGGAAAACGGAATGTCAAGCTCGATCGGTTGTTCGATTCGGTCGCAATCTCCGGCTTCAAGGCTCATGCCGATTCGGAAAGAAGCGTTGTCGAGCAACCATTTTTTCGCGAAAGCAAATTCGTCCCCGATCGCCGCTTTTTGCCGGGCGTCCGGTTTCGTTTTGCGGACGGAATCTCCGGGAAAGCCGATCCCCAAATCTTCGGGCATGGGAATCTCCTCGTTTTTGCCGGCGGATTCGGCCGCTTTTTGGAGATCGGATTCGAGCTTCGCGTACCATTCGTCCAAGTGCTTGTATTTGTTCATCGTCCAGTCCAAAGCGTAGGGCCGGCTTTCCGAATTCCAGATTCGCGCGAATTCCTCCCCCAGTTTTTGATGGGCGAGCCGGTTTTTGGAGACCAGTTGCAACGCTTTTCGGATCAGCTCCGCTTTTTCGGCGGGATCACGTGATTCGACCGCTTTTTGGTAGGCTTCGGCACATTCGAGCCCTTCGGACATTCGCAGGGCGATCCGTTCCATTTTCCGGGCGCCCAGCAGGTAGGAGTCCAAAAGCTCGGCATTGACGGTCGCCCTTTTTTGGCACTGTTCCAAATGCTTGATCGCCGGTTGCACCAGTTCCAAAAATTTGCGGGAATCTTTTCGGATCGCTTTCGGCGATCGGGTCGGCGGGAAATCGTTGACCCAAAACCGCTGGTTGAAGCACAGACCGAGCGTTTGGGCCTCGTTCAGCAA
Source organism: Thermoguttaceae bacterium (assembly GCA_031556455.1). Classification (GTDB taxonomy): domain Bacteria; phylum Planctomycetota; class Planctomycetia; order Pirellulales; family Thermoguttaceae; genus JAVBSX01. Next base: position 9,489 of record JAVBSX010000417.1, read on the forward strand.
TTCGATCGCCTTGCCGAAATGATCCCCGGGCTCGCCGAACAGGACCGCCCCGATCCGCCGGTTGAAATCGGCGATGTCGGTTTGCGAGCCGGACCAGGCGCATTCCCCGCCCCAGGCGATGCCGTAGGAATTGTAGCCGTGCAGCGACTCCCCGTCGTCTTCCCAACAGGTGTTGATCATCCCGAGCGCCCCGTACTTGACGCCGTCCCGCACGAAATTGCGGATATTGACGGTCGAAGTCTGAAAATCGGGCAAAATCCGGCTCCAATTCGACAGGCCCGGACAGACGAAAAATTGCAGCCCCGATTCCTTGAACGGCAGAATGTAGGCGTCGAAATCCGGGAGCGCGGAATATCCCCAGCAGAGCACGAGCATATCGGGCGGCAATTCCTTGATCCGCTCCGGATGTTCGACGATGATATCGCCCCACATCATCATTCGCTTGCCCCGTTTCTTCAACAGTTCGTGCAATTTTTGAATGTGCATCAAATACACCCCGTCGACGCCGATTTGCTCGGCGAGTTCCCGGGACGGCCCGGTCCCGAGATCGGCCGTTTCGTCGCAGCAGACGTTGAACATCTCGAACGGCAGCACGGGAAAAATTTCCGAATACAAATCGTCGAGGTACTCATAAACCCTCGGCACGGCCGGGGAAAGAATGTAGCCGGCTTCCCCCATCTCGGCGTATTCCGGATGTTTGACGGTATTGTGGGAATGTCCGAACGACTGTTGATTGCCGAGAATCGTCAGATTTCGCGACTTGCCGTAATCGACCATCGCCCGGAGATCATCGATGTCGATCGCCCCGTCTTTCGGAGCAATGATCGGATGCTTTTGGTAATGAAACTGCGATTCCATATAATAAGTAAACATGTTGTGCTTGAACCCGGAACCGACGTCCATATACCGGAGGATTTGCTGCCGCTTCGGGCTGGGCCCTCGTGTAAAATCGTCCATAAAACAGCGGTATTGCAGCGACGGCCAATCGCGAATGCTCAGGCACGGCAGTTTCCCTTCGCGGACGTTGGCCCGAAGCAGTTGCCGAACGGTTTGGGCGGCGTTGTAAAGCCCGGCCGGCCCGCAACCTTGGGCCGTGATCCCTTTTTCGTCGATCCGAAGGGCATAAGCTTCCCCACGGTCGACGGGCGAAGGGGTCGATTGCAGGATTTCTTCCGCTTTCGGCAGCGGTAGGGGGGTATCGCTAACCGCCGTGTCCGCGACCAGGCGGATTCGCGGCGGCCCGTTTTTGACGGAACGGACGTTTTGAACGGAAAGGCCGATTCGTTTCAATTCCTCTTGAATTTGCGGCACAAGGATTTCGGCCTGCTCTTCGAACACCTCAAGCGTTAAGGGAGCGTCCAACGAAAAGAAGGCGTTTTCCCGGATTTCGACCGACTTCGGCTGCGGGATCAGCCGCAAGGCCGCCGCGTTTTTTTTCTGGGGCTCGGTTTTTTCCTGGGAGGAAACCGGCCGGTTCAAACCGGCGGCAATCAGGGCAAAAGTCGAAAAGAAAAGAATGCAACAAGAGGCTCGGAAGAATCGCACGATATTTTTCTCCGGAACGATTTTTTGGGTTGAGAAGCAAACTTCGCTCTATTCTACAAAAAAAAGAAAACCGCGGAAAGAGTCGGCGGGATAATCGCGCAAAGATCGCAAAGTCAGTATGATTTGACTGCCTCGCAAAAAACAAGGCCGTCATTTCGACTGAAGCGCAGCGCAAGGAGAAATCTCACCCTCGCGCGAGGGCAGGAATTCCGGCTTTTTTTTTCGGCGAGGGTGAGATTTCTCGCAGAGCCTGCCCAGAGCGAAGCGTGGGGCTCGAAATGACGCTTGGGATGCTTGGATCCGTAGGAATTTCCCACTTCCCGCATTCAATAACCGGGCGCTGACGCTTCCGGCTGCTGCCCGATACGACATTTTTTCTCTGAAGATCGGCAAGATCATCGCGTGTCGAAAAGAGCTTGCAGGCAGATGCTCGACCAGGTTTCGAATCCGGCGAGATCGTCGAGCATTTCCCGAACTGGCCGAAATCCGCACTCGATGATGTCCGGCTCGTTCGATTGCATGTCCGGTGCTTCCAGATCGAAGCGGTGCACGATCCCGAGATGCACCCGGCCCACTTCCGTCAGGTCGTCGTTAATCAGGCCGACGCAGCTCTCCGCGTAATTCGAACGGAGAACGACTTCTTCGTCCAGTTCGCGGCGCATCCCTTCCCGATACAGGTCGATCGTGCTCCCTTCGGTTTGGTCGATCGAAGCGATGTGCCCGCCGATCCCGACGCTTTGCTTGTGATGCAGTCGGTTTTCTCCCTGCCCTTTTCCCCGGACGTAACGGAACACCGAAACCTCGCCTTGCGAATCCGTAAAGCAAAAAATCATGTACGGAATCAACTGCTTGAAATCGGGATTGCGTTCGGCTTCTTCCCGGGGCAGAAATCGGACATGTTCCGGGGCGAGCAACCGCTCGCGGTATCGGGCGACATCTTTGCAAAACCCCTGGAAATGTCCGATTTCCAAGAAAAGCGACGTCGGGACGACCAATACATTTTCCGAAGAGATGCTCATGGGGGAAGGCAAAATCAAAGGACCAAGGGTTGAAACGGCGTTGCAATGTCGTTTCCCGCAAACGAAAAACGACATTGTACACGGACGCTTCGAAAAGTCCAGTTCCGCCTTTTCGGCACTCTTCGGTTTACTCCAGAAAAACGACATTCCCGCCTTTTCGGGCGGCGGCCGGGGGGATCGTCCCGTCGGCGTAGCCGAAGCAGGCGGCGCCGAAAATCCAGTTCTTCGCCGGGATGCCGATTTTCGTCATATAAGCGCGGAACCCCGACTCTTCGTTCAGGACGTTCAACTGGTTGATCCAGCACGAGCCGATCCCGAGCGAATAGGCGGCGAGAAACATGTTTCCGAGCACGAGCGCACAATCGAACGGAGCGTTGCGCGGGGAAAGGGTCGTGTTGGCCGAAACGATCACGAAAACCGGGGCCTGGTAATTGACCGTGTAATTCGTGCTGCCGACATAATCCTTGTAAGGATTGTCCGGCATTCGAATGGTCGCGGCCTTGACCTCGCGGTTGACTTCGGCGATTCTTTCCGGTCGCATCACCACGACCAGGTGCCAAGGTTGGCGGCCCATCGCGCTGGGGGCGTGCAGCCCGGCGATGAGAATCTGCTTCAAATCCTCGGGCGGAATCGGGTCCGGCTTGTATTTGCGAATACTGCGGCGATTTAAGATGCTCTGGATCGTTTCGTTCATGAGCGACTCCTTGCTGGGGGAATTGAAGATTACCGCGACATAAAATTGAACTCGCTATATTTCGAAGAAGGGCGGCCTTCTTGGAAAGTCAACATATTATCCCAGCCTGCAACCGCAAGAAAATGACGAATTTCGCGGCAAGCCGACAAGCTCAATGTACAGAAAAATTTTGTGAGAAACAAGACTCTCTTTCAGAGAATTCGCGGCCGGGGAAAAATCCGAAAAAGATTTGTAACATTTTCCCGAGAAGGTCCGTTAATTGTTAAACCCGTGAAACGGAATCAAGTGCTTCGATTTCGACGATTTTTTTGCGCGAACTGGATATCTCCTTGCAAATCTGTTATACAGGAAAACAGCGTGTTTTTGGCCGCTCGGGCCATCTTTTTTCGAGAAAAGGACAAAAAATCAAGGAGAAAATTTTAATGAAGCTCACGAAACAATTCCGCTTTCTTTACCTTTTGGCCCTGCTGGTCGTCGGGTTCGGCGCTCTCGCCGCTCGGGCCGATGTCAAATTGCCCGCGATTATTGGGGAAAATATGGTCCTGCAACGCGGCGAAGCGTGCACCCTCTGGGGTTGGGCCGATGCCGGGGAAGAAATTCGGGTCGAATTTCAAAACCAAACCAAGACCGTAACGGCCGACGGGACCGGAAAATGGTCTCTGAAGTTGGATCCGCTGAAAGAAGGCGGTCCTTACAAAATGCGCATCACGGGGAAAAACGAGTTAAAATTCGACAACGTTCTCGTCGGCGATGTCTGGGTCTGCTCCGGCCAATCGAATATGGAATGGCCGCTGCATCTTTGCAACGACGCGGAAAAGGAAATCGCGGCCGCCAATTACCCGAACATTCGGCTGATCACCGTCCCGAAAGCAAGCACGAACACCCCGCAAGACGATTTCCAAGGTTCCTGGACCGCCTGTACGCCCGAATCGGCCAAGCCGTTTTCCGGGGTCGCATACTTCTTCGGCCGAAAACTGCACCAGGAAACCAAAATCCCGATCGGTTTGGTTCACACCTCTTGGGGCGGTTCGTCCTGCGAAACCTGGATCAATCCCGCCGTCGTCGCCCAATACAAGGACTACGAGCCGATCATGCAGCGGAAGGCCGCTGCCGACGCCGCGAAGCCGGAAGGGGGTGACAACCACAATGCCGGTTATCTGTACAACGGCATGATCGTCCCAATCACGAAATACGCGATCAAGGGCGCGATTTGGTACCAGGGGGAAACCAACGCCGGCCGTGCGTATCAATACCGGACGCTTTTCCCGCTCATGATCGAGACCTGGCGGGAAGAATGGGGGCAAGGGGATTTCCCGTTCTATTTCGTGCAGTTGGCCAACTTCATTACCGATAAGAACCGCGAAAAAACCGGCGAACCGCGGGACGACTCCTGGGCCGAGCTCCGCGAAGCTCAAAGCATGACCCTGAGCCTGCCGAATACGGGCGAGGCGGTGATCATCGACATCGGCGATCCGAACGACATACACCCGCGCAACAAGCAGGACGTCGGCTTGCGGCTCGCGCTGCAATCGCTCGCCCGGGATTACCGCGATCCGGCCCAACGGGGACAGGGACAACGCGGTCAAAATCGGGTCGTTTCCGAAGGGCCGCGGTTCCAATCGCTGAAAATCGACGGGGATAAAGCGATCGTCGCCTTCCGTTTCCCGAACGCGATCGGTTTGAAGGCGAAAGAGGGGGAGATCAAAGGCTTCGCGATCGCCGGAGCGGATCGGAAATTTTATTGGGCCGATGCCAAAGTCGAACGCAACACCGTCGTGCTCACTTCTCCGAACGTCCCGCAACCGGTCGCCGTTCGGTACGGCTGGGACGACGATCCGGTCTGCAACCTGATGAACGGAGCCGGCCTCCCGACCTGCCCGTTCCGGACCGATATGTGGCCTGGGGTTACGATCAACAATAAGTAGTTGAGGCTGTAGGCTGTAGGCTATAGGGAATGGTTGGATAACGTGCCATAGTCACAGTCGTCGAATTGGGCTTCGAGAAAAGAATATACAGAACCGCGTCATTTCGAGCGAAGCGAGAAATCTCACCCTCGCCCCAAAGGCAGGAATTCCGGCCCTCGCGCGAGGGTGAGATTTCTCCTTGCGCGTTGCTCCAGTCGAAATGCCGTCGTGCTTTTGGGCGAAGGCCATGTATACGACTTTGTACTACAGTCTATAGCCTACAAGAGTCATATACCCGGTCGAGGGACCGGGGGATTTTTCGTTCTTTTACCAAATGAGGACTTGAAGATGAAAAAGATTTTTCCGTTTCTGTGTGCATTTCTCCTCCTCGTTCCCATTGCTTTGGCGCAGGATCTTTCGCCGAAGGAATTGGACGCCTACATTTCCGCGCCCGATGATTCCTACGGTTGGAAGATTCTTTCGAGCGAGGAAATCGACGGGCAGATGACCTATTCGGTCGAGCTGACCTCGCAGACCTGGCACGGTTTTGTCTGGAAGCACGGGCTGTATATCGTTCAGCCGACGAAGAACGCCGAGCCGAATTTCGCGATGCTCTATATCACCGGCGGAGCGATCGGCGAGGGGATTCGTCCCCGAGAAGCGGAAATGGCCCGGCTGATGGCCAAAACCTCCGGCATGACCTGTGCGACCGTTTTGCAGGTTCCGAACCAGCCGCTCATGGGGCCTTACGTCGAAGACGACCTGATCACGGAGACGTATGTCAAAGCCCTCGCGACGCAGGATTGGACCTGGCCGCTTCTTTTCCCGATGGCGAAAAGCGCGCTCCGAGCGATGGACGCCGTGCAGGAAATCCTGAAAGAAAAAGGGAACCAGGATGTCAAGAAGTTTGTCGTTTACGGCGGTTCGAAACGGGGTTGGACCACTTGGATGGCGGCGGCCTCCAAAGACAAGCGGATCGCCGCGATCGCTCCGATGGTGATCAATACGCTGAACATGAAAGCGCAAACCCCCTACCAAGTGGAA
>JAVBSX010000125.1:0-13074 GCA_031556455.1 Thermoguttaceae bacterium
CAGCCCGATCCCCGTGCTGCTGATCCGAGCCGCGGTCGAGGATCGCGGCTCGTTGCGTATGTAGACATGCAACATTTTGCCCCCGTTGTTTTTCGTCATTTCGAGCGAAGCGAGAAATCTCACCCTCGCGAGCGAGCATGAACTCCGATTCTTTCGGCGAGAGTGAGATTTCTCCTTACGCTCCGCTTCAGTCGAAATGACGGTTTCGTTGTTTTTCGAAAAACGAACGTCAGTTTTTTCGAAAGGTTACCAGTCGGGACCACAGGTCCCGGCTCGTTTTGGGCTTCTCACTTCCCACTTTCCACTTCTCACTTCCCATGTCATCTCAACGACGTTTTTTCCTCGCTTTGAGTTTGCTCCTTCTCACGTTCTGCAAGTTCGGAATCACGGCCGAGCCGGGGCCGATTTATTATTTCGACATTTCCGAAACGGTTCATTTCGACAGGGCGAACCCCGCCGCGGTCCGGGCGTTTTGGGACACGCAGCACTTGGTCGCTTCGGTCCAGGGGATCGTCAACCGCGAGCGGGAAACGCTGTTCGTCCGCACAAAGGCGTCGCCGGATGATTTTTGGTGGGACGAACTGCGAAAGGACGGCAACTGGCTTTCCGGCCGGCCGGTCGTCAAAATCGGTTCGCTGGACGAACTCCTTCGCACTTTCGAAACGCAACTGCAAGGTACGGTCGTTTACGGCGAAAAACCGTGGTCGCTCTCGAACGTCGCTTCGACCGTTGCCGGGGTTGAAAGCCGGGCTTGTCTGCGATTCGACGCCTCGCCCGAATCCCTTTACCAAAAAACGCTGCGATCCGGCCTCGCGTTCGCCGCACCGGAAAACGCGATCTTTCTCTGTGATCCGAACGACGGCGGCCCGCTGTGTTCCGGGGAGAAAGGCAAGCCGCTCCCTCTGATCACGGAATTCGACAGAACCGCCCCGCCGCTCCTCTCTTGCGGCAGCGCGAAATGCGACGCCTACCTTTGGGCGAAACGGAATTACCTCGATACCGGTCGCGTCGCGAAAAAAGATATGGCCTATTACCTCGATTCGTATTGGCTGGGAATGCCCGAGGGCGATCCCTGGAACAACACGGTGATCAACCACGATTTTTGCATCGCCCGGGGCGGGTTCTTTTTCGAGTTGCACTGCTGGGACGACGAAACCCCGCTCGATGATCCGGACCAACCGCTCGGCACCGACCTTGCGACGACAAAGGCGATCCTCAAGACGATGTACGGACATGCCGGAGGAGAAATTTTCTCGATTCACGGTTTTACCCCCTGGGCCTGGAAATACACATCGCACGGCAAGGCGGGCTCAAAACACGACCCGGTTGCGACCGAGTGGGAGACGGTCCGCATTTTCTCGGCTTACAACGCGATCATCGACGCCGACGCCCTTGGGCTCTCGTCGCTCGCCAACGCGTCGTTTTACCAACATTTCCCTCTCAAGGATTTTTATCCGCAGCCCAAGCGCCCGAGTTTGGAGACCTTGCGGGAACAAAAGCTGATCGACGAAAACGGCCGTGTCGCTCCCAAAACCTACGTGATGTTTTACATGGGGGATTACGACTCGGCCGCCTGGTTGGGCAGTTGGGTTCCGCAACTTTGGGAAGATCCGGCGCGCGGCACGATTCCGTGCAACTGGGCGTTCAATCCGAATCTGGACCAACGGGTGCCGCATGTGATGCACTATGTCCGGACCCATGCGAAGGAGAACGACTGGTTTATCACCGGCGACAGCGGGGCGGGCTATCTCAATCCGGGGATGCTCACTTCTCCGCGGCTCGACCCGGAGATTCCCGACGGCTGGGACGCCTGGGTCAAGCATTGCACCGAATACTACAAGAAGTACGATCTCGACATCACCGGCTTCGTGATCGACGGTTACGCTCCGCCTATGGGGGACAAAGGGCTCAAGGCGTATTCGAAATTTTCGCCCGCCGGACTGATCGGGCACATCGCGAAGTCTCGCGGCGTATTTTACGGAATGCCGGTCATTCCCATGCGGCACGACCTGTACGGCGAGCCGCCCCAGGCCGGAAAAGAGCTGGCCGAAGCGTTCGTTGCGACGCGGCAGGAGGGTAAGCCGCTGTTCTTGCCGGTTCGGACGATCTTAAAGACGCCGAGTTGGCACAAAGGGGTGATGCAAGAGGTCGAAACCCGTTGCGGAGCCGAGAACGTCCGGTTCGTCGACGCTTACACGTTCTTTCTGCTTTTGAAAGCGGAATGCGAAGCCCCCAAACCGTAAGTTTTTTCAATATTCAAGATAGGATGAGCTTCGATTATTCGATTATCATTCCGGCGTATAACGAAGAAGCGTTTCTCGGGCCGACGCTCGATTCCGCGAAAGCGGCGATGAGCGTTTCCGAACTTCGCGGGGAAGTGATCGTCGTCGACAACGCCTCGACCGATCGGACGGCGGCGATTGCCGAAGAGCGGGGCGCCCGGGTCGTTTTCGAGCCGCACCGCCAAATTTCCCGTGCCCGAAACACGGGCGGCCGTTCGGCTTCGGGGCGGTTTCTCTTCTTTCTCGATGCCGATACGACGCTTTCGCCGGAGCTTTTAGGAAAAGCCTTGTTGTTGCTTGAGTCCGGAAAGTACTACGGCGGCGGGGCGAAGGTTCGGTTTGATTTGGACGATCAGCCTTGGTCGGTTCGGGCGTTTACGAATTTCTGGAACGCTTTGGCCCGGCGACGCTCTTGGGGGGCCGGTTGCTTTCTTTTTTCGCTTCGCGAAGCGTTCGAAGCGATCGGCGGGTTTCGGGAAGACATTTACGCAGCCGAGGAAATCTTTTTTTGTATCGCCCTCAAAAAATGGGGACGGAAAAGAAATTTGCGATTCGAATTGATCGAAGCCCCGCCTGTTTTGACCTCTTCGCGAAAAATACAAAAAGGACGGCATTTGTCCCTGCTGGGCAACTATTTCCTATTGGGACTCTGCCCGTTTTTGTTGCGTTTTCGCCGGGTTTGTCGCCCCTGGTACGGCGACGACGCGTAAGGGAGATGAGGTTGCGGCGGTTCGAATGTCGGCTCGATTCCGGTGCGGAGTACCGCACGTTGCCGCCCGAAGGTCGGCAACCTACCTTAATCGCGAGAATAACTTCGCATTCGTTCTAAGCGTTCCAGTCTTCGTAATACAACGAGATTTCGGCAAGACTTAAGACTTTCGTTCGCGAGGAAGCCCATTCGGTGTCCTCTTCCTCGAACCACCAATCGGCGGTCCGGCCGAAAAGCGGTTCGTTCCCGTTTTGCGAGGACGAATCCGAATCCGTTTCCGCGAGCACTTGAGAGACGGCCGAGGAAAGCAGGATTTCCGGGACGGTTTTTTGTCCGTTGTAATAGAAATCGAATAGCATCGCGCTGGGAATCGACAGCTTTCCCGGCGAGGCTCCGGTTCGGGATCGGGGGATCGCAAGCAGCGCACTTCCGTTCTCCCCGCTTTCCCAAGAGGCGGGTTCCGAGGTCCCCAATTCTTCGTAAAAGAGCGAAAACGATCTGTTGCGCGAGTCTTCGTTCTTCAATTGGACATTCGTCGCCCCCAAAACCGTGTGGTGATAGGTCTGCAATTGATTGGTCGCGTTGATCTGACCCGGGGAAATGAAATAGGTATTGCTCCCCCTGCCGCCGCCGAGCAGGACGGTGTTCTCTGCTTCGCCTTGGTTGAGGACGAATACATTGGAAAAACCTCGGGTAAAATAGCAGCCGACAGGCTCTCCGAGTGAGTCCGTTTCGGTTCGGATCACCAGCCGTTCGTCGAGTTCGGCCGTGCTGCCGTCGCGGTTGACGAGCGTGATGATATCATAACCTCCGTAATAGGAAGTGATCTCGAACCAACGGAAATGCTCGACGAAAATTTTGTAATCCGAATCGCCGCCGCCGAAAAAGCCGATCTGGTTGTGGTCAAAAGTCGCGTAATCCTGATACGGCGTGTCGAAAATCAGCCCTTGATCTTCCCCGCCGCCCCCTTCGATCTCGAAAATCTTGCCGCTTCGAATCAGATGCTCCCGGTTATTCGAAGCGGTAAAAGTCGCGACCCCGTCCCGGAAATAAAACGTATCCTTTTCGGGCGTACCTTGGATTTGAACGACCGTCGATTCGTCCGAAACGACGTACTCAACGTGGGAAAAACCGTCGATATCGACCTCGATATCTCCCAGCGGCACGGTCGGTCGGTTCGTGTCGATCAAAAACTCCGCGGCATCGTTCGGAATGACGAACTTCAAAACGTGTCCGGAACCGACATTTTGAAAGCCGATGTTCGGAAAAAACGTCGGATCAAGGGGAGCGCGAATCCCCTGATATTCGAGATAACCATCCTGTTGGTTGAAAACGATCTCGCCCGCGGCATCCGGATCGAGCACGATCTCCAGTTTCCCGTTTTCCTCATCTTCGATCAGGAAGTTCTGCCAAAAACGGAGCATTCCGAGAACGCCGTCCCCCTCCAAAAGCAGGGTGTAGGTCGTTCCTTTTTCGAGTTCGACTTCAAACCGGGGGCGGGCTCCCGATTCGGCTAACGGCTTCCCTTCGTGAGTCGCGCCTTGGAAGAGCAGCATCCGGGTATTGCCCGTGTTGTCCCAAACGTAAGAGCCCGATTGTTCCGGAGAAAAGGTGTACAACCGCCGATGCCGTTCGGTCAGATCGATCTCGCCTGAGCGCCAACCTGAAACCGTGCCGAGGGCCAACGGTGTATCGTCGTCGTAAATCGTAACCTCGATCATCGATTCGGCACATTCCGCCCCGACGATCCGAACCAATTGCAGCGAAAACGTCAAATCGTCCCCGGGGAGATAATCGCCCACGACTTCGGCCGTAATGCAGGCGCGGGTTTGGTTGGCCCCGACGACCAGCGAACCGTTTTGAGCATAAAAATGCGTCCCATTTTTCGCGGTTCCGTCGAGAAAAGCGTAATCGATCACGACCTCACAACGGGGCACGTCGGAAAAATCGAGCCAAAAAACGACTTCCCGGGTCCCGATGTCTCCTTCTTCGACGTTTTTGACGGAGAGGCTCAGATTCTCAAAATGCCGTTGCGTGATCCGGAGATGCGAATACGCGACCTCGCTCGAATGAACGCCGTCGGAAACGACGATGCTGATCGTTCGGTCGGACAGGTCGGCCTTTTCCGAAAAATTGACGTATTCCAACGTCTTGAGAACGACGAGGTAATCGGCCAAAGACGCATCTCCTGTCAACAGCAAAACGCCGCTTTCGGAATCGAACGAGGAGTGGATTCCGCTCCCGCCGGTATTGACCGTCAAAAACTCATTCGCCCCGTTCGGCCGGTTCTCAAAACGAATTTGCGCCGAAGAAAGGTGCGTACTGTCCGAATCCGTCAAGCTCGCGAACTCGGAAACAAGCCTCGCGGGCGAACCGTTCTCAAGAAAGTTGCTGTAATAATCGATTCCCTCGATTTCCGGGCCGTTGAGATCAAGGACAGGCGGCTCGCTGTTCCCGTCCTGGGCCAGAAAATCGACCTTGACGTTCTTTCCCTGGATCATCGCGTACTTCGTAACCGGACGACCGGGCTCTCCTTCGACCCCCGATCCGGAAACGGTAATGCTGTAAGAGCCGTTTTCCAGAAAAATCTGGTATCCTCCGGCTTGAAAAGAGGTCAAGTCGATCGTCTGCGATTCGCCGGAGTCAAGCCGCCTGACGGTGATCGCCGCACCGGAAATCCCTTCCCCGGCCTCGTAATACCCGCTCCCGTTCAAATCGTCGTAAACGACACCGAGCAAATACGCTCCACTGCCTAGGGAAGATGTGTCGGCCGCCCCGAAATCAACGGTCGTCAACCATGTTCCGACGTTGGTATTGGGATAGTCGTCCCGCAACATCGAGATGCCGACATCCGTAAAGGCGGGGTTCATGATATTGTCCCGATGCGCATGATCCGGAACCCCCCAGTCCAACGCGAAAGCGGCATGGGAGTAAGAGCAGGCGGAAAATTCCTGATAGGCATCCCGACCATAGGAGTAAACGTTCTCAGAGACCCAGGCGACGGAGCCGCCCCCCTGAGGGTCGTCTTTGTAAGCCGATTCGAATCCCGCCGCGAGCACGCGTTCGAGAAGCGGAAGTTCGCCGCGTTCTTCGACCTGGTGCGACTGGGTATCCTCCCAAAGCATCAGGTAATTGTGTGCGGTCGCGGCAACGTAAAGCGAGGAATTCCAGGCAAGCGGGGCGGCCGCATCCAACTTCGCCCATTCGCTTCGCAGTTGAGAGGCCTTGGGATAGGAAAAAACGGAAAGCGCCGTCGTAACCCGAGGATCCCACGCTTCAAGATAAGGGGAGAAGCTTTTGATCAGCCGCCCGAGCTCTCCTTGCGGATCCATTCGCATGCGGTTAATCATTTCGAGCATTTCCTGTTCATAAGGAGAAGGACCGGAAATTTGTGAGCCGTATTGAGCGTCCGATTGCTGCGAAGCGTACTCGGACATTCCGGAAACCGAGAGCATTTCCCGGTTTTCGAGAATTTCCAAATGAGAAAAACGGCTTCGGCGAACCATGGAAATACTAGCGAGGATTGAGGGGGGAAAGAGAAATAAGCCGCACGGAAACATTTAAAGAACAGAAATCATATTGACGCCAAACCCGCTTCTTTTGACTTCCATATATAATTGTATCATGATTATTTTCAAAAATCAACAAAAATAACTCTACTTTACAAAGCCAAAAAGCTCGACTTTTCACTTTTCTCTTTTTTGCGTCCTGATCGGTAAGTGTTCGGCAACAACAAGTGAGCAGCCCAACGAGGTAGCGGATCAAATGAGGCCGCGGTTTTCCGCAATACCGCGTAAGGCATAATGCCCGGTCTCTTTTTGATGCCGCTCGTTTGAATAAAGTTTGGAAAAAAGCGAAAAAAACGCTAGAAACCCGAAAAAACGTCGGAATCGCACTGTTCATTCCTTAAAAAATCGTCGAAGCAACAATCCGGAGCCGCGAGGTTGTAATTCGTCTCTTTTATCTTTTCTTTTTATTTCGTACAATGCTCTTTTGGTGCATTATTCAAATCCGCATCTTTGTACCGTGCGCGGTATTGCGGGAAGCCTTCAGCCTTATTTGGTCCACAATCTCGTTGGGCTGCTACCGTACTGAAGACGGGAATTTTAAATCGGCTTGAGCATATAGGAGGGAACCATGATTACGTTTTTACTTTTTTGCCTCGCTTCGGTCGGAACGACGGCGATTCTCGTCGACGGAAAGATTTTTGCCGGTTTTCGCCAACGGCTCGCCGAGCGCGTCGAACTGTTGCAAAGAAAAAGAGAAAGGTCCGGTCGCGAGGCGGGCTGGTCGTTTTCCGAATGCCTGCACGGCATCCTCAGCTGTTACCAATGCTGCGGCTTTTGGTCCGGGCTGTTTTGCGGGCTGTTCCTGATTCCGAACGAATCGCTGGTTTTCGTTTTTCTGTTTTGGTTCTGCTGCGGCGCGGCCGGGAGCATCCTCGCCCATGTGTATTTGATGTTCGTCGAATTGATCTTCGCCCTGACGATGTTGGTTCGGAGCAAGACGCCGGACCTCCGACCGCATGAGCATGAGCACCGCGACGAGGAATACGACGACGCTTAGCCGGGGCCGCTCAATCGAATGCGCGGGGTACCGGCTAAATTGTGTGCGTCGCTCGATTATTTCGCGAACGGTTGAGAGGAAACCGGAAAATCGGGGGCGTTCCCCAGCTGCGCCAAGACTTGCAGCAGCCCGTTCAGATGAGCGAAGCGGGGACCGAAACGGTCGACGAATTCCCCGAGCATGTAATCACTGTCCAAAAACGATTCGTAACACTCTTCGACTTCGCTCGTGATTGAAGAGAGAAAGTCGGTTTGCACTTTGCCGAGCTTGTCGGCGGCTTTGCGGCAATAGTCCGCCAGTTCCGGATGGGCCTGCTTCCAAGCGGCCAGTTCGAACATTCTTTGACGGTGCACCATCGTGATCTGGCCGACCAATTCTTCCAAAAGTTCGTTCTGTCGATCTTGGGCGGAAAGCATCGCCCTCATGATCGAACACATTTCCCCAAGGGCACCTTCCTGAAGCGGAGCGGAATCCTCCGCCAATTCGGGTGAGACATCGATTTGTGAATAAAAATGAGGATGAGAAGGAAATTCAACTGTCATAATTACGGAATCGGGAGAATATAAATGAATGATAACGATTATTGTCGATGCCCCTGAGGGCAATCGATTTTGGATTACGAAGCTTGCCTCGCATTACTACTCAGTATAAAGCATTTTCGACAAAGAAGTCGAGTGGGCGGAAAATAAAGTCTTCGAGTTCTTTAACAAATTTTCTTAAAAAATTGAAAATTTCTTGCAATAATGCAAATATGGTTAAAATAGGCAAAATAGCCGAATTGCAAAAAGATTTTTCTGCCTGAGAATAAAAAATGCAAATGCTTATCTTGCGTTTTCGGGTTCTCGAACTTTAACAAACTTTCCAGAACTAAAGTGCGAACCGATAAAATCCGATTTCGTTTGAAGAGGGACCGGCCGGTGTCGAGGCCTGCAGTCCAAAAATGGGGAAAATATTAAAGCCGGAAACACCGGTAATCGGAGAACTTGATGTCGTTTGCGGTTTCCGAAAAGACAGCATTTTTGGGTTTTATTACGGTTGTCGATCACCCGAGATTCGGGCTCGTCGGGGGTTTTCTTGTCTTAAATCTTCTCGGCCGACCGATCGAATTTCATTGCACGGCCCCCGTCAAAGCGAATCGCGCCCAGGAAATCCTGTACGGCAACACTTTGAAGCCGTATCTGTTCGGCGAACAGATCGGCCAAGTGCTGATTCGCCGTTGCAAAGCGGAGACGGCCGCGATTTTAACCGACACGACCGAAATTCTCGCCGTCCAGGATTTCCTCGACTTTCCGGTTGTTTTCGTCCCTTCGGTTTCGGAAGAGGCGGAATGGGAAACCGAATCCCGGCAAGAACAGCCGGATAATATTCTCCCGCTTTTCCAAAATCGCACGGCGAAACATAAGTTTGCCCCCTTGAAAAGTGTGCCCGGCCTTTCCGTCGCCCGTTGGAAGGAGGCGAATGTCGCCGGTTCGCCAATTTGGATTCCGGAAGGGCTCGCGAAAGATTTTGATGCAATTGCAGAACAATTGGCGGTTTGGGCAAAGACTGTCGATTATGCCGAGCCGTTTTCGCGCATCCGATTAGCCCTCGAAGAGGCCCAGAAAGCCGCTTAAGGCCAAGCAGTAACGAGCCGGAGGCAGTGCCCCCGACTGGTAACCCCTCGGGTTGTCGTCGTTTCTTATGGGGTCGGCGGTCGGGACCGCAGGTCCCGGCTCGTTATTGGATTGAAATTACCACTCAACACCCGCAATGTCGTCAACGCTAACGAACTGGACCGCACCGGAAGTGAGATCGGACTACAATCTTTCGTTTTCCGTCGATCCGTTTATCACCGGCTGGAACCGGACGCTGCAACGCAGCCTCGACATCGAGGTCCGTTCGCTCAACCCGTCCGGCTCGTGCGGCGTCCGGGTTTTTTCCCTGCCGATCGGCTCGCAAGCATTCCGTGCGACCAAAAGCTATTTTTTCGTCCCACCCCCCGGAGAAATCGAACGGCAGGCGACCGTTGCCCCGGACCGGTTGCTCAATGTGAACGCAGCGGATTCCCCGGCGAGGACGGAGACTGAACCTTCGACCGAAGAAACCGAACCTGAAACCGTCGCGATTCCCAAAACGCTCACGCGATTCCGGATTCCTCCGGACGCGATCAAAATCGAGGACCGGCTGCAATACATTTTGCAGCCGCCGCTTGAGATGATTCTCGCCCAGCCGACTCTCGAAATGCCGTTCGAGCCATTTCCGTACCAACGCGAAGGGGTCGCGTTTTTGTATGGGGCACATTTCGCGATTCTCGCCGACGAAATGGGACTCGGCAAAACGATGCAGGCGATCACGACCGTTCGCCTGCTGCTTCGGAGCGGCGAGATACGGAGTGTTTTGTTCGTCTGCCCGAAGCCGCTCGTAACCAACTGGAAGCGGGAATTCGACCTCTGGGCGCCCGAAATCAACGTCCAGGTGATCGAAGGGGGCCCGCAGCGACGAAAATGGGTTTGGCAGTTGGACGACGTCCCGGTCCGGATCGCGAATTACGAGCTGCTCAACCGCGACCGCGAATATTACGACTGTCCCCGGAGCCGCGGCGGGCCGATGTTCGATTTGGTGATACTCGACGAATCCCAGCGGATCAAAAACCAATCGAGTGCGACCTCCGAGGCGGCTCGGGCGATCCCGCGAAAACGGAATTGGGCCTTGACCGGAACGCCCGTCGAAAATTCCCAGGAAGATCTGGTCGGCATCTTCGAATTTCTGTCCCCCGGCTTTTTGGAGTCGGGGCTGAAACCTTCGGAAATCAGTTCTCTGGTCGGGAATCACATTTTGCGGCGGACGAAGGACAAGGTCTTGAGCGATCTGCCGCCGAAGATGATCCGCGACGCGGCCCTTGAGTTGACGCCGGAACAATACGCTTCCTACAAACTCGCTGAGGATTCGGGCAGGAAACGGCTCAAGGAAATGGACGAAAGCGAAACCGGCGTTTCGATTCGCAACGTCTTCGAACTGATTATCCGGTTGAAACAAATCTGCAATTTCGATCCGCTCACCGGCGAAAGCTCGAAGCTGGAACGCCTGAGTGCCGACCTCGAAGAAGTGGTCGAGAGCGGCCGAAAGGCGATCATCTTCAGCCAATGGGTCGAAACCTTGCTGCACTTGAAGCAGGAACTGGCTCCCTTCGGCCCGATCGAATATCACGGCCGGATCCCCTCGAAACAGCGGGACGAAGTGATCCGGAAATTCCGCGAGGAAAAGGAACATCACATCATTTTAATGTCTTACGGAGCCGGCAGCGTCGGGCTTAACCTGCAATTCGCGGGCTACGTCTTCCTTTTCGACCGTTGGTGGAATCCGGCGGTCGAGGACCAGGCGATCAACCGGGCGCACCGGATCGGCGCTTCCGGGCCGGTCACGGTCACGCGATTTATTTCGGCCGGCACGATCGAGGAAAAGATCGACAAACTGCTGCGGCACAAACGGGAACTTTCCGAAGAAATTCTTTCGGGGGCGCGAGGGCTGAACCACTCCAGTGGCATGAGCCAGGAGGAGATTTTCGGCCTCTTCAATCTGAAACCCCGGCACGCCAAAAAAGCGGCTTGAGTGCGGCGGGAGCTTTTCAGCTTCAACTGTTTTCACCGAGCCGGGCGGCGGCGTCTTCGAGGATCGCTTTGGCCGAAGCGTAGCCGATGCCGAACCGTTGCGCCCCGAGTTCGTGCATGAGCAGAAGCGAGTCGAGATCGCGAACGCCGCCGGCCGCTTTGATTCGCGGGAAATCCCCGACCACGCTCTTGATGAGCGCGATGTTCTCGGTCGTCGCACCGGTTTTAGCCCAGCCGGTCGCCGTCTTGACCCAATCGGCTCCCGCCCGCGCGATCAGTTCGGTCGCCCGGATAATCTGCTCCCGCGTCAGGTAATGACATTCCAAAATCACCTTCAGCGGAATCGACCTGATCGTCTCTTTGACGGCCCGAATGTCGGCTTCGACCTCTTCGGACATGCCGCTGCGGAGGTACCCGATGTTGAGCACCATGTCAACCTCGTCGCACTTCCAGTCGAGGCACTCTTTCGCCTGTTCGACTTTCGATCGGGTCGAGTTCCCCCCGCTCGGAAAGCCGACGACCCCGCCCAGGGCGACCTTGCGGGCCGGAACGGGGCCGTAGGCTCCGGAATCGTCGTTCAAAAGATCCCGCAGCAAAGGCGTAAATCCCGGCAGGACGAACGCCGCGACGCAGCCGTAGGTTTTGGCGGCGACGGCGACCTGAATCACGTCGTCTTTGCAGGAATCCGCCCGAACGGCACTCAGATCGATCATCGCCGCGATCTCGGACAGCGAAAGGCAAGCGGGCATCGTTAGTGGTTCTCCGTTTTATAAAGAAGGGAAATTCGTACACCGTCCGAAAATCTAGCATTTCCCCGACCCGTTGTCAATCTTGGGAATTCGATGAGGGAGATGGTGAGCAAATGGTCAAGTATCATGGGCGAAGGTTACTCGCGTGTCATTTCGAGCGGAGCGAGAAATCTCACCCTCGCCGAGAGAGTCGGATTTCTTTCCCGCTCGCGAGGGTGAGATTTCTCCTTGCGCTACGCTCCAGTCGAAATGACGAGAATAAAGTTTACTCCAAAATGCGACAATATTTTCCCTGCCCGATTCACGAAAAAGTTCGACCGGGTTGTTTTTTCGCCGCGAAAAGAATATATTTTCCGGGAAATGACATTTCCTAATGCCCGAAATCTCTCCCCTGTTTCACCTTTTCCCGCGATCCTATGATTAAAACCGAAGACCTGACGAAACAATACGGCAATCTGTTCGCGGTCAAGAACCTGAAACTCGATTTGGTCGAAGGTGATCTTTTCGGTTTTATCGGGCCGAACGGCTCCGGCAAAACCACGACCATGAAAATTCTCGCGACGCTTTTGCAGCCGAGTTGGGGCGAAGCGTACGTCTGCGACCTCTCGATTTATACGCAGCCGAAGGAAATCCGGCGGCTCATCGGCTACATGCCGGACTTTTTCGGGGTGTACGACGATATGAAGGTGATCGAGTACCTCGAATTTTTCGCCGCCGCCTACCGGATTCGCGGGGAAAAGCGGAAAAAAGTCTGCAATGACATGCTCGAACTGGTCGATCTCGGCTACAAACGCGAAGCCCTCGCGACCAGCCTCTCCCGCGGAATGACCCAACGACTCGGCCTGGCCCGGGTGCTGCTGCACGATCCGAAAGTGCTCCTGCTCGACGAACCGGCGAGCGGACTTGACCCGAGGGCCCGGATCGAAATGCGGGAACTGCTCAAGCGGCTCGGGACCCACGGCAAAACGATCATGGTTTCCAGTCACATCCTGCCGGAATTGGCCGATGTCTGCAACAAGGTCGGCATCATCGAACGCGGGGAACTGCTCGTCAACGCCGACGTCGCCGAGGTGATGCGCAAGGTCCGCGATTACATCGTCCTGCAGGTCGAGGTCGTTTCCGAGATCGAACGAGCCGCCAAGCTCCTCGAACAGCATCCGGCCGTCCGAAGCGTCGAGATT
>JAVBSX010000083.1:0-7401 GCA_031556455.1 Thermoguttaceae bacterium
GCTCGATGCGACCCGGGACGGCCGAATTCCGATGCAAATCGAGGTCGCCCGACGGCTCATGCAAACGTTTCCCGAGGCGATCGTCCGCGTTCCGGTCAGCGGCCCGTTCTCGATCGCGAGCAACCTTCTCGGCTTCAACGCCTTGATCCTCGAAGTCGCCGATCGTCCCGAATTGGTTCGGGACGCCCTCCTGCATCTTGTCGAAGGGCAGCTTTCCTTCGCCCGGGGGATCAAAAAGGCCGGGGTCGACGTTACCTTTTTCGAATCGGCCGCCTGCCCGCCGATGCTCTCGCCGCGACAATTCCGGCAGGTCGAGTTGCCGGCCCTGCAAGAAATTCTTTCCGGAATCGGCGAGATTATCGGCAGACCGGTCCCGTGCGTGATCGGCGGCAACACCTGCGACATCGTCGAAGCGATGTTGGAAACCGGGACAAGCTATTTGATTTGTCCTTTCGAAACGAACCAAATCGCGTTTCTCGAAAAAGTGAAGCATCGGACCGATATTCAAATTCGGATCAATTGCGACTTGCGGATCATCGCTTCGGGGACGCGGGAGCAGATTCGAAAGGAAGCGGACCGGGTTATGGAGCTGTGCCGCAATCGGGAAAACAGCTGCCTCGGAACGGGCGCTTTGCCCTACGAAACCCCGCCGGAGAATGTCCTTTATATTATGGACTACGTTCGCAACCATTCTATTTAGCCGGTATTCCGCATAATCTGGGCAAAATAGGATCGCGTGCAAAATTCGGTTTTTCCGTGGTTTTGCATATTCTTTAATAAATATTCCCGATTCGGCTCATTTTGTCGAAAATTTCGGCTTGTCGCCGTTCCCGCTTTTCGGTATTGTTCCCCGTCGCTATTTTTCTCGCCGACCGAAAAAACGAATCCGACGCATCAAGCGAAGTTTTTCGATATGATACTTCAACGCCTTTTCCGTTTCTCATTCGCCTTCAACAGGCAAACGGTCCTTCTGCCGCTTGTGCTGTGTTGTGCCCTTTCCGCGATTCCGGCCCTGGGCGCCGGTTACCCGGAAATGAACGTGACCGCAACGCAAAGTATCGGAACGGAACTCCCGGTTTCGACGGCCTACGATTCGTACCAAGGTTATGCTTCCCCTCCGGCCGGTTTCGAACCTGCGGTTACACCCTACGGTTACGAAGATCCTTATACACAATCCGCCTCACAAAAATCTCAACAACAGCAGCAAACCTTCCAACAACCCGGCCTACAGCCGTTGACTCCCCCGGCCCCGTCGCATCAACAGCCGCATTCGCAACAGTATTCGTCGCAGCATCCGCAGTCGCAACCGCAACAGCAGCTCGATGGAGATTCGTTCCCGTCGCAACCCTACGTTCCGTCGCAAGCTTACAGCCCGGTCCCATCGACCGGGCAATTGCCGCAATCGAACGCCCCCGGCCCTCCGATTTACCCGCCCGCGTACCCAGATGCGGCTTTGCTGGGATTCGCTCCGACCGGATCGACCACGATCCCCGAAAACGCCCGCTCACTCGGCGGACCCGCGGAACCGGCTGCGCCGC
The DNA here is from genome assembly GCA_031556455.1 of Thermoguttaceae bacterium. Classification (GTDB taxonomy): domain Bacteria; phylum Planctomycetota; class Planctomycetia; order Pirellulales; family Thermoguttaceae; genus JAVBSX01. The sequence goes on from JAVBSX010000083.1 coordinate 1,539, forward strand.
CGCGATCCGGAGAAACGGAAGATCAACGCAACATCATCCTCGATGTCAAGGTTGTCGGGAACGGCCAAATCCCGCTCGATAAGATTCGTCCGAAGGTCAAATCGCGACCCGGGCGTCCCTTCAACGAACTCACGCTCGAAGAAGACAAGCGGGCGCTCACGCAAACCGGCTGGTTTACCATCGTTCAACCGAATATTTACCGCTCGGAAAACGGGATCACGATCCTTTTCGAATTGATCGAACGGCCGCTGCTGCATTACGTCAAGTTCGTCGGCAACAAGGCTTACGACAAAAAGAAACTGCTCGAAGAATCGATGATCTCTCCGGGAGATGCGCTCGATCCGATGTCGATCATGCAGGCGAAGACTCGAATCGAGGATTTTTACAAAAGCGGCGGGCACCACAAAATACACGTCGAAGTCCTTTCCGGCGACCGGCAGACGGATCGCGGGGCCGTGTTCCTCATCAGCGAAGGGGGAAAGCAGCGGATTTTGAAAACCGAGTTTATCGGCGCTCGATCGCGTATTTCCGGAGCCCGGTTGAAAACGCAAATCGAATCGAAGCCGGGTTGGGTTTATTACATCGGCGGGGAGTTTACCCGTGAGAAGCTTGATGCCGACGTCGAAAAACTGACCGCTTATTACCGGAACCTCGGCTACTTTTTCGCGAAAATCGACCGCGATTTCGAGGAATGCCGGGGATACACCGGTCTCGGAGAGGACGACGGCTGGGTCAAGGTCCGCTTTATCATCGAAGAAGGACCGTGCTGCAAGGTCGCGAGCATCAATTTCGTCGGGAACAACCTTTATACGGACCGGCAGCTTCTCGAAGAAATGAAAAAAATCAAGATTGGCAAATACTACAACCAAATGGGGTTGGAAACCGACATTATGAAGATCAAGGACAAATACGGCCGGACGGGCCGCGTTTTTACCGAAGTCGTTCCCGATTACGTCGTCGATTCGCCGAGACCGAACGAGGGGACCGTCGATTTGACGATCAAGGTCCGCGAATCCCGGCCGTGCCGTTTCGGGACGGTCGTCGTCGATATTTTCGGGAACGACGGCGGCAAGGAATCGTATTCGAAAATGTCGACCGTGTTGAACCGCTCGCCGAAAATCCGGCCGGGCAAGCCGATCGATACGGCCGAAATCCGGAACACCGAACGCCGTTTGAAATACTCGCAGCTTTTCAATTCGAACCCGACGCAGGGTTATCTGCCCGAGGTGATCCTTGAACTCGACGAAAAAGATCGCGCTCACATTTTCGAAACAGAATTGGCCGAAGCCCCTTCGGGAATCACGCGCGGCCAGCAGCCGGGATCGAACGGCTCCCCGGAAAAACTTCGCAAGGTCGTCTCGGAATCGAACGAACCCGCCGCGAATTCAGGGGAAAACAATTCCATTCGAGGTCTGATTCGCGATCAGTTGCAGAAAACCAACCGAAATTTGCAGGAGTTTGACAAGGCGGAAGGGCTCCGGCAGCAACAAAACCGCCGTCCGTTTTTCGAGGAACCTCAAGCTATCGCCCAAGCGCCCAACGTGATTTTAGGGCAAAGCGGTCGTTCGATCCCCAGCCTCCCTTCGGCGAGCAGCACGACTTCCTATTCCGGGTCCGCTTCGGTTTATCCGACGACGACTCCGCCCAGCCCGACGACCCAACCGACGGCCGCCCAGCCATCGGCCGGTTACGTTTCGTCCGGTGCTCAATACGGCTCCGTCAACGGCACGACGATCCCCACGACGCCAGAGCAGACCGCCGTTCAACAGGCTGCCGCTTCGCAATACGGAACCTACAACCCGGCCCCAACCGGCACCGTCTCCCAGGTCGCGGCAACCACGAATCAGACGGCGGCGACGCCTTATACCTATTCGCAAACGATGCCCGCGAATCCGGTCTATCCGAACGCGGCCCCCGCCCCGCCGTACGGCTCGAATTACACCCCGACTCCGGCGTACGACCCGAACTCCGCGTATGGGGCTCCCACTTATGCGGCGCCCAGCGGTTATGCCCAATCGACCCCGCTCATTCCACCGCCGCAGCCGTATATTCCGGGTGCGAACAATCCTTCGACCCAGGCCGGCGGGCTTATGGACCCGGTAATGCCCGGCTCGCCGGAATTGCAAGACAAAACCTATACGATTTTCAACCCGAAACCGGAGCCGCTTTTCACGGTCCCGGCGAGAATCCGCGTTATGGAAGCGCAAACCGGCCAGTTGATGATGAGCGTCGGGGTCAACTCCGATTCCGGCCTGGTCGCCCGATTCCAGTACAAGGAAGATAACTTTAGCTGGAACCGGCCCCCGAGCAATCCGTTCCGTTTGGAATCCTGGCGCAATGCGTTCCGAGGCGGCGGTGAGCGTTTCAAGATCGAAGCGATGCCGGGAACCCAATACCAACGGTATGAAATGGCCTGGGAGAATCCGCATTTTCTCGATACGGACATCTCCCTCGGTTTGAGCGGGTTTTATTACAACCGGATTTACACGGACTGGCGCGAACAACGTGTTGGCGGAAGCGCTTCCCTCGGCTACAAATTGACGCAAGACCTGTCGATCAGCGGCTCGTACAAAGGGGAAGGGATCGAAGTTTATGATCCGATCACCTTGGGAATCCCCGATTTGGACCGGGCACTCGGCTTCAATCCGTTGCACACCTTCGGGTTGCGGCTCGATCACGATACGCGGGACAACCCGAATATGGCGACCGAGGGACATTTGATCTCCCTCAAGGCGGAACAAATTCTCGGCGGGTTCCAATATCCCCGGCTCTCGATCGATGCCCGGCAGTATTTCATGTTGCATGAGCGGCCGGACACCTCGGGCCGCTGGGTGCTCGGATTCCGGAGCGCCGCCAGTTGGACCGATATCGACACGCCGATCTTCGAACGTTATTACGCCGGCGGTTTTACGACGATCCGCGGATTCGATTACCGCGGGGTCTCCCCGCGATACGGCGGCATTCCGATCGGGGGAAATTTCGAATTTTACAATTCGGCGGAGCTGATGTTCCCGATTTCGGCCGACGATATGATTCGCGGGGTCGTGTTCCTCGACACCGGTTGCGTTCAAGACAACATCAAGGATTGGAACCAGAAATATCGGGTCGCCCCCGGTTTCGGTATCCGGATCACGATTCCGTTCATGGGCCCGGCGCCGATCGCTTTCGACTTCGCTTTCCCGATTTCCAAGGACCCGAGCGACGATGTCAACATATTCAGTTTTTACGTCGGCTTCATGAGGTAGTTCCTAAGGCTTCAGACTTCAGGCTCCAGGCTTCAGGGATACGAGACAAATGCAGCTAAACACGAAAAACGAATGCCGACATTTCAAAATGATACAAGAATAACCTTAACGTACAACCTGAGGCCTGAAGTCTGAAGCCTGACACCTGAAGCCTCGATGCTGACAACGCTCGCCGTTATTTTGCGAATTCTCGTCAACCCGTTGGCGAACGTCTTTCAAAAAAAACTGACGGACCGGGGAGCGAATCCGTTCCTCCTGAGCTTCGCGAGCTATTTTTGGCTTTCGGTGCTGAGCCTTCCGTTCGCGGCGGCCGTCGATTGGAGCGTCTATCCCGCGGAATTCTGGACAAACGCCCTTTGGGTCGGCCTACTGGGTGCGGTCGGCAACGGTTTTCTCGTGCTCGCCCTCAAATACGGCGAGCTGTCCGTCCTCGGACCGATCAACGCCTACAAATCGGTGGTCGGCATTCTGCTCGGGATGCTGCTGCTCGCCGAAATGCCGGACCTTTGTGGCGGTCTTGGCGTCGGGCTGATTCTCGGCGGAAGTTATTTCGTCCTCGGTTCGGGAACGGAACCGTTTTCCTGGAACCTGTTCCTGAGGCCGGACGTCCGGTTCCGGTTTCTCGCGATGTTTTGCGGCGCGGCCGAAGCGGTTTTTATTAAGAAAGTGATCCAGCTCTCTTCCCCCGAAATTTCGCTGATGATCTGGTTCGGCTTCGGAGCCGTGTTTTCAATCCCGTTTCTCGGAATCATCCGACTGATGCCCAAACGCGACCGGATTCGCGGAAAAAACAACCTTGCCGAGGCCGTTTCCCCGTTCCCGCCGTTCGCGAAATTGTCCCTCTATGCCGGAATGATTTTTTGCGTCGGGCTGATGCAACTGACGACGAACTACGTCTTCGAAAAAATGCCGGTCGGTTACGCTCTCGCCCTGTTTCAACTCTCGGCCGTCGTCAGCGTTTTGTTCGGGTATCGATTTTTTCAAGAGCGGGGCTTCGCACGAAAAATGCTCGGCTCCCTCATCATGATCGCCGGCTCGGCCCTAATTATTCTCTTTTGACGAAACTCTTGGTCGGTTCTTCGCATCCTGTCGCATTTCGCGTTTGGGGCCAGAAAAAAAAATGCCGCTTTCTCTTGAACCGAAATTTTATGCCCTGTATACTGAAAAAATGGGGTTTCTGTTCGCCTTAAATACCGGCTACGGTATTGCTCTTACCGATTCACTGACCATGTCCAATCCTCATCCGCCCGTCGTGCATCAAAAAGTCGGCCGCACGCCGATGCCCGAACAACAACCGGACGTTCGCGCCCGAAATTTTCTGGAAGTTCCCCTCGGCTACACCCCGGAAATGGCCCAGCGCGAGGCCGCCCGCTGCCTCCAGTGCAAAAAGCCCTCCTGCATCGCCGGCTGTCCGGTCAACGTCGATATTCCCGCCTTTTTGGATTTGGTCGTTCAAGGGGATTTCGCGGCGGCGGCCCGAAAGGTCAAGGAGACCAACGCCCTACCGGCCGTCTGCGGCCGCGTCTGTCCGCAGGAATCCCAGTGTGAAGCGAAGTGCATTCTCGGGAAAAAATTCGAACCGGTCGCGATCGGCCGCTGCGAACGTTTCGTCGCCGATTTCGAACGAACGAACCATTTGATCGAACTGCCGGTTCCGAAACCGAAAAACGGCAAAAAAATCGCCGTGATCGGCGCCGGCCCTTCGGGGCTGACCGTTGCCGGGGATATGATCCTGCTCGGCTACGAGGTTACGATTTTCGAGGCGTTTCACAAACCGGGCGGGGTGTTGATGTACGGCATTCCGGAGTTTCGCCTGCCGAAGGAAATCGTCGAGCAGGAAATCGAATACGTCAAGAAACTCGGCGTCAAGATCGAACTGAACCAGTTGGTCGGCAAAACGGTGACGCCCGATGAGCTGCTTGAAAAGGACGGGTTCGACGCCGTTTACATCGCCGTCGGGGCCGGACTGCCGATGTTTCTCGGGATTCCGGGGGAGGATTTTAACGGCGTTTATTCGGCGAACGAATACCTGACCCGGAGCAATCTGATGAAGGCGTATCGTTTTCCGGATTACGACACGCCGGTGATTCGGGGCAAGCATGTCTGCGTAACCGGCGGCGGGAACGTTGCAATGGACTCGGCCCGAACGGCGATGCGGCTGGGCGCTGAAACGGTTCGGATCGTGTACCGCCGTTCCCGGAACGAATTGCCGGCCCGTGCCGAAGAGATACATCATGCCGAGGAGGAGGGGATTGAATTCCTGTTCCTGACGGCTCCGAAAGAGTATCTCGGGAACGAGCAAGGCTGGGTCCGGGCGTTGCGTTGTTCGAAAATGGAACTCGGGGAACCGGACGCTTCGGGCCGGCGACGACCGATCGAGATTCCGAACTCCGATTTCGTTTTGGAAACCGATTGCGTGATCGTCGCGGTCGGGGCCTTGGCGAACCCGATCCTGACGAAAAACACGAGCGGGTTGAAATTGACCTCGCGAGGTTACATCACGGCCAACGAGCGGGGGCGGACGAGCAAGCGGCGAATCTGGTCCGGCGGCGACATCGTAACCGGCAGCGCGACCGTGATTTTGGCGATGGGCGCCGGCCGGATCGCGGCCAGGGACA
>JAVBSX010000147.1:0-10937 GCA_031556455.1 Thermoguttaceae bacterium
TCATCGCGACGACGCCTGGTTTCCGGCCCTGGCATTATCGCTACGCCATTGAAAAAGGGGTGCACGTTTTCATGGAAAAGCCGCTCTTTACGGATGCGCCCGGCTACAACCATGTCATGGAAACGAACCGCATGGCCGAGCAGAAAAACCTCAAGGTTTGCGTCGGTCTGCAACGGCATTACGAGCCGCGTTACGTCAATTGGATCAAAGCGATCCAGGACGGGCTGATCGGCGACATCGCCTATTCCCGGGTTTACTGGAACGGGAGCGGTATCTGGTGCAAACCGCGCGAACGCAACGAAACGGAAATGGAATACCAGATGCGCAACTGGTACCATTTCGTCTGGCTGTGCGGCGACAACATTTGCGAGCAGCACGTCCATAATCTCGACGTCGGTCTTTGGATTCACGGCAAAGGGGACAAGATGATGCATCCCGTTTCGGCGAACGCCCAAGGCGGTCGTCAAAACCCGGCCGCGCCCGAATCGGTTCTCCGGACCGCTCCGGCCTACGCCGACAAGGACGCCTGGTGGGCCTGGTACAACCAGCACAAGGACGCCTGTTCGCGGTACGGCCAGGCTTGGGATCATTTCGTGGTCGAATACACCTTCGCCGACGGGACGAACATGTTCAGCCAATGCCGTCACATCGCGAATTGCTGGAACCCGGTCACCGAATTCGCGCACGGCTCGAAAGGTTACGGCGAAGCGGGCTGGCTCAACGACAAATCGGGCAAACAGATTTGGAAGAACGAAGAGAATGCGGTCAAAGGCCCCTATCAATGGGAGCACGACGTGATGGTCGATTGTATCCGGAACGACAAGCCGATGCACGACGGCTGGCACGCCGCGAACGCGACGATGACCGCCGTTCTCGGGCGGATGGCGGCGTTCTCCGGCAAAGTGATCGCCTGGGACGAAGCCGTCGAAAAGGGGAGCCGATACGTGCCGGAAGGGGGCCCGAAAGATTGGATGGAAAACCCGCCGGTCATGCCCGATGCCGACGGCTTTTACGAAAGCAGCGTCCCGAAGCAGGGCATTTTCAACCCGTTCGCCTAAGGACGACGTTGATTCGCTAAAAAGAGCCGCATGTGTAGCGAAGCGTAACTTGCGGACCTTGTACAGGGTTGGATGTCGCCAGGTCCGTGCCGTGTACAAGGTCCGTAAGTTGCATCGGAGTACCGACTACACTTACGGCTCTTTTTTTATTGCCGTCATTTCGACCGAAGCAACGCGTAGGGAGAAATCTCACCCTCGCGAGTGGTGATGAACTCCGACCTTTTCGGCGAGGGTGAGATTTCTCGCTCCGCTCGAAATGACGATTGGGGTTACAGAGATTAATTGAGATTCGCGGCTCTTCTTTTCGTTTCTATTTTTCGAGCTGTAACTCGTACATCACCGGCCATTCCTTGCCGGTGATGTAAACGCGGCTCTTTTCCGGATCGTAGGCGATGCCGTTAAGCACCTTTTCGGCCATTTCCGGGTCGCGGCGTTGCTCGCGGATTTCTTTCGGCACGAAGGACGAACAATCGATCCAACCGAGGACCTTGCCACTTGTCGGGTCGATCCGGACGATCCGGTCCGATTTCCAAATGTTCGCCCACAGCTCGCCGTCAACCATTTCCAATTCGTTGAGGTTCGCGATCTTTTTGCCCTTTTTCAAGGACTCGCCGTCAAACACCGTTACTTTCTTTTGCAGGTCGAAGGTTTCCGGATCGAAAAACCGCAGCACCGCCGTCCCGTCGCTGAGAATCAGGTGCGTACCGTCGTAAGCGAGCCCCCAGCCTTCCCCGGAAAAGCGGAACGATTTTTGAAAGGCGAAGGTTTCCCGGTCGAACACGAAGCAAAGACCTTCCTGCCAGGTCAGAAAATAAATCCGATCGCCGATCCGTTCGATTCCCTCGCCGAAATATTCGGCTTTGATCGGGATGTGTTGTAGCACTTTTCCGGTCGCGATTTCAACCTTCCGGAGCGAGGAGCGGCCGTATTGGCCGGTACTTTCGTACAGGCTGCCGTCGAAAAAAAGCAGCCCTTGGGTGTAAGCGCCCGGATCGTGCGGGTGGGCGGCGAGGGTTTTGAGCGTGAGCGGTTTCGCCGCGTCCGGTCGGGCCGCCGCCGGGTTCGTCGCACTTCGAAGAGCCGCACTTGCCCCTAAAAACGACACGGCCAGAAACAAGGCTAAGAGAAGAAAGTTCTTGCCGGACAAAAAAGAAAAAACTTTTTTCATGAAATTTCAGAACGTCGCGGAGGCAATTCTCCACAAATTACACTAGCCCCAAGCGTGAGCGCGGGGGGATAAACTTGCAGCTTAGCGGCTTCGAAAACAGTCTTCTAAGCTGCTAAGCCGCTGACTGCTGAATTGCTCAGATCACCCCGCGCTCACGCTTGGGGCTAGTATTGTTAGACAAATTTATTTCTCTTTTTTCAGGCAGCGGTCGAAAATCCGTTTGAGGACGGCTTTGTCCTTGACCGGGCCGCCGATCTTGATATGCAACTTGCCGAGCGCGAGCATTTTCGGGCCGAGCATCGCGTCTTTGAGCGCGAGCGGAATGCTGAAATCGCCGAGAAATCCGCGAATTTTGTAGCCGGCGACCAGCTCCAACTCGTTGAGCCGGCCGTTGCGGCGGATCGTATCGAGAAAAGTTTTCTGGAACGCGACGATCCGCTTAAATTTCGGGTGCACGAGCTTGCGTTCGATCGAAATCTGCTTCAAGGCGTCGAGCACCCCGGCGATGTTGACCGATTTCGGGCAACGGGTCGAACAGGTTTGGCAGGCGACGCACTGCCAGACGGCGGCGGCTCCGGCCGCTTTCTCGACCTCATCGCATTGAACCAGGCGGATGAGTGTGCTGGGAATGACGTCCATTTTTTCGCTCATCGGACAGCCGGCGGAGCATTTGCCGCATTGATAGCAGTCGACGACCGCGGTGTGGGCCAATTCTTCGACCAGGGCGATATCGGGGGAAACTGAGGAATGGTGCATGAGTATAGAATCCACGCGGATAAAGATATTTGAGGAAATTGAACTGCAGTACTAACGGCTCATTGTACATTTTCCCCAAAAAAATACAACATGGTTTCCGGGCGACGAAAAACGGAACTTCGAGGGAGAAATTTCTTTTTCAACTCTTGCCCGGAGCATTAGCGTACCTTACAATAACGGGCGAGGGTTTTCCCTGGAAATTCATTCTTTTCTTATTCAATATTAAAACCATGAGTAATCTCATTAATTGGAGCAGCCTGCCTCCTGGGGTTTTGGCTTTGAAATGGATCGACCTCGGCGCTTTGGGCGTCGTCGTCGCATTTGTCATTCTCATTGTGCTGTTTCGAACGCTCTTTCCCAAGCTCGGGGCGATCGCGTGGGTTACGACCAAGGAAGCGATTCAACAGCCGTTGTTCATGATCCTGATGATCCTCGGGATTTTCGCCCTTTTCATTTTTCTCTTCCTGCCGTACAACACTTTGGGCGAGGACGTGCTCCTGGTGATCACCCAAGGGCTGACTCTGGTTAAATTGATTGCGATTTTTCTCGCGATCTGGACGGCGAGCGTTTCGATTTCCGAGGAAATCGAAGGTAAGACCGCGTTGATGGTTCTCGCGAAACCGGTCGGAAGACATACGTTCATCATCGGAAAATATCTCGGTGTGATGATCGCGGTAACGATGATTTTCCTCGTTCTCGCGATTTTCTTTGTCAACACGGTTTCCTATAAGGTCGTGTACGATGCCCGCGAAGCGACGAAGGTCATCCCGACGGCGGTCGAATGTTTCGAGCAAATCCTCGAAATCCTGCCCGGTTTGGTCCTCGCCTACTTGGAAACCGCGATTATGGCGGCGATCGCCGTCGCGATTTCGACTCGGCTTTCGTTGCTCCCGAACCTGACGATCTCGCTCACGATTTACGTCCTCGGGCACCTGGTGCCGCAAATCGTCCAATCCTCCGTCGGGCAATTGCCGATGGTCGCCTTTATCGGCGATCTTTCCTGTGCCATTCTCCCGGTCCTCGATTACTTCAGTATGGAAACGGCCGTTGCCATGAAACAGGCCCTGCCGTGGTCTTACGTCCTTTGGGCGACATTGTACGCCTGCATTTACAGCCTTTTGTCTCTCGTCCTTTCGCTATTGCTTTTCGAGGAACGCGATTTGGCATAGGCTTCGCGGATTCGACTTGCCGGACGAAAGTCCGGCCGACGGTTAGCTTGTGCCGGGATAAGCATCGAATCATCTGCTTTGCTCCCGCAAAATCAATACCACACCATTTCAAGGTTCGGGGAATGGTCTCCGGGGCTCGTTTCTCGCGTCCAACATCGGCGAAAAATCTCATATGAGAAAAAAAACCGTCAAAAAATCCGTCAAAAAGATCATCCAAAAACGGAAGCCGCGTCCGGTGGTCGGCAAACATAAAACCGGGAACTCGGTTTTTCCCGATGCTCCGATTCCCAAGTCGAAGAAAAACAGAGGGAAAGGCGAAGAAGCCGAGGCGGTTTCCCATCGGCTTCAAAAAGTTCTCGCCGCCGCCGGATACGGCAGCCGCCGGGCCTGCGAAGAGTTAATCACCTCCGGACGGGTCGACGTCGATCGGCGAACCGTAACCCTTTTGGGAACCCGGGTCAATCCCATCATCCAGGAAATTCGCGTCGATGGGCAGATGATGCCCAAAAACAAGCCGACCTATATCGCCCTGTTCAAGCCCAAAGGTTATCTTTGCACCAACCGGGATCAAAAAGGTCGAAAACGCGTGATCGACCTGATTCCCGCTTCGTTCGGGCGTCTTTTTCCCGTCGGGCGTCTCGACCTGAACAGCGAAGGGCTCTTAGTGTTGACGAACGACGGGGCTTTGGCCGACCGGTTGACCCATCCCCGATACGGCGTTCCCAAAGTGTATCGGGTTCAGGTCGCCGGAACGGTCGAACGGAACACCATCGAGCTGTTGAAAAAAGGGATTTATCTCGCCGAGGGCTTTGTCCGTGCCGAAGAAGTGATTATCAAAAAGCATCACAAACAAAGCACGTTTCTTGAAATTACGCTTCGGGAGGGAAAAAATCGGGAAATCCGCCGAATGCTAGCCCATGTGCATCACAAGGTTCTTGCCCTGTTGCGCTATTCCGTCGGGCCGATCAAAATCGGCAAAATGCTGCCGGGCGACTTTCGAGTTCTGACCGCCCGGGAAGTTTCGTCGCTTTATGCCGTCGCGGAAAAGGAACAAACCGAGTGATGCGAACAATACGAGCCGGGAGCCGTGCTCCCGACGGATTGCCCCTTTGACTCGTTGTCAATTTGATTGATTGTCTTTTTTCGCGTGCGGTACGGTCGGGACCGCAGGTCCCGGCTCGTCGTTGTTCGTAGATCGCTCGTGTGTTGGGCGAAACAATAAATGCGGTCGGAATATTCTTGAAATCAAGTCGGCGACTGAATATAATTGTGGGTCGAATTCGTTTCTCCCGTTTTTTACCCCTCTACCCGTTTAGAAGAATGTCACTTTCCGTAATCGTCGCCTTGGCGGAAGGTTTCGAGGAAATCGAGGCCGTCACCCCCATTGACGTTTTGCGCCGCGCCGGATTGAATCTCATCAGCGTCGGGCTCACCGATCGAACCGTAACCGGTACGCATGGGATCGTTTTGACGGCGGACAAAACTTGGAACGAAGTCGCCGCTTTAACCCCGGACGTGCTGGTGCTGCCCGGCGGCATGCCCGGTTCCAAAAATCTCGGGGATCATTCCGGTTTGCGGCAAATGGCCGAACGAATCGTCGCGGCCGGTGGTTGGTTGGCCGCGAACTGTGCCGCTCCGGCATTTACTCTTGCTCCCTGGGGACTGCTTTCCAATCGCAAGGCGACCTGCTTTCCCGGTTGCGAAATGCAATTTCCCGCCGATGTCACCTACCAAGACGCGGCCGTTCTCGTCGACGGGCATATCATTACGGCTCGCGGGCCCGGGGCAACCTTCGATTTTTCCCTGAAATTGCTGGGATGTCTCCTGAACGGCGGAACCGCCGAGAGCTTGCGATCGCAAATGCAATACAACGGCAAAAGTTGACGACCCGACGGCGCCGCAGAGATTTTTGAAAACAAAAGCCGGAAAGGAGCGCAGCGTATTGACGGTGTGTTGATATTGAACGCCAACACACCGTCAATACGCCGAGCACGGCTCCTTTCCGGCTTTTGTTTCGAAACTCACAACGTCTTTCTTTTTTGCGCGTCTCGCCTATTTTAACCCGTTTTTAGAAAAACTTCCTTTTTTTCGTTGTAATCCAAAAAATCCGCAAGTTTGTTACATCTTATCACCGATAGAGGGGATATGGAAAAGACATTCAGGTCTTAACTCAGGTTTTCTTGAGTCTGGCCTGATCCAGCCCTCCCGCTCATCAAAAGATAAAAGATGACTTACAAGCTAGCTATTACAGCGGTCTGTTCTTTGATCCTTTTTGCCGCTCTCGCAACGACCGGCTGCGTCGGAGTTACGGCTCCGGCAGGCTCTCTGGGGGTTGCCAGTATTCCGATTCCGGTTGCACCTTATTTCCAAAACGGGTACGAAGACCTGTATTGGGAAAATTTACGTTACAACAAAGTCGCGATCATGGGACCGGTTTGCGACGGGCACGCCGTTGCCCTCGACCCGCCGTCGGACGATCAGGTGATGCGGGCACTCGATAAGGCCCGACCGGTTGCCGGGTCTTTCCCGTTTTTGGAAACGGTGCATCGGACGAATATCCGGATCACCAAGGAATTGCTTGCCGATTACCTTGATCCGCCGCAAATGGTCCCGCTTGTCGGTCCGGCGCAGCTGCATCATGCTCACTACAAGTGCACCGTCTATTTCGTTGAAACCATCAACATCGGTTGGCCGATTCCGCAAACGTTAATGGACGATGAAGCCCAAGAGGTGATATACATCGATATGGATCATTATCACCGCGTCGGCGGCCCGGACGAGAGCTAGGGCACAACACAACGAGCCGGGACCTGTGGTCCCGACTCCTCGCGACTCTTCTCGCGGTTACATAATCTCTTCCAAAATCCGGACAATCTCCGTTTCCGAAAGGGGACGGGGATTGCCTTGCATACTGTTTCCCTGGGAATCTTTCGCGATCCGGGGAATCATTTCTTTTTGAACGCCGAGCTCGGAAAGATTTCGGGCGACCCCGATTCGCTTGCAAAGCGTTTCAATCTCGCGAATCAGCTTCTCGATCGCGTCCGCATCCGTTTCGTCGGCTTGCGGTTCCAGAAGAATTCTGGATAAACGGGCGTACCGTTCCCGGCAAACTCCGGCGTTCGCGCGAAGTGTCGGTCCGAGAAGCAAAGCACACGCCGCCCCGTGTTGAACATGGGCGTGTGTTCCCAGGGCGGGAGCAATGCCGTGGGCCATTCCCAAACTGGCATTGGCCAAAGCGATTCCCGAGAGCAAGGCCGCCTGGGCCATTTTCTCGCGGGCAACCCGCGATTGCGGATTCTCAACCGCTTCGGCGATCGCTCCCCAACCGAGCCGGAGCCCTTCTTCGCACAGCAGTGAGGTGATCGGCGTCGCTTTTCGGGTTACGTAACTCTCGAATAGTTGGGTAATCGCGTCCATACCCGATTCGGCCGTCACTTTCGCGGGACAGGACACCGTCAACTCCGGGTCGATGAGAACGATTTTGGGGATCATTCGCGGATCGCGCAGGCTTTTTTTGAACGGGGGATCGAAAGAGCCGATCACCGCGTTTTTCGTCGCCTCCGAACCGGTCCCGGCGGTCGTCGGCATCGCAAAGACAGGCAACGGGTCTTCTTTCAGAACAAGCCCGCGACCGACCCCTTCGAGGTAATCCCGGACCGTGCGGCTCTCGCGTTGCGGCAACATCGCGGCGAGCGCTTTCGCGAAATCGATCGCCGCCCCGCCGCCGATCGCGAGAAAAAAGACGCCTTGTTCGTCTTGCAAGTGACGAAACGAATCGGTCCAACGGTCGACGTCTTCAAGCAACGGTTCCCGGGAAATAAATAGGGTTTCAAGAACACCGAGGCCGCTTTGCCGGAGCGTTTGCCTCAGCTCTTCAAGCATGCCGTTACGTTCGAGCGTCCGGGAGCCGCAAACGAGAACTGCCTGCTTGCCAAGGCTCTTTGCAAGCCCGCCGGCCTCGGAACGTTTGCCCCAGCCGAAAAGAATCCGTTGCGGTAAAATCAGGTCGTAATTCATTAGAGGACAGAGGACAGTCGAAATTTTTTTGCGGGGGTTAAATCTGGGCGAGAACAATCTTTAGGCAACCTCGAAAAATACTTTTTTCAAGAGCCGGGGGCCTACGCCCCCGGATAAAATACCGTCAAATCAAGGGTCGGACCATCCGGGGGCGTAAGCCCCCGGCTCATTGTTCGAATTCTTAGAGGTGCCCTTTACTATAATGATGAGTGTATCGTATCAGAAAATCATTCCTGACCCAACCGTACAAATCACCAACGGTTAGAAACTTGTTCCCAATTCCTGATTTCCTGAGTTTGTTGGATTTTCCTTCCGGAAATGCCGATTTTAACGAGATATGATATTTTTTTCTCGCACCGGCCGTCGAAAAACCGTTGTTCGACGTTGCAACTTATGTTAAGCTAAAAAAGAAGGTTTGAATAGTGAGTTTTCTCAGCGGTTTATCGACAAGTTTCCAGCAATTTTTTGAGGGGAGGCCGTCTGCGGTCTATATCCCCGGTTCGCCCTTGGAGCAATCCGGTATGTTCAGTCGCCCCCCGGCAATGAAATTTACGCACCCGCTGCCTTACGGGGCGATCGTGCAGGAAACCGGCGTTCAATTCGTCGTCGTCAGCCGCAACGCGACCGCAATGCGGTTGCTTCTTTACGACAAGGCAACCGATCCCGAACCGAACGAGATCATCGAATTCGATCCTGAAGAAAACCGCTGGGGTGATGTTTGGAGCGTTTTCGTTCCCGGAATCGGGGCCAAACAGTTGTATCATTTTCAAGCGGACGGTCCTTTCGACCCGCAAAAAGGTTTCCGTTTTGACGGTCGTGCCCGGCTGATCGACCCTTACGCCAAAGCGCTGACCGGGAACTTCCTGCCGATGCCGGACGGGATCATCCGGCCGCCGAAATGCGTCGTGATCGACGACGACGATTTCGATTGGCGCGACGACCGGCATATCCGGCGGGATCTCTCCGAGACGATCATTTACGAACTGCATGTTCGCGGTTTTACGAATTCGCGGACCAGCGGCGTCCGTTGTCCGGGCTCTTATCTCGGACTGATCGAAAAGATTCCCTACCTGCAATCGCTCGGGATCACCGCGGTCGAGCTGATGCCGGTTCACGATTTTCTCGATACCGAAATCGACGGGACCAAAAAACCGGTCCAGAATTATTGGGGTTACGATCCACTCGCGTTCTTCGCTCCGCATCGCGGCTATGCGCACGGCACCGATCCGGGCGCCCAGGTCCGGGAATTCAAGGAAATGGTTCGCGCCTTTCACCAGGCCGGAATCGAAGTCATTCTCGATGTCGTCTTCAATCACACCTGCGAAGGGAACGAATTCGGGCCGACCTTGAGCTTCAAGGGACTGGAAAACGGCATCTATTACATGCTCGAAAAGGGGGCGTATTACAAGAATTACACCGGCTGCGGCAACACGGTCAACGGCAACCACCCGATCGTCCGCGAGCTGATCTTCAATTGCCTGCGGCATTGGGTTCACAATTATCACATCGACGGTTTCCGGTTCGATTTAGCCTCGATTCTTTCCCGCGATCGGGTCGGCAACCTCGTCGCCAATCCGCCGACCATCGAAACGATCTCGGAAGACCCTTTGCTCTCGGATACGAAGATCATCGCCGAAGCGTGGGACGCGGCCGGGGCCTACCAGGTCGGTTCGTTCGGTTCCGGTTCGAACCGCTGGGCCGAATGGAACGGGAAATACCGGGACGATGTTCGCCGATTCTGGAGGAGCGACCCGTTTATGACCGGGGCGCTTGCGACCCGAATCACCGGTTCGAGCGATTTGTACGGACACAGCGGTCGGAATCCGTATTGCAGCATCAACTTTATCACTTCGCACGACGGTTTCACGCTCAACGATTTGTTCTCTTACAACGGAAAGCATAACGAAGAGAACGGCGAAGGGAACCGCGATGGGGACAACAACAATTTTTCCTGCAATTACGGGGTCGAAGGGCCGACGAAGAATCCGGAGATCGAATCGGTCCGAATCCGGCAGGTCAAAAATATGCTGGCGACGCTCCTGCTCAGCCAAGGCGTGCCGATGCTCGCCGCCGGGGACGAAATCCGGCGGACCCAGCGGGGCAACAACAACGCCTATTGCCAAGACAACGGCATTTCCTGGTTCGACTGGAAACTGGCGAAGAAAAACGAGGACATTCGTCGTTTTACCCAAACGCTGATTCATTTCCGTCGCAATCAGACGACGGTCCGGCAGAAGCATTTTCTGACCGGTTTGCCCGGCAAGCCGGGATCGATTCCGGACATCAGTTGGTTCGGAGCGCTCGGGGGAAGCGTCAATTGGAACAACGGGCTGGAGCGGAGTTTGACCTGCTTGCTGGCCGGAGCGCCGAAAAGCGGTTCATTCAAAGGCCCTGCTTATCATATTTTGATTTTTTCGCATGGGGGAGCGGAATCCCGGGATTTTTATTTTCCCGCCGTTTGTCAGAATTTCGTTTGGCGGCTGTTCTTGCAAACGGACGCCCCTTCTCCGGAAGATATTTTTCCCGAGTATGACGGACCGATCCCGAAATTGCGGGCGCCGTTTACGATGCCCGCCCATTCGATGCGGGTTTACCTCGCCGAGGTTAAATAAATTTTCTGTAATACTCCAGCCGTTTGGAGTTTTTTGGAATAAAACCCCGCTGTTCGTCATTTCGAGCGGAGCGAGAAATCTCACCCTCGCCGAAAGACTCGGAATTCCGGCCCTCGCGCGAGGGTGAGATTTCTCCTTGCGCTCCGCTTCAGTCGAA
>JAVBSX010000149.1:0-4208 GCA_031556455.1 Thermoguttaceae bacterium
TGCCGTCCATCGAACAAATCGAAGCGGAGTTCGCCGAACGACTTTTGGGAAAACCCGCCAAGCAAGCGACCCGTAAAAAGAAGAAAGACGAATAACCGTTTAGCCGAGGTCCGAGCCGGACTGGCACGGCGAAGACGCCGAAGATCATGCCCAACGAAATCACGACTAATCCAGAAAACAATCCCCCGGAAGGACGAATCGTCCTTTATTCGGAGGGGGAAACGAACATCAACGTCCGTGTGGAAGGGGAAACCGTCTGGCTGACGCAGGCGGCGATGGCGGACCTCTACCAGACCACGCCCCAGAACATAACCATCCATATCAAAAGCATTTACGAGGAAGGCGAGCTCAGCAAATCGGCAACTTGTAAGGAATACTTACAAGTTCAAATCGAGGGGGGACGCCAGATTCGTCGAGTTTTGAAACACTACCGCCTTGAGATGATCCTCGCCGTCGGCTACCGGGTGCGGTCGGCTCGTGGGCCCCTGTTCCGGCAATGGGCGACGCAGCGGCTGGAAGAGCTTTTGCGTAAAGGCTTTACGATGGACGATGCCCGGATCAAGGAAGGCCGGACGGCGGGGGACGGCTATTTCGAAGAGCTGCTGGAGCGGATTCGCGACATTCGGGCCAGCGAGCGGCTGTTTTACCAGAAAATCACGGACATTTACGCGACCAGCATCGATTACGATTCGAAGTCCGAGGAGACGACGCTGTTTTTCCAGACGGTGCAGAATAAGCTGCATTGGGCGATTCACGGTCACACGGCGGCGGAGGTCGTTTACGAGCGGATCGACGCGGAGCAGCCGCACTTGGGACTGAATACCTGGGGCAACGCTCCGAGCGGCCCGATCCGCAAAAAGGATGTGACCATTGCGAAAAATTTTCTTAACGAAGAGGAGCTGCGGACGCTCAACCGGCTCGTGTCGATGTACCTCGATTTCGCCGAGGACCAGGCGGAGCAGCGGATACCGATGTACATGAAGGACTGGGCGACGAAGCTGCCCGACTTCCTGACAGTGACCGGCCGGAACGTGTTGTCCCATTCCGGAAAAATTTCGCACAAACCATGAAGAAGAAGGCTCACGGCGAGTTCGAGAAATACGACACCGCCCGCCGCCTCGCCGCCGATGCCCAGCCGAGCGATTTCGACAAGTTCGTCGCAGAGGTGAACAAGGAAGAGAAGAAACGCGTCACGAAAAAACCGGCGCAGAAAAAGAAGAGAGACGAATAAACGTTTATCGCCGTTTCTGTTTGACGATCGGCCCGGCTTCGAGTTCGTCAAGCCGTTTCATCAGGCTCGATTTGCGGCGGTGTTTGGTCCGAATATCTTCCATGATTTTCGCCCACTCACGGCCCCGTTTCGCCTTCTCCAAGGCTTGCTTCGCCTTCCTCAAATGCGAGATCGCCAACGGGTAATGGTTCGTCGAAGTCGTGTCCATTTCCTCCTCTGCCGCCTTCCGGTAAATCTCGTAAGCCCGATCCGGATGGGACGACATCACGGCTTCGGCGACCTCGAACTCGTCGACATGGCGTTTTTGCGACGGTTTCTTTTGCAACGCGTCAAACCAACGGACGACATCGTCGGGCCGGTTTTCCGCGACCGCCCATTCGCACAGGACATCGTAACGCGACCCGGCCGCGTCAGGTTTCGGCTGGAAGAAGAATACGGGAATCGGCCAATTCCGTTTTGCCGCCGGGGACGGTTTCTTGCCGGACAGTGCCGAGACGACCGCCGCCGGGAGTTCACCGCTTTGGAGAAACGTGTCGATCCCACGTCGGATTGCCAGTTCGATCTTGAGCGTCTTTGCCGTCTTCAAAAGCGGCAGGATCGTTTCACGCTCCGGGTCGTGAAAAAATTCCGCCGCCTGGATCGACGCCAAAGTCGGTCCATCCTTCTTTTTTTCCGCGACGACTTTGAGCCTCTGCATCCAGTCGCGGTCGTGATAATCGTTTTTCGAAATCGCGGGAAGACGCTTGCGGAGATGACCCACGATCATCTGCTCCGCTTCGTCGAGGCAACCGACTTCGATCAAACGGTCGGCGAGCATCTCCTGTTCGCCTCGTTTCGGAGCTTCTTTTCGTAACAACTCGGTTGCTTCCTCCCGCCGCTTGGCTTTATCGAGAGCGGAGACAATCCGCTCCAGTTGCCGCCAATTTCGCGGTTCGGACGATTCGTTCTTCAACGAGGCGATCAAGCGATCGGCGACCTCGGACCAGACCTTGGGCGGCCAGGCGTGGTCGCGGAGCGTCTTTCCCATGTCATCGACCATCGCGTATTCGTCCAAGGCGTTCATTTCGTAGGACCACAGGACGATCTTCACCGGATCGGATTTCGAGGCGAGCAGCACCTGGGCGACGGCATCGAAGGCTTCGCGGAACTCGTAATCGTCCTCGGCACCAGTCTCTTCGAGGAATCTGCCCCCTTTCTTGAGGAGATGCCGCACGATTTTATCAAGGCTGGCAACGGATCGGCGATTTTATTGCACTGTTTGACAAGCTCCGTGACGGAATCGAGATCGGCGGACGGCCCGCCGCCGTAATAATCGTTGTAGTAACCCAAACTCCCGAGATCGACTCCCTGGTCGATCATCTTGATCGCTTCCCTAGCAATTTGATCGGACTTTCCCTCTTTCGAAATGGATTCGACGAAAAGCTCCTGTTCGAATTGTTTGCGGACGATCGGATGGTCCTCCGCGAGTTGCATGATGAGATCGACAAGCTCTTCCGGCGTTTGAGCGTCCAGTTTTTTTCGCAGCGTTTCCGGTTGGAAATCGTGCCCGGTGGTTGGTACTTTCGTCGCGCGTCGAATCCGCTTGCGGGGCGGGAAATCGTCCTCCTCTTCTTCCCAGTCGTTATCCCAATAGCCGTCCTCGTCGTCGTCCTCATCCTCTTCGATCTCGATTTTCAGCGTCGATTTTTTCCCGGTGGGTGAGGTCGTTTCCCAAACGCCGTCCTTGAGTTCGGTGCAGCCGAGGATCAGCTCGTTGTTGGCGAGGATGTCCAAAAACGTCCCGATGACCGCGACGCCGTGCTTACAGTCGGATCCGACGGGACAGGAGCATATCGAAACCGGGATGAACTCGTTTTTTCGTCGAAGTTTTTCGAGCGAAACGACCGTCTGGTATTCTTCGGTGCCGTGAACGATTCCGACGAGCCTCGTTCCGTCTTCGGTCGCCCAGAGGGTTCCGACATGATGGGACTCGGCGTAATCACGTCCGCGCTGGGCCGTCTTTACGCCGAAGCGATCCGTGAGGTCGCTCCAGGTCAGGCCTTCCCAATATTCACGAACAGCCTTGGAATACTTCGCGGACGCGGGAGGGGATGTCGATTGAGACGACGGTTTTTGAGAAGGGGATTTGCGAGGCATCGAAATCTATTGGTCTGCGCGAAAAATTTGATTCGGTTTGTAGCACGAACACGCGCAATCCCTTGATTTTTGAGACGACGCTTCGCTCCGTCTTAAAAACCAAGGGCCAAATTTTATGTGCAGATATGTAAAATGGAGCGAATTGTGAAAACTCCTTCTATTCTATCCTTTTCAAAATCGGAAACAATGAGCCGAGGAAAGTAGGACATTCATCTGTCTTTTTCTGACCCAAATTTGACCCAAAGTTGGGTTTTGACCCAGGTTTGACCCACGAAAAATAAGGACTTATGAACATTTTTAGCGGGGATTGCAACGAATGAAAAGTTGGTGTAAACTCTTACGCACAAGCAACTTCGGTCAAGACCGGCAGGGGCGGAAAGTCGATTCGACAAGCTAGGGGTCACAGGTTCGAGTCCCGTATCGCCCATTTATCTAAGTACCGATAGCTGAAGGGTTTACACCTTACCTTGAGACGGTCTCAAGAGCGGCAAAAAGGGCTTGATTTTTTGTAGTACAAAGAATCGAACTTTTCCCGCTTTACAAGGAGACCGAAAAATGGCAAGAAAAGGGCTTCCCGGTTACCTCAAGCATAAAGCGACAGGTCAGGCATTTTGTGTGCTCGACGGTCGCTTTTTTTATTTGGGCAAGTACGGCAGCAAATCAAGCAGGGAGCTTTACGAAAAAATCATCGCCGATTTCGACGGGATGGACGGTTTGACGATATCGGAGGAGGGCGGCTTGGAGGAATTGGACGAATTCTTTTCGAGCACGGCGATGCGTTCTTGAAGCTGTCTGACCAACTCCTTCAAGATCGCATTGTCGTTTTGCAATTGGGCGATGA
>JAVBSX010000270.1:0-14744 GCA_031556455.1 Thermoguttaceae bacterium
GGGAGGAAAGTCCGGGCTTCTTCGGACCATTGTGGTGGGTAACGCCCACCGGTCGAAAGATCAGGGAAAGTGCAACAGAAAGTAAACCGCGGGCGGCTGTGCGAATTAAGAATTAAGAATTAAGAATTGTAGGAAGAAAGAAAAAATTTTCCCCATTCTTAATTCATCATTCTTAATTCTTAATTCAGCGCAGCTGCCCGTAAGGGTGAAACGGTGAGGTAAGAGCTCACCAGCGGGCCGGGCGACCGGTCCGGCTTGGTAAACCCCACACGAAGCAAGGCCGAACAGAAACGAGGATTGGTCCGATCCGTTAACAAGTTTCGGGTAGGCCGCTGGAGGGCTCGAGCAATCGGGCTCCTGGAAAAATGACCGTCCTTCGCAAGAAGACAGAACCCGGCTTATAGGCCCGCTCTCAATTTTTAGCATTTCATTTTCTCATAAGACTAGCCCCAAGCGTAAGCGCGGGGTGATAAAAATTGAGCGTGATAATATCACCCCGCGCTCACGCTTGGGGCTAGTAACCGTAGTATTTTTCATAAAAATTGTGAAAGGAAAAACAGCACCTATGTCGATATTCGGAGCACACATGTCGATTGCGGGGGGGCACCAGCGGGCCGTCGAGGCGGCGGCCGATCTCGGATTCGATTGCGTCCAACTGTTTTCCAAAAACTCCAACCAATGGAAGGCGAAACCGATCTCGGCCGAAGACGCGGCCCTGTTCCGCGAAACGTTGCTCAAGCGGAACATTTCCCATCCGCTGATACACGATTCGTACCTGATTAACCTCGGCAGTGCGAAAGAAGACCTTTACGAAAAATCGGTCGAAGCCTTTCTCGATGAGATGCGGCGGGCCGAGACCCTCGGCGTACCGTATCTCGTCATGCACCCGGGAACGCCGACCGGGGACGAAAGCGCCGATCCGGTCGAATCCGGTTTGAAGCGGATCGCCGCCGCCTTGGACCGGGTGTTCGAAGCCCTCGAAAAAGACAAACCCCAACGGCCGGACCGGACCGACGTGCTCCTGGAAACGACCGCCGGGCAGGGAGCGAATCTCGGCTGGTCGTTCGATCATCTCGCCCGGATCATCGAACTGTCCCGACATCCGGATCGGCTCGGCGTCTGCGTCGACACCTGTCATATACACGCGGCCGGTTACCCGATCATCGAAAAGCGGGATTACGAAAAAACGTTCGCGACCTTCGACCGTGTGATCGGTTTGAACCGGCTCAAGGCGTTTCATTTGAACGATTCGGTCAAAGGGCTCGATTGCCGGGTCGACCGACACGCTCACATCGGACACGGCACGCTTAGACTGGAACCGTTTCGGCATTTACTGAACGACCCGCGATTTCGCGAGATTCCGATGTATCTCGAAACGCCAAAGGGGACGACCGAGATCGACGGCGTTACGCTCGATTGGGACGCCGTCAATCTCAAAACTTTGCGAAGCCTGATCCTTTCCTGAGTCCGTCCCCGGTTGCAACTTTTTTAGTAAAATGAAAAGACATCACTTTTTTTCAGTACTGCTGGGATTGATATTCTGTTCGCAGATGTTCGCACAAAGTCAGGAAATACGCGTTTTCTCTCATCGCGGCGGGCGACTGGAACATGACGAGAATACCATTCAGGCTTTCAGAGCAAGCTACGAAGCCGGCTATCTCGGTTTCGAAACGGATGTGCGAATGACCAAAGACGGCGAACTGGTGATCTTGCACGACAGTACGCTTGAGCGGACAAGTAACGGGAAGGGAGCCGTCGAAGAGCAAACGGCGGAAGAAATACGGCAACTGAAGACAAAAGGGGGCAACAACATCCTCTTTCTGGACGAGTTGCTGGATTTTCTTCGGGACAAGCCGGACTTATACGTCGAATTTGAAATGAAAACCAATCCGGAATCGCTTTATCCGGAAGATCGTTTGGTCGAATTTTGCGACAAACTTTACAAGGCTGTTACGGAAAAACGACCGGCCGATGCCGCCTACCTGTTCACTTCCGGCGATTACCGGGGATTGCGTTATCTGCAATCGCATTACCCGGGAGTCGATTTGTTGCTGATTACGGGCAAGCCTTGCAACGAAGAGACAATCGCGCTTTGCAAAGCACTCGGAATCAAGCGATTGGGAGCGACAATGAACGGGACAAGCCGGGAAAGCGTCCAAAAAGCGCATAAAGAAGGGTTGACCGTGAGTCTCTGGCCGGGCCTGGGGATCGATGATTTTATGTTGGGAGCCTATCTGGGATGCGATTATATGTGCACCGACATCCCGGTTTCGTTAAAAAAATGGATTGCCGAGAAAACGCCTTGGCTCAAGGTCAAATACTAGTGCGAAGTATAGGGGAACCGCTCAAAGCGGATTGTTTTTGTGAAAATTAAATCGGTTAGTTAAACAGACGAGGGCCGTCGTCTTTTCTGTCCGCATCTTCCTGGTGCCGAATGTACCGGCGGATCGTCGCCTCATCGGCACCCACCATCGACCACGGGCCCAGAAGACTTGACCCGTAAAGTTTCACTTGCCGTACCATTTCTTATACCAGTCGGTTTGTTCGGCATCGGCCATGGCTCGTTTCGCGGTTTCATTCCCGTAGGCTTTGATCCATTCGTTCGGCGAATCGGCGACAGGTGCATCGGTATGCCGTAGCCGGTAGAGGCGGAATCTGCCATCCATGCGAAATGGGCTTCGCCCTCTGCCAAACCGCGGCCTCGTCGCTCCGTTCACTTTTTATCGTCACCACGATAATGGGAATCGCGATTGGCTCATTTTGCTTTCGCGAGCGGCAATTCTTTCCAATCGACCGTGTAGTTCGGGCTGCGGTGTTCCGAAGCGGCCCGCCAGTTTCGTTCGGTTCCTTCCGAGCCGAAAAACAACTTCCCTTTTCCCATCAGCCGGTTGATTTGGTCGACCGATTCCATAAGACGGCTTTCTTTCTCCTTTTCTTCCGGAGTTTTCCCGTCGAGCTCGAACAACGTCCCTTGCGATTTGACGGCCCCGCCGTCGCGCAGGTCCAATAGCATGACTGCGGCTTTCTTGTACATCGAGCCTGGGCGGTACAGGCCGCAAAAGAGTTCGAGAGCGGTCCGGATCACCTCCGGCGAATGAGCCGTCGGCGTCTCGAACCCTCTCGCCTGTCCGTCGGAAACGTAATCTTCCTTGTGCCAACTCGTATTCAAATGAACGTAAACCGCCGAGGCGACGGTCCCCTCGGACCGGGCCTTTTCGCACGCTTTGGCCGCGAACGTCGCGACCGCCTCGGAAATCGTCCGCTCGTCGTTCGTCGCTTCCTGGAACGATCGCGAAACCTGAATATTTTTTCGCGGAGCCGGGGCATCCTCCAAATCGAGGCAGCGTTCGCCGTTCAGTTCCCGGACCAGGCGTTCCTGAACGGTGCTGAATTCCTTGCGCATCCAAAGCGGATCAATCGCGGCCAAGTCCCGGGCCGTCCGGATGCCGAGCCGCCGCATTTTCGGGGCGAGCCGTCGGCCGACGCCCCAGACCTCGCCGATTTCGAGGTCGGCGAGCGCGAGCCTGCGTCGATCGGGATCGAGAAGTTCGCAGGCCGGTCGGCCCTCTTTTTTCGCGAGGTCGTTGGCGATTTTCGCGAGCGTGAGCGTCGGGCCCAGCCCAAGCGAGACCGGGATGCCGGTCCATTGCTTCACCGTTTTCGAGATGTCTTCCGAAAACGAACCGAGCGAGGCCCGGTCGATTCCCAAACCGCCGAGATCGAGAAACGCTTCGTCGATCGAATAGATTTCGACCTTCGGCGTCCAGCGATGCAGCAATCGCATGACGCGGGCGCTCATATCGCCGTACAATCGGTAATTCGAGGAGAAAACGGCGACCCGGCCGTGTTCGGCGAGCCGTTGGATTTTGAAATACGGCTCGCCCATCGGGATGCCGAGTTTTTTCGCTTCCGGCGATCGGGCGACGACGACCCCGTCGTTGTTCGACAGGACGACGACCGGTCGGTTCGCGAGATCGGGCCGGAACAGTTTTTCGCAAGAGGCGAAAAAACTGTTGCAATCGAGCAAGGCGAAAAGGTTGGGGAGAGGCATTGTTGGCGGGGGAAACGATCGTATGTAAAAACACGAGCCGGGACCTGCGGTCCCGACTGCACTGCTTGCGAGGAAAGACAGCATCCCGGGAAAATTAAGACAGTCGAGGGCACAGCCCCCGGCTCGTGGTCTACTTCAAATTATCGGAACGACTTGACGGCTCCGGTTACGACGCCCCAAATGTCGAGCTGCGATTCGTCGTTCAGTCGGATCGTGCGGAAGCGTTTGTTTTCCGGCCGCAGTTCGATGCGGCGGCCGTCGAGGTAAAGCCGCTTGACCGTAAACTCGCCGTCGAGCACCGCGATCACGATGTCGCCGGACCCCGGCGTCAGGCCGCGATCGACGATGAGCAGATCGCCGTCGAAAATTCCCGCTTCGATCATCGAATCGCCGCCGACCCGAAGAAAAAAGGTCGACTCGGGATGCCGGATCAAGTGCGCGGCGAGATCGAGCCGTTCGAGCGGCGTCTCTTCGGCGGCGGGGGACGGGAATCCGGCTTGGACGTTTTCCGGGGCGATGGGAAAACTCAAAGAGCTTTTTTCGTCCGGTTCGGCAGGTTGTTGAATTGATGAAACAGGCATTTGGGGCCTATTCTACTACAAAGTCGTGCAAATCGCCTTCGCCAAAAAACACGACGTCATTTCGACTGGAGCAACGCGCAGGGAGAAATCTCACCCTCGCGAAAAGGGGGGACTTTCGAGTCTTTGGGCGAGAGTGAGATTTCTCGCTTCGCTCGAAATGACACGGTATTTTATCTTTTCTCACAAAACCCAATTCGACGACTTTGTAATAGTAAAAATGAAAACGTGAAATGTCTTAACGTCCTTTGCGTTGCGCCTTGATTTCGCGGAGCCGGGCCGCTTCGGGGCGTTGGCGATAAAAATCATCGAGCGGGTAACAGCCGGACACCATCCCGTTGCGGGGAGCGTTCGTGCAATCGCCGAGCGTCCGGCAAATCCGCTTGCGATCCAACGGCCGACCACTTAAAACATCGTCGCACATTTCCGGATAACTCAACACCATCCGGCCGATCCCGACTAGGTCGGTCATTCCCGAGCCGAGGGCGGCTTCCGCGACGTTCGGCAGCCAGTCTTGCAGGTAGGAATAGCCGGAGCCGATCATCAAAAGATCGGGAAAACGCTTCTTGAACGCCGCGACCGCGGCGATCTGTTTTTCGACACTGCGGAGCGGATCTTCGGGCATCGCGTACCCGTCGAACACCGGCGTCGCCGCCGGCCGCTGCAAATGCGGGCAATAATACGGGCTCCCGGCCGTCGCACCGATCATCTCGACGCCGGATCGGCGGATCAATTCGACAAAAGCGAACGGCTCGCTCAAATCGACATCGAGCCCGGTCCCGTCGCCGCCGAAAGCGTATTTGTACGGTTCCGCCGACATCGGGATGCCGTTCCCTTCGGCGTCTTTCGCGAAAGGAACGAGATCGAAAAGCGAAAAGCGGAGGGCAATTTCGAGTCCCGGGGCGAGGGCGTTGATCCCGGCAGCGATTTCCCGGAAAAATCGGCTCCGGTTTTCGAGCGAGCCGCCGAATCGGCCCGGTCGTTCGTAGGCGCTGAGCAGTTCGTGCCCGAAATAACCGTGGGCGTGTTTGATGTCGACGAAATCGAAACCGGCGTCCGCGGCCAGCTTTCCGGCAAGGACGAACCGGTCGATCATCCGCTCGATCTCCTCATCGGTCGCGATCGGCGTCTCTTCGTTGCCGAACTTCCGATCGAGTAACGGATTGCGGTAGGCGATCACCGATTCGAGCTTGCCGTCGTCGTTCGGATGGGAGTACCGCCCGGAATGCGTCAACTGCAAGCCGATGTACAGATCGTCGCTCCGCCCGAATTTGCGTTCGTGTGTTTGAACGACCTCTTCTCGTAGCCTGGCGACCGACCCGACCGTCTTTTCCGAGATCACCAATTGCCGGGTGTTCCCCTTTCCCGAACGCATCACCGCGGCCGCCTCGCAACCGAACAGGAGCTTGGCCCCGCTCTGGGCGAAGCGAAGCCAACGCCGCCGGGTCAGTTCGCTCGGCGACCCGTCCGGCTCGCAATCCCAACCTTCCATAGGCAGGATCGCCCAACGGTTGCCGATCGTCCGCCCCCGGTGTTGCAGCGGTTGGCCGAGCGCGAGTTCCCCGGGCGGGGGCAAGGTTTCGACGAACGGCAGCCGGATGCCGCGTTCGCGAATGTATTCGAGAAACGCCCCCGGGGTCGAGAGTGTCGCGATTTTGGAATATTGTTCCGGCATGGGATCTCTTGGGCCGCGGATTACCAGCACAAAATCATTGAATTGAGTTTTGTGAAACGAATAAAATATCGTGTCATTTCGAGCAGAGCGAAAAATCTCACCCTCGCTTGAAGACTCGGAATTCCTGACTCTAGCGCGAGAGTGAGATTTCTCCTTGCGCGTTGCTCCAGTCGAAATGACGATCGTAATTTTGGACGAAGGCTACGCCCTTACTTCGTCAATTCAACCTTTTCGAGATCGGCTTTGAGACCGACCTGTTCTCCCATTTGGGCGATTGCATCGACGATCCCTTTTTCGATTTCCGGCGACCAGCGGCCCGCCCGACCGTAACCGAACTGGGATTCGTTCGCTTCGTATCCTCCTTCCCGTAGGGCTCGCGCGGTCGGAATGTAGGCCATAACATCGTTCGCATAGCCCATGAAAAAGGTCTGCTCGCCGAACATCTTTTTGGTGTGAATCGAGTACTGAACCAAAATTTCCCCGCCGAGAGCGAACAGCGGCTGCTCGCCGATCCTCCAAGCCTGAACCGGATATTGCGGATACGTCTTATCCAATTCCCCTTTCTCCGCAATCATGTCAAGCAGATATTTGGCGTAAGACTTGATCATTTCGTTCGGAGCGGCCGCGGCGAGGGCTTCCAGCTCCTTTTTCCCCGGCTGCCAACCGTAGGGCAACGCGATTTCGGTGTAGGCGACCGCGAGTTTCGGTTTCTGCTCGGTCATTTTTTCCTTGAGCATGCAATCGACGACGACGGCGATCCCTTCCCCGATATGCTGGGAGTAGTTGACGGCGTTTCGCGGGAAGACGGTGATGTCCCCGCAAGCGCCTTGAAAAAACATCGCGTTCGTTCCGGGCCAACGCTTTTCAATCTCCGACTGGGCGAACCCGCACCAATCGCCGGAAAATTTGTTCATATTCAAGGTCGTCGGATGACAAGCGTAACCGAAGAGAATCGCCAAAACCTCCTCGTTCCCCCCCTTCGCCTGCACTTTAACGACAGGGACCGAATAATCGTGCGACCCGGTCAGATTGTTGAGCGGGCCGCTCCCCTCTTTATCGTCACGACGGTTGACCTGCATTCGGGAGAGGCCGTTGCCGGTTGAGATGCTCGCCGGCTGCATTTTGCCGATCGCTTCGTCCGCCAATTCGACGATCCGGTCGACAAACCATTTCGAGTACTTCAGGATTTGGGCGAACCGTTCGTCGTCGTCCGGCCAAATGGGCAACGGGCCGAGCGAAATCGCCGGGCCGGAATGCGTGTGCGAAGCGCTTAAAATGATCCGCCCTTTTTCGAGGCCGTGTTTTTCGGCGATCCGGCTCTTGATCGCGTCGGAAACATCCCGCTTCGTCCCCAAAATGTCCAAGGTGATGATAAGCCCCTTGTTCCCATCCTCATCTTCGACGGCGAGGGCCTTGGCCCAGAGATCGGCGAGCACCTCGCTCGCCGGTTCGGTCCGGTCCATGAAACCGATTTGCCAAACCGGCTCTTTCGGGGTAATCACGGCCCGGGCGACACCGGCCTTCCAATCGCCGGCCGCATAAAGGTCGACGCCGGACAGTGTTGCAAACGCAATAACAAGAGCGAGGAGACAGAGTAATTTTTTCATAGGACGGGCTGAGGGGGCATTTTCAAAGAGAGGGTGTATTTTCAAGAACATTGAAAATAGCATAAGGCGGGCGCGAAAACAATGCGAACCGTCTCGCATTTTCCGCTTTTTAGTACGGCAGTTTTTCGTCATTTCGACTGAAGCGTAGCGCAAGGAGAAATCTCACCCTCGCGAGCGGGATCGAAGTCCGGCTCTTTCGGCGAGGGTGAGATTTCTCGCTTCGCTCGAAATGACACGCGGGTCGTCGTTTTTTCTGGAATCTCGACCTTGCGCAATTCTCACACCGTCGAACGTTGGGCGATTGCTTCCTTGCAACGGGCGGTGATCGTCTCCCAGCGGCCTTGGGCGATGTCGTCCTTGCTCGCGATCCAGGTTCCGCCGCAGGCGAGAACGCCCGGGGTCGCGAGGTAGTCCTTGAGGTTGTCGATCGTAACCCCGCCCGTCGGCATCAGCTGGATGCCGGTGTGGGCGTAAGGAGCGAGCAACGATTTCAAAAACGGCAGCCCGCCCATCGGCCCGGCGGGAAAAAATTTCAAGACCCGAATGCCGCATTCGAGGGCCGCTTCGATGTCCGAGGGGGTGCAAACCCCGGGAATGAACGGGAAATTCGCGGCTCGGGCCGCTTCGAGAATTCGCAGGTTGAGACCGGGAGCGACGGCAAAGCGGGCGCCGGCGTCGATCGCGGCCTTGAGGTTGTCTTTCGTGAGCACGGTCCCCGCCCCGATCAGCACTTCGGGCCGTTGCGACGCGATCTTTTCGATCACGGCCGCGGCTGCACTTGTCCGGAACGTGATTTCCGCGACCGGCAGCCCGCCGTCGAGCAGGGCATCGGCGAGCGGAATCGCCGCCTCCGACGATTCGATCGAGAGAACTGGAACGATTTGAAACCGTGCAATTTTTTCAAAAACCTCGGACATGGGTTGTTGGTAAGAATATGATTAAGGCTGTAGGCTATAGACCGTAGGCTGTAGTACAAAGTTAATGAAATCACCTTCGTCACCCCCACGCAGGCGGAGGTCCAGAGGGAAACCGTAATCATCTGGATCCCCGCCTGCGCGGGGATGACGGAAATTATTCTTCTTTCTCGAAGGCCTTTACTGATCTTTACATAAAATTCCGGATAGGGGCAGCAGCCGGAAGCGTCAGCGCCCGGTTTATCCGATACGGAAACGCGAGGCCAACCCGGCGTTTACGCTTCGGGCTGCTGTTTGCCGTGTTCGATTTTTTGCGTGAGGATCAGTAACTTGACAGTAGGAATCTGTTGGCAAATCCGGAACGGGTACAAAAAGGACCGTTTCTGAATTCGATGCGATTTCAGGGAAAGGTTGAAAATACGACCCGCCCCCTACAGTCTACAGCCTATAGCCTACAGTCTAATCTCACCAATTGGGAACGAACAACTGGAAGTACGACTGCGGGTGGGCACAGGCCGGGCAAGACCCTTCGGGCTCGCGGCCTTTGTGCGTGTAACCGCAGTTACGGCATTGCCAAAGAACCGGCTCGTCGCGGGCGAAGACGATATCCTCTTCGATGTTCTTGAGAAAATCGAGATACCGGTTTTCGTGCATTTGTTCCGCGACCGAAACGGCTTTGAAAAGTTTTTCAATGTCCGGGAACCCTTCTTCGCCGGCGATTTTGCCGAATTCCGGATATAGGATCGACCATTCCTCGTGCTCTCCGGCTGCGGCCGCCTTCAGGTTTGCTTCGGTATCGCCGATCACCCCGGCCGGGAAGGCCGCTTGAATGTCAACCTTGTCTCCTTTGAGAAAATTGAAAAATCGTTTGGCGTGTGATCGTTCGTGCTCTGCGGTTTCCTCGAAAATGGCGGCGATTTGCATATAACCGTCCTCGCGAGCCTTATCGGCGAAAAACGTATAACGGTTCCGGGCCTGCGATTCTCCAGCGAACGCCTTAAGCAGGTTCTGCTCGGTTTTCGTCCCTTGAATTTTCGATTTTTTGTCCCCGGCCGCTTCTTGGGCGAGTACGATCCCTGTTTGGCTCAGGAGCAATCCTCCCGTCGTCGCGATCGTCGTCGCTTTCAGAAAACCCCGTCGTGTCGTTCCGGCAATGTTTGAAAATGGATTCATTTTACATACCTTTCAGGAAAAAGTGTTGCAGAAATATCGCACTGTTTCTTCAAGTATACACATCCGTCGCGGAAAAAAAACCTTGTTGATCGGGACGCGAGATTCGGCCTTTGATTTTCAAGACAAACCCTATCGAGCCGGGGCTGTGTGGCCCCGGTTGGCGTCCGTCTTCAAGGCTCGCCTGCATTCAACCACCATTGAAGACGGACACTAACCGGCAGCTGACGCAGCCGGCTCGATGTGGGGGGAGTAATCGGTCAATCCCGTTCGAAGATATTTCCCTCGCGGAACGCGGCCCAAGCGGTTTCAAACCAGGCCTCGCTTTTCGGGATCGGTCGTCGGGGACGAAAAGAATGCCGCGTTCCTTCGCCCGGAAGGTAGTGCGTTTCAAGAATCCGCTCGCAAAAGGTTTCATCTTCCGGGACGAATCGCCAATCGTCCGGCAGCTTGTCCGAAATCGGTTCCCCTCGCGGATCGATTACGAGTCGGGAACCGCGAGAGCCGACGCCGCTTCGAACCGCCGTCGCGATCGCTTCAAGATAAACGGCGTGCGCCAAGCAGAGGGCATTCGTTCGAAGCGATTCGGCCCAATCGCCGACACTCGGGGCCGTCCCTCTGTGTTGCGAGCAGGTTCGATATTGATCCCAAGCCTCTTGAACGGCCCGGTCCAATCCCTCGCGGGAAACGATCGCCGCGCCGAAATCGCTCATCCGCTTTTGTAGGGCTTTGCGTTCCGACGGCCAGTTCGCGGAAAACCGTCCGGTTAGCGTTTCGGTCGCTCGAACCGCTTCGGCCGCGGCCACGTCGCGATCCAACGTCCAACCACGGTATTTCGCCGCGACAAACTCGGCGATGCGGAAGCCGCCGACCTGACCGGCGTTGAGTGCCGAGCCGCCGGGCCGGGCGAGACCGTGTATTCCGGCCGTTTCCCCTACCGCGAAAAAGTGTCGGGTGTTGACCGATTCCCACCAACGGTCGACCGCGAGCCCGCCGTTGTTGTGTTGGGCGCAGAAAGCGATTTCGAGCGGCTCGGTCGCCAAATCGATACCGTGATTTTTAAAAAGCTCGGCCGCGAGCGGGTTCATTCGACAGAGCCGTTCGAAAGGCGTTCCGAACAAAGCATCACTTTTGCCGAGGTAACCCCGAACGACTTCGGGCAGCGTCGCGAAATCGAGCCCCGGCGTGTTGGTCCGGTAATCGAGAAAAACGCGGCGGCCTCGCTCGACGGTTTCGCGATGTACCAGCAGGTCGATCAGCGAGGAGCCGGCGATTTTTCGTGTATCGAACGGCCAATGGTACCCTTTGAGAAAAACCGCTTCGAGTATCGCTTCCCGGGAATCGAAATGCCCTCCCAAAAATTCCTGCAAAAATTCCCGCGAATCGCTCCGACCATCTTCGGCCGTCGAAATCAATCGCGGCAAGACCTGCATATACGTTCCGGAGACGTTCCAACGAAACGCGACGGACGCGAGGCCGAACTGCGATTCCGGCAGGTTTTGGGCCGTGATCCCGGCTTCAAGGGCCAAGCCGATCCCGCCGAGATGCACTGCCGGGTAAACGCTCCGCTGATACAACCCGCCCGGCCCGCCGGTCGCGAACACGAGGTTCTCGCAAAGGTAAACTTCGAGACAGAAATCGAGCGGTTTGTCGGTGTCAATGCAAATCACCCCGGCGATTCGCCGTTCCGTTGCCGCCTGCCGCGAGAGCACAATCAGCCGGACGGCGATCCGGTTTTCGCGAATCGGGCAATCGATCCGGCGAAGTTCGTCGATTAGTTTGCGACACATTTCGCGGGAAGTGTAAGGCCCGATCGAGGTTGCCCGTTGCCGCAGATCGTGATCGGTTTTGTAGCCGGGAAACTGCCCGAACGCATCTTGCGGGAACGGAACGCCGAGTTCCAGCAGGTTGTAAAACGCCCGGGCCGAAAGCGCGGCCTCCGTCAACGCGATGTCGCCGTCGACCGACCCGCCCGCGAAAAGCGTCGCTGCCAAATCGCCGGGGGAATCGGCCTCATTGCCGTACAGACCGAGTTTGTAGTACGTCTGCTTGTCGCTGCCGGTATTGATCGAGGTGCCTCCGTCCAGCGATTCGGTTAACAACAGCACATCGTCAATGCCGCGACGCTTCAGTTGCAACGCGGCATTAAGCCCCGCCGCCCCGGAGCCGAGGACCAGCGTGTGTACGAAGATGGGGGCGGGGATTGGGAGGGGGATCATTCTTGCGATTTGTTCAGTTTACTTATTCGGAAAAGCAGGAGACGGAAAAGGTCGGCAACCGACTACAAAATCGTCTAAATGGCCTTCGCCCAAAAATACGACGTCATTTCGACTGGAGCAACGCGCAAGGAGAAATCTCACACTCGCGCAAGGGCCGGAATTTCCGCCTTTGAGGCGAGGGTGAGATTTCTCGCTTCGCTCGAAATGACGCGGTTTTGTATTTTTTTCTCGAAGCCCAATTCGACGGCTTTATACTACCATCCCAAAACTGAATCGCAACACGTCCCTACAACCGCTGCAAGGTTTGACCGCCGTCGACTTGAATCACCTGTCCGGTCGAATACGGGAGATCGCCCCGGGCGAGCATCGCGACGGCCTTGCCGACATCTTCGGGCGTGCCCCAACGGTTTTGCGGGACGAGCCCTTCGGCGATCAGCCGGTCGTATTTTTCCCGGACGGCCGCGGTCATATCCGAACGGATGATCCCAGGCCGGATTTCGAAGACGGGAATGTCGTGTTCGGCCAACCGGACGGCCCAGAGTTGCGTTACCATACTGAGCCCGGCTTTCGAGATGCAGTATTCCCCGCGAGAAACTGAAGCGACGTTCGCCGAAACCGAGGAAATGTTGACGATCGACATCGGCTCTTGCGAATGTTTTCGACGTTCGATCATGATCCCGGCGACCGCCTGGGTCAGGAAAAACGGCCCTTCGAGGTTGATTTGCATCACTCGACGATAGCTTTCGAGCGACATTTCCAACACATCGTGTCGCTGTTCGGGAGCGACGCCGGCATTGTTGACCAGCAGATTGATTTTGCCGAATTCCTTGAGAATAGCGGCCAGCCCCGTTTCCCGGGATTCCCGCTCGGCGAGATTCATTTTCCGGTAATAAACCTTGGGCGAATCATTGCGGAGCGCGGTCAAAACCTCGGCACATTCCGCCTCCTCCCGGGTTGCGCAAATCGCGAGGTTCCAACCTTCTTTCACCAATGCGGCTGCAATTCCCAGGCCGATTCCCCGATTGCCGCCGGTGATGATCGCGGTCTTTGACATGATTTTTCCCTCGTCGAGTTTGAACGATTCGAAATAGCAGCCCGAAACGAAGCATCGCGCAGTGAGGGTTGAAAGCGTTCGGTCCCTCACCGCGCTTTGTTTCGGGTTGTTATTTTCGCGGCAAATTTTATGGTCGGACCAACGAGTTTACCGCCCTGGCAATAGTTGCAGCGGGTTGAGCCGTTCGAGCGGGTTCCAACGCGAAGGAGGCTGGGCCGGTGTTTCCGCCGGGGGCGGAACCGGAGCCGCTCCAAAAGCGACGGGACAAATCGTCACATCATCGATCAAGACTTCCCCGACCCCGGTCAGCAAAAACGACGTTTCGAAAACACCTTCCGCCGGAGCATAACGGTAAAACGCGAACTCCCGCCAACCGTCCGTTTTGTCGAACCGGAGTGCAAGGGTATCCCCTCCGATCGAATCGCGGATCATTAACCCGTCGACCGAACCGAGCAATTTTTGCGGAATGTTGATCCAACCGGAAACGCAAATCAATTGGCCGGCGCTGACCGGGATGCTCGGGGTCGTAATCCAAATCGGAGCCGTTTCGACGTGTATCGCACTCCCTTCCGGCTTCGTCGATTTGACGTTCAATCGCAAACAACGACTGCCCGAATGTACCGTGTCCGGGACAAGCAAAGCCTCGGCTTCAACGTCCTTGACCCGATGCTGCTCGTGCCGCCAACCGATGCCGATCCAGGTTTCAAGATTGCATTCGAAATCGCCGTACAGGAGTTGGTTTTGCCCCAACTTCGCGAATCGCAGACTGTTGAACGTCGAAATATAGGAGGGGATGGTCGCGAAGCAGGTCGAAACCGGCATCATTGACCGGTTGATGTCGGGGCGTATCGTCTCGACCCACATTTCCCGTTCGGCGTTGCGCAGCCCCCGCGTCGCCCATTCCGCTTGCAAATAAGCGTGGGAATAGTCCTTGCGCTCGAAAAGGTCTTTCGCGAGGTCGAGACTTTTTCGGGTCATATTGAGGAGCGTTTCCTGCTCGTAAATATTGACCAGGGGCCGACCGTCGTTGCTCCAAACCGGGATTGTTTTGCTCTCGCTCGCCTGTTTGAGCGAGAGGAGCGTTTTTTCGTCCGAGACCAACCGCATTTCCGTCAATTCCAAGGCGAGCCGGGACATGGTTTCGCCGAATTTGTCCGCCCGCTCTTCGATTTTTCCGCGAATCGATCCCTCTTCGGTCAGAAAAACGAGAGAGTTGAGGGACGCATCGGCCAATTCGAGCCGGGTCCCCCCGGCGATGCGGTCCGCCTTGATCGGTTCCAAAACCCCGGGGATCAAGAGTCGGGCATCATAAGTTTCCGGAACGCCGGGGAGCAGGAATGTCGCCTTTTTGTCGGCCGCCGCCTGTCCCAAAGCGTACTGACTGTTCGGCTCGTTCCAAAGCGGCAGCAACAGCTTCGCCTTGTCCCGCCGCACGAGGACGGCCGAAAGATGCGGCTGATTGGAATTGACTTGTTG
>JAVBSX010000111.1:0-6628 GCA_031556455.1 Thermoguttaceae bacterium
AGGAGCTGGATCGAGCCGCCGCTCCGGTCGATGTTCTGGTCGGAACTGCCGACGGTGATGTTGGCGCCGTTCATTTTGATGACGACCCCGGCGTCGATCACGACGGAGACGCCTTTGGGAATGTCGAATTTGGTCCCGTCGGTCAAGGACGCCCCGGTGTTCGGCATTTTCCCGATCTCGTACGCCTTGTTGTCCGTGAGCGTTTTGTTCCCGGCCTTCGAGGTGTCGTAATCGTCTCCCTGGAAATTATTACCGACGATCCGAACGATCACGGAAGAATCCTTGATGCCGGCGTTTTCGAGCAGGAGCTGAAGCGTCGTCGCGAATTCGAGGGCGACCTCGATCGTCTTGAAAGGATTCGTGATTGTCCCATTGCCGACGACGGAAGGTTCGCGGAGTTTGTTGGGATCGATCACCATGGCGGAGCCGTCCTTGTTGTAATCGCGCGAGGAGTTGTCGACGTACAGCGTCCGGTTGATATTCTCGAGAGAGCTCTTAAGAGCGTTCGGCTTATCATACTTGTTGATTTCGGCGATCGCTTTTTGTATCTGGTCCGAGGTCGTCCCGGGTTTCGAGAGGAACAGGTAGAGGTTGCTGAGGGCGGTTTCGTTTTTTTGCTGGACGTTGAACCAGAAATTGTAGGCACCGCCGGGCACCATGTCGTTGTCGCCGTCGAGTTTGACGTTGGTGGTGTCGACGAGATATTTTCCCGTGCTGTCCGTGAACGTCGTTTCATTGTTCCGGTCGATGCCGTTCGAAGAGAAGTTCAGCCGCAGCTCGTAGGCTCCTTCGGTCAAGCCCCCTTCGCCGGTTCCGCTCATCTGCGGATTGTACTCGTCGTTTCCGGAAGCGGAGACGCCGATGTAGTAGTTGCCCGTGTAATACTCCCCGGCCGATTCGAGGTACATTTCGAGGAACGAATCGCCGCTGAAATAATCATCGTTCTGGGACAGGAGTTCGTAAGTGAGGATCGTTCCGCCGTCCGGGAGGGTTTTCCTGACCTCGGCGTAGAGCCGGATCACGGCGTTCAAGGGCGAGGCGTCGTTGGCCCGTTCGGCCAGGATTTCGGCGCTGAAGAGTCCGTTTTTTTCGATCTTGAACTGGTACAGGTCGATGTCGTTGCTGTCGGGCCGGAAAAGGTATTGGCCGTGAATGCGATCCTCCCAGCCGGGAAAGACCTTCTCGTAAATCATCGTGTAGCCGTTTCCGTCCGGCGCGGCGGCGTAGTCTCCGCCGGTCGCACTGTAGCCGAACCGCATGTCGGTTCCGGGCATGAGGTCGTTGGAATAGCCGATGCCGATCGCCATGGAAATGCCCTGGACGACGGCTCCGAACCATTTTCCGCCGTACACCATCGGGCCCCAGTTTTGGTTTTCCTCCAACATCGTGTAGGAACCGAAGGTCGCGGGATCATAGTCGTCCGACAAAAGGCTCGCGTCATAACGCGTAACGACGTCGTATCCGCTGTTGGAGCGGCCGCCCAACCAGGCGAAGTTACCGGTCGAGATCGTGATTCCCTTATCCGCCGTTTCGACGAACTCGATGCCGTAATAGCGGGAGAACAGGTCCAAGGCTTTGCGTGTCAACGCTTTCTGGGCCTCGGTGATGTTGTTGACGTACCCGGGATTGGTGCCCGGAAAAACGGGGAGATTATATTGGAAGTTGTAATAAATCGTCGTCGGCCCATCGTACATGTCCCGCTTGACTCCCATGTACGCTTCGCCGCTGATGTAGTGATTCTCCGTTTCGTTGCCGAGATAGGCCGACAAATCGCGGTGTCCGGGATTGTCGATCGCCCCGGGATATTCGACCGGGTCGTAGGAAGTATTGATTTTTCCCTGGACGATCAGGCTTTGGGGGACGTCGTCGCCGTCGCCGTTGGTCGCTTTCGTATCGAACTTCGGCGTCGGGATCTGAAACGCGGTATGAAAGGTGTCGCCGACCAGGAGCTGACTCTCGTCCGAGGAAAGGTCGAGGTTGCTGGTTGCGGTTTGGATGTAGCGTTCCCCTAATCGCAGGCGGAAGGAGCCGGTTCCGAGGTCGGCCAAATCGGTGATCGTTTTTCCCGAGGCGTCCTTGGAGAACGTCAACGTAACCCGATTGACCTTTTGGCCGTCGAGCATGGCGTTGGGTTCGTATTTGAGGTCGGTCGGAATAATGACGAGATCGTCGGTCGGGTCGAGTGTGTTTTTTGTAACAATAAGCTGGAAAAGCTTTCTATCGTTCGGGGTGTTCGCGAGCTTGAGCTCTTCGTCCGTAAAGTAAATCTCGATGGTGTTCCGGCTTTGCTGCAGGTTGCCGGCAGTGTCCCGGCTCGTCGGTTGGGTGACGACGGAGGTAACCTTGGCCCCCAGCTGCAGGGTGAAGGGGACGGTCTGATGGTCGGGGTCCGTGCCGCCGTCGGGATAGTAAAACGCCTCGCCGAGCGTATTTTTGAGCGACGCGGCATTGTCGTCGCCGCCGACGAGCCGGATCTGGTACAGATCGTCCGGGAGGTTGTCGGCGAAACGGACGATCACCTCGTTCGGATTATCGCCGATTCCGATATAACCGAAATCGACCAAAGTATCGTATGTTTTGTTGTCGCCCGCCCTGTAAACCTGGATGCCGCCCAAGGTCGTCGGGTCGATCGTCTGCCCTTCGCTGAAGCGGAGCAGGAACGAGGTCGGAGCGATGTTGAGCGTCGATTTCATTCCGCTCTCGTTGCCGAGCAACTGCGATTCGTCCTGGTTGATGAAAACCGAGTTCAGTTGCGGCCCGTTGATGCTCAAGAGCTCGCGGTTCTCGAATTGCTCCAAAAGAAGCTGGCGGGTTTTGCTCGCCTGCGATTTTTGTGATTTTCCGGAAAGAAGCCCTTTTCTCTTATTTTTCGCGGAATCGTTTTGATTGTTATGATTCTTAGATTCCGAGTTTCCAAAAATAGAGTTCCAGAAACGCATTGTTGACTCTCCTTGATGAGATGAAAATATAAAAAGGGCGCGGAAACAGACAGTACCTCTCTTCACCAATTCGGAGAAGAGTCGCCGTCTTCTTCAAAAAATGTCGGTCAGTATGATACAAATTTGTTTCCCTCGGTAATACCACCCTCAGGAACCAAATGATCTGTATTGCGGGAGATTTCGGTTCAACGACGTTGAGGGGGGAGCCGAAACCGAGCGCAACGAAAATTATCACCATTTTGGCGATTATTGCAAGAGCGTTTTAGCGAAATTTCGGGGCGTCCGAACTATGCCGCAGGGACATGTTTCTTCGGAAAAACGGGTTACAACACCTCGCACGGTCGAGACGAGTCCTTCGTCTTTATTACGATGCAACGATTGTGTTCGAAGTTCCGGGAAAACAATCACCGCGAAAGAATATTCGAAAAATTGCTTTTCTGAACCTTGTTTCTCCCAAAAATCCTCCTTCTCCAAAAGCCGATAATACTCAGCGACGAAGAATATTGCCCTCCGCGAAAGAATTGGCCCGGAGCACAATAGAATATCGAATTACAGGATCGCGAAGCTCGTCAATACACTCCCAATTTTTGATAAACACCAACCCAAAAAAGAGAATATTGCTCAAGTCGGTTTAAAATTCCCGTCTTCAGTACGGCAGGCGGCCCGCCGAGGCCGCGGTTTGACAGAGGGCGAAGCTCACCTGCCCATACCGGCTACGGTATAACCGGGAATATTTCGAAGCATTATAATGAAAAAATCGGATGTTTTAAAAAAACAGAAACTTTTCGATCCGTTCCGGGCAGATTCGGAAAATGGATGGGATCGACTTGGAATTCCGGTTTTTTCGGCAATACGGAACAGTCTGGTTGTCCTATTTTATTTGTTGATTTTCTCCGGAATAAGCTTTGGAGAAGGATATTCGTCTTCTCCGGAAAAGAGTGCTATTATCGTACTCAATGATCCGCCGCGAGAAAATTCCGACTGTTACTACGATTCGTTCTCGCAACAAAACGAACTCGACGGAATTGAAGATCGATTTTATAATGATTCCAACGCCGAGGAACTTTGTCTAGCCCAAAATGGAATCGGAGGCAGGTTTTTCGGCAACCGTCGCGGAACGTTTTTTTCGGAAAGTCCTCTCCTGGGGAATCCGTTTTCCGGAAACACTCCGAGCTTCGCCGGTGCCAGTTCCATACGAACATCCTACTACAATTGGTATGATCACTCGCGACGCCGAACCGTCCCGGTCAAGGTTTACCGGCCGGCAGCTTTGGACGCCCGGGCTCCGGTGATTCTTTTTTCCCACGGTCTGGGAGGTTCCAACGAACGTTGTTCCTACTTGGGGGAATACTGGGCCTACAACGGCTACGTCGCGGTTTTCATCACCCATTTCGGCAGCGACGAATCGGTTTGGCGAGGCAAATTACGGCCTTTGAACGAATTGAAAAACGCCTACGAATCTTCCTGGACCGGTCAATCCCGGGCCAAAGACATCCAATTCGTGATCGGCCAGTTGGAATCGTTGGTCGAACAAGGAAAAGATAAGCTCGGTTCGCAGCTGAATCTGCAACGGATCGGCGTCGCCGGTTACGACTTGGGGGCGTTCGCTTCAATGTTGATGGCCGGCCAGCTCCCGCCGGAGGGGGGGCAACCGATTTCCGATCCGCGTATTCGGGCAATCATCGCGATGAGCCCGCCGGTTCAAGCGAATCGCGCTCCGCTGACCCAGGTCTACTCGAAAATCGAGATTCCTTGCCTCTTTATTACCGGGACGCAGGACGATGGTATCGTCGGATCGACACGGGCCAGCCAACGACGCATCCCGTTCGATCGAATCGGATGTAACGACCAATACCTGCTCACATTCCAAGGAACCGACCATATGATTTATGCGGGGCATCCCTTTCTCTCTTCGACCAGAAACGACGCGCCTTTTCAAGTCGTGATTTCGAGAATGTCGACGAACTTTTGGAATGCCTACCTTAAGGAAGACCCGAATGCCTTGTCGTTTTTAATGAGCCAAAACGTTTCCGGCCTCATCAATGGTCTTGGGAGAATCGAACGAAAATTCTATCTTCGTGAAGAAATGGCTAACGCGACAAAGCCTTCGCTTCCTGAAACCAAAACTCGGGTTGCCAAACCTCCGATCGAGTCGGACGGTACTGAATTCTATTCGGCTCCAGTGTCGCCGTATCGACCGGGGCCTGTCTTTTCGAACGGTCCCCGACCGTTGCGCAACCGGGGACAAATTCCCTCCCGGCCGCTGCCGCATTAGAAGCTTGCGACAAAACGAGCCGGGACCGTCTCACTTTCTTGAAAATATTGTCTTTTCTCATGTGCGATGCGGTTGGGACCGCAGGTCCCGGCTCGTAGTTGCGTGATGATTTTATTTTCTCTCAAGTTCGGTCAAATCGCGAAAAATAGCTAAACTTTTCCGATAAAATCGGTCGATCCTAATAAAGAGAATTTTGTTCGTTTAAAAACCGTGGTCGATTTGTAAAGGCTGGAGACGCTGGCGTCTGCGCCGCTCGGCTAAACGGTTCTGTACACAAATTGGCTTTGGTTTGCACCTCCCTTTGTGCCCCTATTTTCCGCTGTGTCTGCTCCAGAATCTCACCAAACCCCAGAAACCCATTCAAACGGCGCTGAAAATGGGCAAAATGAGATGTTTGCAAAGACCGGAAATGCGACATTCGATCAAGTTTTGCAAAACATCGCTATTCCGCAGAACATTGATCCGGTTCTTCTG
This sequence comes from Thermoguttaceae bacterium, assembly GCA_031556455.1. GTDB lineage: Bacteria > Planctomycetota > Planctomycetia > Pirellulales > Thermoguttaceae > JAVBSX01. The sequence goes on from JAVBSX010000111.1 coordinate 5,689, forward strand.
CAGCTTTGGATTCAACGGGAAAAGAGGGAATTTGACAAACGTGAAAAAGGGGTAACCGGCCCTCGCCCGTCAAAACCTCTTTGCTTTTTCTTTGCTTCATACCTCGCCGTTGTGGTGATGATTATGGGCGTTCTTTTGGGCCTGCTCGGCGGGATCGAGCCGCATTTGCTTCTCCGCAAAACCTTGGTTTCAATGCTCGTTTTTGCCGGAATCGGCTTCTTGATCGGCATGATCGCGGAAAATTGCGTTTCGGAATCGGCCCGGGAACTCGTCCGCGAGGTTGTTCGACGGAGCGAGGCGACCGCACAGGGCGAAACGCAACCCGCCGAATAAACCAACTGATAAAATACCGTGTCATTTCGAGCCCCACGCTCCGCTCTGGGCAGGCTCCGCGAGAAATCTCATCCTCGCCCAAAGACTCGGAACTCTCTGCCTTTACGCGAGGGTGAGATTTCTCCCTACGCGTTGCTTCGGTCGAAATGACGACAATGCTTTTTGGAAAAGCTATTATCACGACACGGCCATAGTACAGTCCCCAACGCTTCTTGTTCTTTTCGAACACTCTTTTTGGCGCAATAATTGCTGCGTTGTTCTCCCAAACGGTTGCCGCCGCCCGATTTGGCAGCTATCGTTATAGAAAAGGAGAATAACAATGAATTTTGCCTACGATAAACTGACCACGAAATCACAAGAAGCTCTTTCCAACGCCCAAGGTTTGTCGCTCAAGCGGGAAAACCCGGAACTGACGCCGGTACATTTGCTCACGGCCCTGGTCGAAGAGCGCGAAGGGAATATCGGCCCGATTCTCGCCGCGATTGGCGTCAACATGTCGATGCTCCGGCCCATGCTTGAAGCCGAAATCGTCCAACTGCCGAAAATACAGGGGGGCCAAACGCCGCAGCCGAGTTCGGAACTGCAAAAAGTCCTTTTCGCTGAGGCC
>JAVBSX010000325.1:0-8078 GCA_031556455.1 Thermoguttaceae bacterium
GGACGAGATTGGCGAACGGAATCCCGCAAAGCGCCGCGGCGATGGGAAGCGAATAGACGGGGCGGCGAATCACGCGGCCCTGCATTTTATCGAAAATCCGCGATCGTTGATCGACGATCGCGAAAATTCGATTTTCTTCGACCGGGGCTTCCTTCAACAGCGGCTCGATCAATTCTTCGGCGATGAAATAATGCGTAAAACTTTCGGAACGCAGCAGCTCGCGAAATCGATCGAGACGGCTTTCCACCACGCAGGGAACCTTGAGCGAACGAAGAGCCCGATCCCAGCTTTCGCCGGACCTTTCGTCCAATTCGAGAACGGCGGCCCGGGTCGCCTCCGGAATGTTCAAGGAAGCGAAAGAACGGGATTCTTCGGGAAGCCCCTGCGGAACGGAAAAGAAAAAGGAGGTTCCCTTGTCGTATTCCGATTTCACGCCGATCCGACCGCCCATCAATTCGATGAATTTTTTCGAAATCGCCAGGCCGAGACCGGTTCCTTCGACCTTCCGGTTCTTTTGGGAGTCGAACTGTTCGAACGCTTTGAAAAGTTTCTCGATGTTCTCTTCCCGGATACCGATTCCCGAATCCTCGACGACGACCCGCAGCTGGAACGGATTCGTCGAAGACTCTTGGCCGAAAGTCAGTCGGACAAAGCCTTCCTGCGTGTATTTTGCGGCGTTTCCCAGCAAATTAATAATCAACTGACGTATGCGGATTTCGTCGCCGATCAGTTTAGCGGGCATGGTCGGATCGATCTCGACGAGGAACCGGATCGGTCGATCAATCAGGCGTATTCCGATCGTGCTGACCACGTCGTTGACCAGAGACGCCAATTCATAGGGAGTCGGCGTAAGTTCGAATTTTCCCGATTCGACTTTCGCCAGGTCGAGAATGTCGTTGAGAATCGACAAGAGATGCTGCGAAGCGGATTGAATGTTCAGGACATATTCGCGAACCATCGGCTCTTGCCGACGGCGCAAGAGCAGGGAACTGAAACCGAGGATCGCGTTCATCGGCGTCCGTATCTCATGACTCATGTTGGCCAAAAACGAACTCTTGGCTTGGGAGGTGTTCTCCGCTTTTTCGAGTTTGTCGATCGTCGATTTGAGCCGTTCGTTCATCCTGTTCGATTTTTTCAAAAGATTCAACTGGATGGAAATGAACATCGCGATTCCCAACAGAAAAACGCACAAGCTGACGAGAAGCGACATCGACTGCTCCCGGAGCATCGTCGTCGTTTTGTGCCATTCGTCCCGGTGAAAATCGATGCAAAAAACGGCCTCGATGTTTCCCGTCTTGTCGTAAAGGGGGGTTGCCGCCGTGATGAAATGGCCGTAGGAACTGTCCATATCGTGATCGATCGACGTCACGCCCTTGAAAGCATGGTCGAACACGGCGAACCAATCATATTGCGATTCCTCAAACGGTAGGGTGAACGGTGCTTCCCCTTCTTCGGCTCCGGGTTCGACGATGCCGTTACCGTTCGCGTCGGAAGGACAGCTGCAGATGAACTGAAGCTGCCGGGGGCCGATCAGGCGATATGTGTAGATGTAGGCGACGGACTCGATGTTCCGACACCATTCGCCGTGCATTTTGATGAGTTCCTCATACGCCTTTTTTCCCTCGGGATGCTCTTCCAGGGGATCGAGAATCTCCGCATGTCCGTGTTTCTGTGTTTCTTTGCCGAGTAGGACGATCCAGTCGCGAATACTGCGGTCCCATCCTTGCCGGTGCGATCGTTCCTCGTTGACGAGTCGGGAACAACCGAAACCGACCGCAAGCATGAATGAAAGCCAGGAAAACAGCAACAACGACCATTGCCGTCTGAAAATCATCCGGGTCGAGAGCAACGCCAAAAACAGGGCAAACACGGCGGCGACCCGAAACGTGTCGGGAGAATCGGGCAGGAAGTCTTTCCAGAATTCCCATCTCAAACCGAACACCTCGGGCTGCGAGACGTCTGCGCCGATGATATAATCCTGCCCCGCGGGCGTCGTGTAACGTCCGACGGCGAATCGGGTCGGTCCGTAAGAATCGATCGTTTGGACCGTATCTTCCCCGAAACGGAAAATACCGTCTTTCGCCGTTTGCGACAATTGTTCCCACGGCTGAACATACTCCGTGAAGTAAGAGGGGTCGTCTCCCGAGGCGGTAAAGAAAAACCGACCGTCGTACTGAACCATGGAATAGAGATATTTGATCTGGAAAATCGCGATGATCTCTTTGAGAATTTTTTTCTTTTCCAGGAACTCCGCTTCGGAAACGGCGCCCGGAACGGTGGCGCGATCGAAAAATTCGGCGGGAACCCTTTTTTGAAACGTTTCGATCGCCTCGCGCATCCGCCGATCGGCGTCGGCCGTCACTCTTTTCCAATTGGCCACGAAATGGGATCGGGCGAACAGGAGTATGAAAACCGTCAGGGCGACGTAAAGAAAGCCGACGTAATACGCATAAACGCGATGGCTTCTGCTCCGTTGATTTGAAAAAAATCCTGATTTCATGATCGAAGAATTCTTACGCTTGGTTTTGGCCGGAAAGATAAGATCAACCGGTCTCGGGAATCAGGACTCTCATCGCGGCGGGGTGAATGCGAACCTCGAACCGGTCGTCCGTCACGTAAACGACCCCGTCCAGTGAAACGTTTTTCGGGGCCGAGAGCTCGACCGTTGCCGTGCTGCAGAGCTTGTGAAACACCTGGTTTCGGAACTCTTCGCTCACGATGACCTCGTTTTTTCGGAGGAGTCGGACGGCACGCGGCAAAGTGAGGAGCGGCAGTTTCGTGACGAAGAGAACGTCGATCAGTCCGTCGTCCGCGCGGGCGTTCGGAGCGCAGGTGTGTCCGAAGCCGTATTGTTTCGTGTTGGCGAAGGCGGCCAGGGTATAGGGGCCTTCGATCGTTTCGTAGCCGTTGAGGCGGATGCGGATGGTCTCTTGCGGAAGATCGAAAAGGAACCCGTGATATTTACACAACGTGAAAAGCGTTTTACGTCGAAAACGGTAAAGGGGGAGATTCTGGAAGCGGTCGAGCATTCTGTACCAGTAGGCCGAAATATTCGCATCGAGACCGATATTGGCGGCGTTGATGCAATAACGTCGGTTGACCTGAATGACGTCGACGTCGACGACGCGGCCGTCCAGGAGCGGACCGATCTCGGAAAAGTTCGACGGGAGGATTTCGGGATAGACGCTGTAAAAATCGTAATCGCCGTCGCAGGGAAAATAACCGACTTCCACGCCGGGGACGCCGAAAAGCCCGTTGATCGCGAAATGAAACGTCTCCAATCCGCCGCAGACGATGACCCGGAGTGTTGGCTCCCGATTGTCCTGAACCCGGTTTTCCTGAACGAAGCGGCGGACGAGTTCCTCTTCCTCGCCGAAAACCGTCGATTGAACGACCGTGGGAACGATGTCGTGCTGCCGACAGTACGCCTCGATCTTTTTGATCGTCGCGGAAACCGAAACGATATCGATGAGGTTGGTTTTGACGAGAAAAAGGTATTTCATAACTTTCCGCGACATGCACTAATTTCGTACAATACCATTGAACAACTGTCCTCCCTCTTCCAGCAATATATTGTTTTGGCGAATTTATGAAAAGGTTCCCCTGAAAAGAAGAACAAAAAAAGTCAACGTAAAAATAATGAATTCATTAATAATCGTCGTAGCTGTTATTATCAATTTGTTCGGAACTCACGATGCGTTCGACGATGTATTCGCACGATTTTCATACCGTCGTTCTTTTCGTTGAGCTCGAGTAGCCGTTCACGGCCATGATCTCGAAATCACGAACCGGCCTCGTTTTCGAACAAAAGCCGGAAAGGAGCCGTACTCGGCGCATTGACGGCGTGTTGAGTTTCAAATGCCAACAGGCGTTCAATCTCAACACACCGTCAATTCGTTGCGTTCCTTTCCGGCTTTTGTTCTTGGCTTCGTCCCACGGTCCAAATGTTCGTGAACGGTTACGAACTCGACTTGTTCGGTAACAGCGGGTATGGCCGTCGGGCTAGATGATCTCATCGATCGTCGGAGAAGTGACGTGATTGAGTCTTTCACCGATTTCGGAAAACCGAGAGGAAACCCGCAAAAAGACATCGACAAGGTCCGGATCAAAATGATGATTCTTCCCCTCGGCGATAATCGCCGCGGCCACCTCATGGGAAAGAGGGCTTTTGTACGGCCGCGTGGAAGTCAAGGCGTCGTAGACATCCGCCAAGGCCATGATTCGACCGGCCAGGGGTATCGCTTCTCCGGAAAGATGGGCGGGATATCCCGTCCCATCCCATTTTTCGTGATGGGTTAGGCAGAGTTCCAGCCCGATATCCAAAAAGCTGGCGAATCCCAGGGAATCGATCGCTCGCCGCAATGTCGCCGCGCCGATTTCCACATGAGTTTTCATCAATTCGACCTCCTCGCGGGTCAGGCGTCCGGGTTTGTTCAGAATGGCGTCGGGAATCGCCATTTTACCGATGTCGTGCAACGGCGCCGCCGTGATGATGCTGTAGATTTTTTCCTCCGTCAATTCTTCGGCGAATTTCGGGACCCGGGCCAATTCCCTGGCCAGGGTTTCGACGTAAAGCGACGTTCGTTTGATGTGGGACCCCGTCTCGGAGTCCCGACATTCGGACAACTCGGTCAACGTCGTGACCGTCGTTTGCTGCAACTGGAGAATTTGTATCGTTTTTTCTTGAACGACCAGCTCAAGGTGATGCCGATATTTGAACAATTCCAGTTGCGTGCGAATACGATGAATCAGGAGGGCGGGGATCACCGGTTTGCCGATGAAATCGACCGCTCCGCAACTGAGCCCTTCCAGTTCGCTTTCATCATCGGACTTCGCGGAAAAAAAGATCACCGGAATGTTCGAAATTTCGGGCCGCTGTTTGATTTTCCGAATGACATCGTATCCGGACATTTCGGGCATGTCGATATCAAGCACGATCAGGTCCGGGCGTTTCAGGTCGAGATACTTCAAGGCGTCTCGACCGGAGGTCAGCAAAACCGGTTTATAGTCTTGCCGGAGAATCTGTTCGACGAGCTTCAGGTTGCCGACATTGTCGTCGACGACGAGAATGGTGGGGAATGACGCGAGGTCGCTCTTTTCGGTGTATTCTGTCACGGCTCGGAAAAAGTGATGGTGATTTGACGCGGCGAATCGGTTCGACCGCATGGTCGAACACCACCTCGGACCTGCATCACGGATGAGTTGACAAACAGCTTGAACAAATTTCCTTTCCCGCACATTTGTGCGGTTGAGGGTACCACAGGCAAAACCTTTTGTCAAATTACCGTGAGAAAGAGGGCAGGAGAATTGCCAAGTCGATCATTTCAGAAAAAATTTCGAATCGGGCAGCAGCCGGAAGCGTCAGCGCCCGGTTGTCCAATGCGGAAATGCGGGACCAACCCGGCGCTCACGCTTCGGGCTGCTGTTTGCCGCATTCGACTTTGTAATCCTCGCGGAGAGTGGGACATAACGATCATGATTGACAGTGATTCTTCCGGGGCCTAAAATGGCCTGCATGTCTCTCACCTCGGCGTTAACCGGAGGAATGAATTGGATCGTCCGGAAAAAATCATTTGCACTTGGAAACCGATTATGTCATCAACAGGGCATTTACGTATTTTCGTCGCGTTCTTTTTTCTTTGCGTCCTTCAGGCCGGAATGCCGTCTTGCCTCCGGTCCGACGAAACAGGCGAAAAACCGTTTTGGGAAAACGCCAAATTGGAATTCACCGATCCGCCTTTGGCTTCGAAATCGCGGCCACTTTGGTTTTGGAACAAGGTGCCGAATGAAAAGGAAACCCGGGAAATCGTGAAGCAATGCAAGGAAAGCGGTTATGCGGGATTGGCGATCCTTCCCGCTTTTTCGCAGCAGGAAATGAAGTTCATGAGCCCGGAATATCTGGAGCAATACCGGATCGCCGCCGATGCCGCCAAAGAAAACGGCCTGAAACTCTGTCTTTACGACGAATACTGGTTCCCCAGCGGTTCGGCGGGAGGATTGCTCCGGGAAAAGTACCCGGAACATTTATGCAAACGCCTGGACATGATCGAACGGACCGTCGGGGATTCCGGCGAAGTCGCGATTGAAATTCCCGAAGGAACGCTCATGGGCTGCGTCGCCATGAACTCGCGAACCTTCCAACGCGAGAACATCACACCGCTCGTCAAGGAAAACGTGCTGCGTTGGAAACGACCTGCCGGAACCGAAGACGCCTACAAAATCATGGTGTTCGTTTGCGTTCCGGACGGTGAGCGGAATCTGGTCGACTACCTCGAACCGGAATCGGTCAAGGCGTTTGTCGAATTGACCTATGCCGCCTACCAAAAAGCGCTGCCGGAACATTTCGGGACGACGATCGTTTCCGCCTTCTACGACGAACCGATGCTCTACACGCCGGGAGCCGGTCGGGCTTGGACGCCGAAATACAACGAATATTTCAAAACACGTCAGGGTTATGATCCCGTGCTGCTTTATCCGGCGATGTTTCTCGACATCGGCGAAGAGACCGCCTCGGCACGCAACGCCTTGTTCGGATTTCGCGCGACACTGTTCTCCGAAGGTTTCATCAAAACGATCGTCGATTGGCTCGAACCCTACGGAATTCCCTTGACGGGACATCTCGATCAGGAAGAGGTCGTTAATCCGACCGGGGTGGGGGGTGATGCGATCAAGTTTTTCGAATACCAGCCGATTCCGGGATTGGACGAGATTTTTCAGTACGGCCGCGGTTCCTGCATGTACAAACTGATTTCCTCCGCGGCGATCAATTACGACAGGCATCTCGTCATGACGGAGGTTTATGGCGCGATCGCGAACATGCCGGTCGACGTTTTCTACAAGGAAGCGATGGACCAGGCCGTCAAGGGCGTCAATCAATTCGTCCCCCACGCCGTTTGGTACGACAGCACGCCCTCGAAAGTCGTTTTCCAGCCGGAATTGTCCGCCCGGACGGAACCCTATGCTTCCGCGTTGCCGGAATACAATCGTTATATCGGGCGGTTGCATTCGATCCTCCAGCAACCGGGCGAAACGGTTGCAAAGATCGCCGTGCTTTATCCTATCGAATCGCTCCAAGCGGAGTATCATTTCAACGGGCCGATCGACGCTTACCAGGGAGGCGTGCCGTCGCGGCCGGGCAATTACATGGAGCTCGGGGAACACCTGTTTTTCCAGGCGCGGGAGAATTTCGTTTTTCTTCATCCGGAAACCCTCCAAAAACGTGCTTCGATTCGCGCTGCCGAGGACGGCTCCGGAGCGGTCCTCGCACTGGAAAACCAAAAGAACCCCGCCGCTTTCCGCACCGTTCTTTTGCCGCCTATGACGACGATCGGACGAGGGACACTGGAGAAAATCCGTGATTTTTACGATGCCGGCGGACAGGTTATCGCCGTGGGGAGCCTGCCCCGGCTATCCGCGCAACCGGGCGAGCGGGAGCAAGTTCGGCGGTTGCTGGAAAACCTGTTCGGGAAAGAGGCCCTGGAGTTGGCGGATCGGTCGGAAGAACCGAAAACGATCGCGCGGGAAAACGCTCGCGGCGGACGTGCCGTTTACCTGCATGTCCCGTCGGAGATGCCGTCCAACCTCTCGTTTTTGAACCTTCGGGAGTTTACGGGAACGGGCGATCTTCAGTTCCCGGAGGAAGTCGATCTCCCCAAAGGCACACCGACCGGTGCATTTTCCTGCTTACATCGTAAGATCAAGGGTCGCGATGTCTATTTTTTCGCGAATTCAACCTCGAACGGCATCGACACGATTTTTGAGATGCGGGGAAAAACGCCCGACCGGAATTTTTCCTGGTGGGATCCGCACACGGGAAAAATATCGAAGACCGGCCCTTTGAACGGCCGCTCCGGAACCTATCGGATCGACCTTCCCGCCGTGCGTTCGATTTTCCTTATCTCGGATTGAAAAGCGGCCCGGAGTTGCGACGGCACGAGGATTGCAAAGTCGTTGTGACCCGTCGGTCGCGCAAAAGCGAGATCGTCATTTCGACTGAAGCGCAGCGCAAGGAGAAATCTCACCCTCGCGCGAGGGCCGGAATTCCCGCTTTTTCGGCGAGGGTGAGATTTCTCGCTCCG
>JAVBSX010000034.1:0-3716 GCA_031556455.1 Thermoguttaceae bacterium
CGCTCGGGAAACCGACCGGTTGGTGCTGCTTCACTTTTATGGTGATCATTGCCCGCCGTGCCGAACAATGGACAAAGAGGTTTTTCCCCGGCAAGATGTCGCCGCCGCACTCGAAGGGTTGTTTGTCGCCGTTAAAATCGAAACGGAAAGCAATCCGCAAGTCGTTCAGAATTTGGGAATTACGGCGGTTCCGACCGATATGGTGGTTACCCCTCAAGGGGAAATCGTTTATCGTCGAGCCGGCGGGGCGACCGCGAAGCAATATGTCGAGGAATTGCGAGCGGTCGGCATTCCTTGGCGCGAGCAGCAAATCCGCGTTCGGGAAGCCCAGCAGTTGGCTCTTCGCGCTCAACAGCCTGTACAAAACAATCCGCAGCCTGGAGGGATCGCGCCGCCGACCGCGATTCCGATGCAAGGAGAACGAGACCTTGCTCCCTCGGTCCCGCAACCCCAAGTTCAGCAACCGTTTACCCAAGTTTCCCAACAACATTCCGTAAGCCCGCAAAACGCGGCTGCTCCGGCTCAAGACTGGGGACAGGCGGAAACGCAGTCGGCCGCGGCCGCTTCCCGCCCGGAGGAGACGATCGAAGAGACCGCGGCATCGACGAATGCCGACATGCCCGACGTGTCGGACCCTTTTGTGAATGTGGGGCAACCGAACATTTCCGACACGAGCGTCGAATCGGCCGAAAATCTCGAAGTACCCCCGCCTCTGGTTTTGGAAGAGGAGGTCAATTTCGATTTTCCGCCGCTCACACTCGATTCCGAAACTCAGGCCGTCACGCAGACGTCCGCGCAACCGGAATTCGGCTCCGAGATATACGACGAATTTTCGATTCCGTCGACCGAACGGATTCAACCGATGGTTGAGAACATCCAACTTCCGACAGAGCCGGTTCAGCAATCAGCCGGGAAAACTCAACCGCAAGCCGAGGGGACGACAACGTCTTCGCTTGCCATCTCGCCCGGTCCCCCGCCGCTTTTAGCGCAACCGGATTCGGGTACGGCCGCCGCTTCGCCGTCCGAGCAGACGCCGCAAGTTTCGGCATTTTCGGAAATGCCGCTGATTTTCGACGGTTATTGCCCGGTCGAACTCCAGGATCGCGAACGCTGGACGCCGGGAAATGAAAAATGGAGCCTGCATTATGCCGGTCGGATTTTCGTTTTCTCGTCCCAGGAAGCGATGCAGACGTTCGCGAAGCACCCGGGCCGTTACACCCCCGTCGCAATGGGGAACGACATTATCCTGATGATCAAGGAAAAGAAACAGGTCCCCGGTCAACGACATTTCGGGGCATGGTATCAAGGGAAGATTTACCTTTTCGCGACGCAGGAGAATTACGAGGCATTCGAGAAGAATCCCGGCCATTTTGCCGATCTGCTCCAAAAACTGGAAGTCTCTCTCAACGTTCTCCAACCTTGATTTAACCGGTACTCCGCGTTTTTCGATCCGATTCTTTCGATTCCGCGTCTCACCCTTCCGCGGCATCTTCGAAGTCGCGCCAAACCATCGGCCGACGGTGCCGGGACTCGATCCGGAGGACGACCTCGCCGTTTTGGAAGATGCGGACGGTTCCGCCCGATTGGCTGACGGCAATCGCGACGGCGTTCGTCGTTTGGGAAACCGCGGCCGCCGCCCAATGCCGTGCTCCGAGCCCTTTCGAAACCGTAACCATCGCCGCGGGCGAATCGAGATAACGGCAGGCCGCTTCAATCGTCCCGTCGGACGCGACGATAAACGCTCCGTCCAACTGGGCGATCTCCTTGACCCCTTCCCGGACCTTGGGATCCCCGAGAAACCGTTCTTTGCGCTGGTATCCCCGAACGGGATCGAATCCGGCCGGTTTGCTTTGGTTTAGAACCTTTCGGGTGTCCCCGACGACGAACAGGGAGCCGACCGATTGCCCTTCGCGACCGTCGCGGCCGATTTCGAGGGCGAGATCGACGACCAGTTTCAGCGTTTTGAGCGGCACTTTCGTCTGTAAGGAGCGCAGGTCCCGACCGCTGAGCCGGTCGAGATGCTCCCCGAGATTGATGATGCTGATCGAATCGAATTGACTCGAATCGAAATCGCTGTACAACGCGACAACCCTGGAACCGGGCGGGATGATATCGTTGGCGACGGCTTCGAGAATCGCATGCGTCAAGCGATCATAAACCGTAAAATCGTCGCTGTGTTCCAGAAAAATGTCAAGGAACTGCTGTTCCCCCGCCCCGGCCAAAAGCTCGGGCCGCCCGGCCGTAACAATGATTTTCGTCTCGGGCGAGAGTTTACGTAAACGCCCCCAATCGACCGGGCCTTCGATCAAAAGCAACAGCGCAGCGGACTCCATATCCTTATGCGCACGAATCGCAAGGTCGAACATCCGCCGAAAACTATCGGTAAATTTCAACGATTCCATGTCAATTGCTTTTAGGACGGGACGGAAAAATGTGAGGGGACGAGAACGTCGATTCTGAAAGAAACTCGGATGTGATCCTCGATTGAGAGCCAGCATTTTCAATTTGAATCGACAGTATTTATATATTACGTTCTTTTATTGTTTCGGGCAACCGGACCCTTCGAGGGAATTTCCGCTTTTTTTTCAAAAACTCCGGGTTTTTCGGCACGAGCCGGACCGGGCTTCTTGAGAATGCTGGCCCATTCTTTGGCGGGGCCGGTTTCGGATATTTCCGATAAATCGAAACTGGCTCAAAACCTCTCGCTTGAAATTTTTCTCTTTCCGGTCAATAATGTGTAGCAACGGGCGGACACTCAATCGTCGGAGCCCCACTCGGGCGCCAGCGTCTTCGCCGCTCGGCTAAACGGGCCAATTCGCGAAATTGGTTTGGTGATACAAATTCCGATTCCTTTTACATATTTCAAAACCATGTCCATATTACTGAGTCCAACGGCAATTACCGAAGTCAAAAACGTGAAAGACGCTCAAAACCTCTCTCCGGAAACGCTCTTGCGAATCGGCATTCTCGGAGGCGGTTGCAGCGGGTTGCAATATTCTCTCGGCTTCGACGAACAATTCGACCCGAAAATCGACGTCAAATACGATTTCGACGGGGTTTCGCTGGTCACCCACAAGAAGTACGACCTGCACCTCGACGGGACGGAGATCGATTTCGTCGACACGCCGATGTCGAGAGGTTTTACGATCGAAAACCCGAACTATCCGAGCACCGGCGGTTGCCCCGGCTGCGGGGGACACTGAGACAGCTAGCGGCTTAGCAACTTAGCGGCTTCGAAAACAGTCTTCCAAGCCGCTAAGCCGCCGACCGCAAGCTGCCAATATCCCCGCGCTGACGCTTGGGGCTAGTTTTTAATTTTTGACCTGACCCGCCGTTTCGAGAGGGTTGTCAGAGGGCTGTTTTTGTAGTATTATTGAAAAGTGCTAGCGTCGGACGGTCGTCCTCATTTGTTTTTACCGTCTTTTTGATTAGCGAAAAACCTTCCAATCCCAACAAGGAGAAATTCGTGTCAGAACCCCAAGAAACCCCCACTCCCGAACAAGCGGCGGCCCCCGAAGCTCAAGTGCAGCGCGCAACGATTCAAATCGACGATTCCAAGGTGATGGCGACGTACGCCAATTTCTGCCGCGTAACCGGCACGCCGGAAGAGCTGATTATCGATTTCGGCCTCAACCCCCAGCCGATCGGCATTCCGAACACGCCGATTCCCGTCACGCAACGGATCATCACGAATTTCTATACCGCCAAGCGGATGC
>JAVBSX010000070.1:0-9724 GCA_031556455.1 Thermoguttaceae bacterium
CCTCCTCTCGATAGTCCACGAAAACCGTAATCCAGGAGAAAGCCCACACGATCGGAACCAGCAGGACGGGATTGCGAAAAACGAGAATCTTGCCGCCGAAAACCTCCTGAACTTTCGGAATGAACACCGGCATAAGGAGCAGGAACAAAACGACACCGCAAAGAAAACTGACCAATGTCCAATGTTCTTCTTCGTATTTCACGCATCGCAAGGTTAGCCCGTACAAAAAAGATTGAATGGGATACAGCAGACCGATGAGGAGCAAGCCTGGCAACACGTAGTGGAATACACAAGGCCCGAGATGCAAATCATCGAAACCCTGTTTTTGCACCGCCCATACGGAATCGAATCGTTCCTGAACGGTCGGCATGTAAATGAGTGCACTGCCGAAAATGGCGATGCATACGAACAGCGTGAAAGCCTTGCCGAATCTCATCATATTCGGTGAGTCGGCTCTCACCCGGAGTGCCCAAATCAAAATTTCGAATACAAAGTAGGCGACAAAAAACTCGAAGGCGATTGCCGACAAAAATCCCAGCAGCATATAATCGTCCTGGTACGCCTTGAATATACGTGCGGCGAACAGGGAGAGGACAAGGAATATGGTGCCGCCCAACACGAGGAACAGTGTGAGTCGCAGGAAATTCTGGAAACGAACGACCCCTCTCGTGATTTCTTCGGTTAGTCCGACCAAACCAATCGCCTTAATCGAGTGCGTTGCCAGGAAAAGGCGGAGCACGTTTTCCGCGCGAACCCAATGCTTTTGTTCACGCAACGTCCTCAGTTTTTTATTGATCTTCGCCGAATGGCTCCATAGAAAATCGAATTCCGCCCGGAGCTGGCCGAGTTCCGCATGATCCGAAATGAACCGGGCCAATTGCACCAACAGATTTTTGGTTTTCGTCATATCCTTTCGGCTCATGGCGATTCGAATTTGTTCGACCGCCTCATCGGCCTGAATCAGCTTTTTTTTTACTGATTTATGAAGTTCGCTCAACGAAGTTCCGTCCTCAGGCGACCGCAAAATCAACACTTGATCGAGCGTGTGCCATTTTTTTTCGTCGATGAGATTCTGTATCTGCTTCGTCGACAGCTGGACCGTCGCCAACTTCGGCTTGATTTTGTTGCGAAGAAAATCCTCCGTTTCCGGGTCTCCTTCAAACTTGCGTTCCAGTTCGTTGACGATCGGAAGGCAACCGAGGATGTCGTTACACGCGAGATGTTTTTCGATCCGGATAAATGCCTTTGTTCGTTGCTCGTCGATTTCCCGGATGCGATCCGGAGCCGTGCCCACGACGAGGTGGTGGTCGATAATGGCTTTGTAGGAGCGAAGGGCGCGACCCCAACGTTCCTCTTGATAGTCCGCTTCTCCAAGCCGTTCCGCGACGGCTTTATGCAAAACGGCAAGCTCGCCGAAGAACCCTGGCCGTAGCTCCCGGAGTTGTCCGATCATTGCATCAAGGTGTCGAAAGGCAGTATCCAAATCGCCGACCGAAAGCGCCTGCACCTTACCGCAGTTTTTTTTCAGGAGACGGAATTCTTCCAGGACGCGCTTCACGTCGATCTGGTCGAACTGGGTGGTTGAACTGCGACTGGTGATCGGTTCATGGGATTTTTTCAAGGATTCGACGAACCAGGCCATCGTCGTTTGGAATTTTCCGATAACTGACGAATCGGTTTGAGGATCGGTCGTTTTCGGTGCGGCCGAAGCTGTGCGTGACGGTTGAGATGTGGCAGGCTGTCGGATCGATGCTGGAATGGCTTTGATCCACTCGGCGATTTTTGGCAGGAGAGACGGCCCGGTTGTTTCGACGGGCCGGGGAGTTTCCGTTTCCGCTTCCGGGATCGGTTCGGGGCGTTTCTTGGTATTGCAGTAATAGTCGTAAACCAACCATTCGGCCTCGCTTTGAGTGAATCCGAGAGCGACGGTGTCGCGAATGGACATTTGGTAGGCTTTCCAAGGGAGAGGGACACCGCTATCTTTATTGGCCCAGATTTCCAGCTTTTCGCTGCATAAACAGTCGAAGGGAAATCGTTTTAGGGCGACGTCGTAACCTTCTCGCATCGCCGCGTCCTTGAAAAAGTTAAGCGACTTTCCACTGAGACGATTGAGAGGATCGGCCCGTTGATCCTGTTTGGGCATTTTCCGAGCTTGTTCGGCGGCTCCTTTCGCTTTTTCCTGGAGCGCCGCCAAGGAAGCGGAAGATGAAAGTTGTAAAAGGTCGTAGAGGTCGTTAAGACTCCGGCCGCTTTCTTTGGACACGATAGCAAGGTCCTCTTGAACTCGCTTCATCTCGGCGAAGGAGATGGCTTTCCCGGTTCGCAACGAGTTGGGACAAGACGGAGGAGTGAAGCTTGGAGCCTTTGGCGTCGCAACACCTTGAGCTTCGTTTTGGATCGTGGTTTCGGAAAGGAAGGCTTTGTGTCGATTTCTCAATTGTTTGAGATCGTCCTCGCCAATCGGCCCGACAACCCGGTGGACTTCAATGTCGTCGCGAAGTTTTCTTAACCTTTCATCTTTTGCCTCGCTCGCCTGTCGATCCAGATCGGCGAGTCCCCCGTTAATATATTCTCTGGCCCTCGCGACTTTGATCTTGAATTTCGCGTTGGCGTTGACCTGTTTGTTCCAACGGCTGATCTGCTGCTCCAAGTCTTTTTTCAGCGCAACGGGGTCGGTGATCGCCGGGTCGAGGAACAGTTCCAGTTCGATGTAGATGTTGTCGGCCATTACGATTGTCTTTCTTTACGTTGCATTTCAAGGGCTTTTTTCATTTTCATCGGATAAAATTTCGACGGTGAAAAGGGAGTCTCCTTCGAACAAACGACCAACTCCACCGTACCGATGTGAATTCGACTTCCCGGCGACATCGTCTGAGTTCCCCGGGAATCGGTGTATCGGACTTTGTTTCCGTCAATCCGGAACTCACCGGCTCTCGGAGCGGCTTCGGCGATGAAAATGGTGTCTGATTTGTCGGAACCGATCGTAACCAGTCCCCGACCGAGATTGACCTGGGTAAAATCGCGAGGATCGTACAAAACCATCAGCCACGCGCTACGGTAGAACAATTCGACTAAGGCAATGAGCAGTCCGATGAAGGCTCCCAGGATCAAGGCTCCCAACAAGCGACCGCCGACATCTCCCATGATTCCGATGGACATGAGGAAACCGAGTACGGCCAAGAAACCGCCGATCGCGCCGAACATCAACGCTTTCCCCGCGTCAAGATTGGGAATGAAATAGACCATCCCCCGCGCCAGGAGCGCACCGAGAACGGTCCAGGCGAGGACACGTCCAAGGACGCCGCAATGGATCAGATCGAAAACCGTATGGGCCAGCTGGCCCGTCAAACCGGCGACGACTCCTGCCGCGATGGAGCCGACAATGACCACGATCGCCTGATCGGCGGGTAGCAGGCGTTTTCGGAGATAGTGATTCTGGAGTGGTAGCAAGGCCAGTGCAATTCCCAAAGCCAAAAAAACCGTCCATCCGCCCGATCGAATAAATGCCTCGATATAGGTGTGATAACCTCCATCGGACTGCATCAACTGGGAAGCGGAAATTTTCTTTTCCGCTTCGGCAAAGGCTTCTTTGAACCGGTTGTCCCGTGTACCGATGACGCGGTCCCGTGAGCCGGTCAAACCGGCCAGATAGGATTGATCGGCGTCCTCGGTAGCGACGGCGAAAAGCCGTATTCCTCGTTTTTGCAGCTCTTGCGCGGTTTGCACGGCCTTGGCGGGATCGCCTGCACTGCTCGCACCATCGGTGAAAAGCAGGATGACTTGCCCCGTCGTCGTCCGGTCCTTGTCGATCGCCTCTCGCGAGCAAGCCATTGCGTCTTCAAAATTCGTCCCTCCGTAGGCCAGGAGGGAATCGATATTCCGGAACAGTTCGTTTTTGTCCCGGCTAAACGGCACAAGAACTTTTCCGGCGCTGCTGAAGACCGTCAATGCAATCCGATCGCGCGACAGGTTTCGCTGTCCGATAAACTTTTTCGAGGCTTCCTTGACTTCCTCCAGCTTTCGTCCCGCCATCGAACCGGAAACGTCCAGCGTCAGGCAAATCGCCTGGGGCGGCGGTTGTTTCTCGGTAAGATAAAGAAACAATTCCGCGACCAATCCTCCGGCAAAACACCCCAGCGCACCGACCACCAGGAAGGCGACGGGTTTTTTCGTCGTCTCCAAAAATTGGACGATCATGTCATGGATTTTGCCGATGTCGTTCATCTCGGTGTTTTGCCTCGGGATTATCGGTTCTGCTTTTGCAGCTCTTTTGCTTTGGACATTTTCATCGGATAGAATTTCGACGGCGAAAAGGGAACGTCGTTTGAACAGATGACGAGTTCGATCTTGCCGACCTGGACCCGACTGCCGGGAGCGAGATACTGCGTACCACCGGCGTCGGTGAAACGGATTTTATCACCCTCGGCCTGGAACTCAGCGGCCCTCGGAGCGGCATCGGCGACAAAAACCGTATCGTGTTTGCCGGAACCGATCGTAACCAGGTCCCGACCAAGATTGACCTGCGTAAAGTCGCGAGGATCGTACAAGACCATCAGCCAGACGTTGCGGGAAATCAATTCGACGAGTCCGATCATCAATCCGATACAGGCTCCGAGAATAGCGGCTCCGATGAGACGTCCTCCTGTATTTCCGACAACCGAAAAGATATAGAACCCAATCACTCCCAGCAGGCCGCCGAACGTGCCGCCGATCAGGGCTTTTTTTCGGTCGAGATTCGCGATGTAAAACGACATTCCATACGCCAACGCCGCGCCAAGCAGTCCCCAGCCGACGACCCGTCCGACAAACTCCAGGCGTACGATCCGGAAGGCCGCATCGCCGATAAGTCCCGCAAGCGTTCCGCCGACGACGGCTCCAACGATGAGTACGATAGCCTGCTCTCTTTCGAGGGTTGGTTTCCGCATGATCCGGTTTTGTACCGCCACGATACAAACGCACATTCCGAAACAGAGTAGTATTGACCAAACGGCTGCTTGAATGATCGCCCAACTGCCGCTTGTTGCTCTTGGTATGACAATCTCACCAGTATCCTTGTTCATTTTCGCATGTTGAGAACTTGTTAAAACCGTAGCCGAGTTAGTATTACCGGCGAATATCTCTTTATATTTTTCCAAGTTGATGTTCAGTTCATTTCCGATGGCTTGCAGCGAAGTGTTACTGAAATTGCCGATCTGCTTCAGAATTAGTAGCTTTAATAACGCCGTTTCTTTTTCATTCGTTTGCTTATGGTTATGAAAACTTGTATAAAAGACCTTTCCCTTTCCATAAGGGCAAATAACCATAATAGGGCATTCTCTCGTTTGTAAAACAATTTCACCCTTTGAAATTGACTGGACAGAATACGTCACGGTATCGTAATATATCGAGATGTTTTCTCCAGTAATGTTTTTTAATTCCTTATCCAATACGGTTGCCGCTACACTGCCGTGATGCGGATTGCCCCGAAAGGTTATCAGACCAGGGAAAGCCGCCTCGATATTTTCTTTGGCGTGATCAGAACCATAGACAACGCCGCCATTTTCAACAAAAGTGCGTAATTCGTCAGGATTGATTCGAGAGCAATCCGAGCTCAAACAATTTAGGAAGAATATACTCCCCTCGATTTTTCCGTCAAAAAAAGTGCGGGGCAAACCAAGTTCATCTATCATCTGTCCGATGTCATCCCAACCGGATTTTTGGGTGGCTTGTAACCTTACTCTGACAAAGCGTTTGATAAACAACGGCTCGGCAAACAGCGCCGCTACGAAACAGCCCAATGCGGCGGCGATCATGAACACAATCGGCTTCTTTGCTTTTTCGAGGAAATTGTTCATGTGATGAACTTTCAAAAAAATTGCGTCTTGTCCACAAATGTTATATTCGGATTACTATCAAAAGCAGTTCACCCGCCGCCACCGACTCCCCATGCGCCGGACGCGGAATAATTGCCAACCCGGTCGCACCAGGGACATGTCACGCGCAAGGAAGCTCCAAAGCAGCCCGAAGCGTTCGGTGATTCAGGCAAGCAAAGTGTTTTTCCGCAACAACAACGGCCGAGTGACGAAGAGCGACAATAAGGGCAGGGATCGAACCCAATATCAATCGAAACATTACTTCCGTCGCTGCCGTACTCCTCCAAGTCAGTCAATGGGAAAGCACCGACTCCCTGATCGAGTTTGAAGGCTCCGGCAGGGTAGTAGCTGCTTCCTTCGCGCTTGACATATTTCTGCATGTACAATTTCCGCTCCTTGGAACACTTCCAATACGCGCAGGCCGACGAATCGTCCAATCGTGTCGGCATCGTCGAACCGGCGAGACTTTCAGCCGTCTCCGTTCGCTGCGAACAGCCGGAGATGCATAAAAGCAAGCACAAAAGAAGCGAAATTGTTCTCATATTAAATGTCATCGCGATCAAGGGAGGTCGAACGATACCCGTGAGATACCGTTCGATCGAAACCCGGATATGGTTTACTCGACAACCAGATCACGCTGTTTGACAACGGCTTCCTGGAATTCCTCGGCCGACATGATGCCGTCCGCCTTGAAATTGGCGGTAATGGTTTTCCCGTGCGTCTTGTCCAAGCCGACCAACGTCAGGCTCCCCTGATCGTCCAGCTTGAATGTAATCTCGATCGGCGATTTGGCGGGCAAATTGCCATCCAATTGAAAAACGGCCTGCCCCAGCTCGTCGCACATTCCCAGGGCGGCATCCATTTCCGATTCGTTGTTCATGAACACGATCAGGTCGATCTCATCCGCGTTCGGTCCGGCCGTACCGAAGGTTTGACTTCCTTCGGTCGGGACCGGCGTCTGCTTGACGATGAGATTTCGGACGATCGGCTCGCCGTTTTTCAACACACGGATACCGTAGCTCTTTGTCGCGACTTTTTTGAGTTTCGTCGTCACGGCGAGCAAGACCTCATCCTCCGTCATGCCCGTCGCTTCGGCTACCTCTTCGATTTTCTTCTCCTTTTCAGTTGCCGAAAGTTTTTCGAATCCTCCCGAGGTGCCCTCGTTGACGGCTTGTGTGAGCAAATTGATCTCACCGGCTTTCGCTGCGCCTTTGGCCACGGCTTCGTCGACATCGAATTCGACCGGCGTCACACCGAGCGAAGACTGGTAGCGCTGCGTGATTTTTTCCTTGATCTGCGGCATCCGCGTCGAACCGCCGACAAGGAGAAACGAATGGATTTTGCTGATTCCTTTGCCCTTCGCTTCTTCGAGCACCTTGTCCGTGAGAGCGAAGGTCTGTTCCAGTAGGTCTTCCGTCATTTCGTCGAATTTCTCGCGGGTCAGTTCCTCCGTCACTTTGTCTCCTTCGAAGGAGACGTTTCGCTTGATCTTATCCTTTTTCGAGAGAGTCTTTTTATCGGTCTCCGCGTTGAACCGCAAGTCATACGCCGTTTCCGGGTCGGCCAGGAGGTCCGCGCTGCTGGAAATCTGGTTTTGGAATTCCTGCACGAAGTATTGAACGATACGATCGTCCCAGTCCTTGCCGCCGAGTTGGTGATTTCCCTCGGTGCAAATAATGCTGATTTCGTTCTTGTCCGGATTGTCGCCGATGCTGACGACGGTGACGTCGAACGTGCCGCCTCCGAGGTCGTAGACAATGACGTTTTTGCCTTTGGAATCTTCGTTGAGACCATAGTTGATGGCGGCCGCGACAGGCTCGTCCAGGATTTCGATAACATTCAATCCCGCCAATTGACCGGCTTGACGGGTTCGTTCCCGTTCCAGATCGCCAAAATAGGCCGGACATGTGATGACGACATCCTGAACGTCGTGTTCGCCGGTTTTTTGGGCGTCACCCGCAAGACGTCGCAAAATATGGGCCGAAATCTCTTCCGGCTTGTAGGTTTTACCGTCGACCGGGAAGGCCCAGTCCTTATCGCTCATCTGCCGCTTCACAAAATCGGCAACTCGCCCCGGGTCGGTCTTGGCGGATTCCTTGGCAATATTGCCGACGATGACGTTATCCTCCGACTCGAAAAAGACGACCGAAGGCGTGACCCGTTCGTTGTCGGAATTGGTAATGATTTCCGCTTTGCCGTGCTCGTTGATGAAAGCAATGGCCGAGTACGTGGTTCCAAGGTCGATACCATAAACGCGTTTGGAATTGGACATGATTAAAAGTCTCCGGGGTCGGTGGTTGCAGGAACATGGAAGTAAGGGAAACATCGGGAACCGGGAATTGCCAGCGGGCCTATCCGATCGTATCAGGCGTCGTATTTTTCTTGGGGTCAAACAGATAAACTTCGACAAACTCGGGACGAAGTATCAATCCCTCTGATGCGGCATAGCCGGGTCGCAAGGATTGTTTGACCAGTTTGTTTTTCTCGGAATCATCCGTCGGCGCGGTCTTCAGGGAACGCTGTTTTTTCGGGTCAAACGGCGTATCGGGATCGCAACGATAAAATTCGACATCGAATTTTTCCGCGAGCATGTCTTGAAAACCTGTTGCTATATCCCGATAGGAACGAAGTAATTTTTTGAAAAGAGCTTCGGAATACTCGGTATTCTCGAAAAACGTGATTTGTTTCGCCGCCTCGTCGATTTGTTCAATAACGGCCATGACGAGCGAATTTTGAAATTTTCTGATAACGTCCTCTTTGAACGCGCGGTTTTCATCGTACAGCTTGTCGATCTGGCTTTGCTTGGAAGCGTCATATTTGAGTTTGAGTTCAAAGTCTTTGGCCAGCTGATGCATCATTGAATGCAGCCCCTCCAAGGTCTGTGCGACCCGTTTCTTTTCGCGTGATTCGTCGTCTGGCGTTGAGGAGTCGGCTGAAGGCTTGAATTCGGTCATTCCCTCGACCGCCGTTGTATCGCCGATTTCCGCTCCAAGTAAACCGCTATTCTCGTCCGTCGACGATTGCGCTGGGGCGTTTTCGGTCGTCGTTTCGTCGAAAGGTTTGGCGGAGTCTTGTTTTTGCCGGAATAATACGGAAGGAAATTTCATGGTATGACTGGGAGATTGAGTGGATGCTGTCAATTCAGCCATTTTGTGATGCCTTGCTTTGATTGCCGCTACTGAATAAAACCGGGACGGCGGACCTCGCTGCCGTTCATCTGAAATGAACTTGGCGATACTTGCGAGAGCAGGCAAGGCCGCCTCCCCGGCTCGGCCCTCTACAAGTAAAACGCGAAGGCATTACCCGAAACGAAAAAAATTTTTCCGCGACGGCATTTCTTTCCGCTTCAGAACCGATGCGACATCGCCGATCCGGGCGAATGGCAGCGAAAAAGAAAGGACGCCGCACTTCGGTTACCTCGCAACCCTCGCCAAAGGGCATGAACATAACACGAAACGGCGTCCCATAGCGAGACGCGGTCCTCATGCTGCTGTTCATTGCGGGCATCACCCCCGGCGATCGTCAAAACGTCCCGGGAATGATGCTAAATATTGGCGATATTTGCGAGTGCAGCCGAAAATCCGGTTGTAAATGATGTTTTCGCTAAATTATCATAATCGAATTATTTAGAATAAAAAAAGTGAATGCCAAATGGCAAACAAAATTCTATCGGGTTCCCGTATTCTTTGCAAGCTACCGGACATACCGAAATGAAAAACAGCCGCCGGAATGGTCCGACGGCTGCCGACCCCCGATGATGACGTTTCGTCCGCCGGTTCCTCATTTGCGGGGGTGCGCGGAACCGGCCCATAAAAGAAAACGGAAAACCATTACCCTCTTATTTCGAAATACCTCAGCCGTTTGGAGTGTTT
>JAVBSX010000358.1:0-3037 GCA_031556455.1 Thermoguttaceae bacterium
CGATCATGATTAAATTCTCACTCCCGGTCCTCGAAAAGGCGGGGATGCGGGAAGCCGACATCTATACGAGCCTCGAAAATCGAATGAAATGCGGCGTCGGCAAGTGCGGCCGCTGCAATTGCGGCCCGGTCTACGTCTGTAAGGAAGGCCCGGTCTTCAATCTCGAACAAATGAAAAAACGCCCCGACGAGTTTTGACAGACCAACGAGGGTTTTCGGTGCTTTTCGCTCGCGTTGGTCGCTTTGCAGGGGGCGATATCGACCTGTAGCGAAACGCGGATCGCGATTCTCGATTAACCTTATAACCCAAAGCGTCATTTCGAGCGAAGCGAGAAATCTCACCCTCGTCGAAAAAGTCGGACTTCAACCCCGCTCGCGAGGGTGAGATTTCTCCCTACGCTACGCTTCGGTCGAAATGACGGCTTACTTTTGACGTAAGCTCGTTACCACATTTTTGCATAGTTCAATCGCGGGGTACCGGCTCAATGAGCGATTAGTGCGCGTCGTTTTTCTTTTTTCGTCTCCTCCTCTTTGAAATCTCTTCCCATGAAACCCTCCGCGATCCTTTTCAGCCTTCTTTGTGCTATCTTCTGCTTTTTACCGGCCCTGCTCCACGGACAGGAACTTCGCGTCTATCCCGAAGGGGAACGGCCGAACGACGTCCGGCTCGGGCCGCTGAAAACCTTGAACGGTTATTTTCCCTTCGACCCGCCGGAATCGCTCGAAACCTGGAAATCGCGGCGGTCGGAAGTGCGCCGGCAAATCCTGTTCGCCAACGGCCTTTGGCCCTTGCCGGAAAAAACCGACCCGAGCGCGGTCGTGCATCACCCGATCGAACGAGCGGAATACACGGTGTACGGCGTGATCCTCGAAGTCGTTCCCGGTTTTTACGCGAGCGGCAATTTGTACGTTCCCAAGAATCCTCCGAAAGACGCCGCCGGTCAACCGCGAAAAATGCCGGGCGTCCTTTCCCCTCACGGGCATTGGCAGGACGGGCGTTTTTTCAAGCAAGGCGAAGAAGCGTTTCAACAGGACCTGCAATCCGGCGCGGAAAAATACGATCCGAGCGGCCGGTTTCCGCTTCAAGCCCGCTGTGCGACCCTCGCCCGGCTCGGCTGCGTCGTTTTTCATTACGACATGATCGGGTACGCCGACAGCGTTCAGCTCCCGCACGGTCCCGGATACCGCGAGTCAATGAACACACGAGAAAATTGGGGTTTTTTCAGCCCTCAAGCCGAGTTACACCTGCAAAACATGATGGGGTTGCAAACGCTGAGCTCTCTTCGCATTCTCGATTGGTTTGAAACCTTGCCGGAAGTCGATCCGGAACGGATCGGGATCACCGGGGCGAGCGGCGGCGGGACGCAGTCGTTCATTCTCTCGGCGATCGACGATCGGATCAGTGTCGAGTTTCCCGCCGTGATGGTCTCAACCGGAATGCAGGGAGGCTGCACTTGCGAGAACGCCCCTTACCTCCGGATCAACACGGGCAACGTCGAGTTCGCGGGGCTGTTCGCTCCCAAGCCGCTCGGAATGACCGCCGCCGACGATTGGACCAAGGAGATGGAGACCAAGGGCTTGCCAGAGCTTCGAGAATTGTTCGCCCTGTACGGTGTCGAAGGGAATGTCGCCCTCTCGCCGCACTTGAACTTCGGGCATAATTATAATTTCGTCTCCCGGGCCGATATGTACGGTTTTATGAACCGACACCTCAGACTGGGGCATCGTTTCGAAAGCCTGGAAACGATCGAGCAACCGTTCGAGCCGCTTTCGACCGAAGAAATGACCGTTTGGACCGGGAATCATCCGAAACCAACCGGCGAACAGGTCGGCGAGGTTTTCGAACGCCGCCTGCTCAAAGAAATGACCGAAGCGTCCGACAAACAGATCGCGGCCCTCGTCCCGAAAGCGAACGATCCCGCGTCGTTCGGAAAATTCCGCGAGGTGCTCGGCGGGGCCGTCGAGGTGATGATCGGCCGGAGCTTGCCCGGTTCGGAGGACGTTCAGGTTCTCAAGGACCGCCCGATTGAAGCGGCGTACGGCAATTGCGTCAAGACCCGGTTCGTCAACTCGCGGTTTACGGAAGAGGTGCCCGCGCTAACGCTTGTTCCGAAAAATGCTCAAGCGGGCAAGAAAAAAACGCTCGTCGTCGTCTTCCCCGGCGGCAAAAAAGACGGCTTCGAGGCCGACGGAACGCCGATCGCCTCGCTGCGAAAGCGGCTCGAAAAAGGCGACACGATCGTCCTGTTGGACCTGTTCGGGCAAGGGGAATCGACCAGGGACGGACAACCGCTCGAGCAGACCGAGATTTTCGGATACGAGGCCGGCAAACCGCCGAAAGGGCGGGCTTTGGCCTACACGTACGGTTACAATCATCCGGTCTTCGCGAAGCGGGTGCACGACATTTTGACGGTTCTCGCCGCCTTGCGGAAAGAGCAAGGCGAACGGATCACGCTTATCGGGACCGGCGGGGCGGGACATTTCGTCGCGGCGGCCCGGGCGATCGCCAGGAACGTGGTCGAGAACTGCGTGATCGACACGCAAGGCTTCCGTTTCGCGAATGTCGAGGAATTGAACGACCCGAACATGCTCCCCGGAGCGGTCAAGTATTTGGATTTGCCGGGAATGATCGCCCTTTCGGCTCCCTGCAAAACGATTTTGCTCGGCGAAGGGAACTCGGCTCCTGCGGTCGTGCAGGCCGCATTCGCGGCAGCCGGAGCGAGCGAAAATCTGAGAGTTTCCGATCGGACGGATTGGCTCAAGTAAGCCAAAGCCCATTTTGGTCTGTTTAGCCGAGCGGCACAGACGTCGGCGTCTGCGCCGCTCGGCTAAACGGTCAACTTGGCTTACCTTTATTCGAACAGCTTCAAGGCGAGCTCTTTGGTTGCGCGGAGGTCCAGCTTGCCGGTTCCCAAGAGCGGCAGGCCTTCGACCTGCCGGAAATTTTGCGGCGAGGGAATCCAAAGATTCGGGATGCCTTCCTTTTGTAACCGCTTGCAGATTTCTTCCGGAGAGACCGGCAGCGTTTTGTAAAGCAC
>JAVBSX010000086.1:0-10714 GCA_031556455.1 Thermoguttaceae bacterium
CGCCACAGTACCTCCCCCTGCTCTCCGCCCCGCCGTGGGTCCGTCTGCCGGACCTCCCCCCCCCCTCCGTGGCGCTAAATTCCCGGCCCTGGGCCCGGGGGGCTACCCCCCCCGGCTCTTGAAAAAAAGAGGAGGGAAGCAAAGGTGTCGGAACCTTTCTTCCTCCTAGAGAAATGGAAAATCATGTATTACCAAAACGAAGATATAGGTCTTGTTGATCTTTTTTGGTTTGCCGTCGATCAGCGCGGGCAGATCGCGGTTTTCTGTTCGTGTGGTTCGGATGCCGTTCCTCCCCGACTGTCCCGGACGGCCAATTCGATCCTCAATCTGTACTTCGAGCACTCGGCCGAAAAACGGGGCGGCATCACGGAATTGGTCGATCTTCAGGAACATGTCGGCGAAGACGCGGAAACCTATCGAGAATTCGCGAAACGCGGACTGTTCGGATACGATCACGGCGAGGAATCGAATGCCGATGAGGCCTACCTGCTGATCGTCCGCCCAAAAAATCCGATCTCTCTTGCCGATTTGCCCGATTGGATTCGTTCGCTTTTCGGTTCCCAGGCGTTATCGTTGACGTTTTCGGACACGCCGAATATCGATGATGCCCTCATCAAGGGGGGTGAGCATCGAATCGTACCCAAGGTATCCGAGGTCGAGCAGAGAGACGCTCTGTCGGCGAACAATTTATTATGGAAACGGTTTATCGAAGAATTTTCGCTCCGCTTCGAGAAAAATGAAACGACCTGCCTGTATGAACTGGAGGATCTCCGCGAATTTTGCCCGGACTGTTTTGAAAAGAGAGGCGATTACGTGGAAATCGGCTGCGAAACCAGCGGTTATGTCGATTCCGGACAATACTGGGTCAACCGGTATCGCATGAAAAGACACTGGCATTGCCGCCTCTGCGGATATGACATCGTCGAGGAAAACGACATTTGAGGCGGTTCGTGGCTCCGGCGTCTGCGCCGCTCGGCTAAACGAGAGGGGTATTTCCCTTTATTGTCGGGAGTCGGCGTCGAGGCGGACCCAGAAGGGGTGTCGGCGGTCTTTTCGCGTTCGGACATCCTCCAGCATCACGAGCAAGTCGGGTTCGAGGTAACCGCTTTTCGGTTGGAATTTCCGGCCGTTGACCTCGATATCGACCTTGTCTTTGAAGTTGATCATCTCCGGCGTCAGATACAGCTGCGGGCTGATTCCCTTGCTCGCCGAAATTTTCAATTTGTTCAGCTTTTCAAGGTATTCGGATTTCACTTCCAAGGGCTTTAATTCCCCTTTCGTTTTCGGCCAAGAGGTTTCGTCCGGCACGACGGGGAGTTCCAGATTCCAGAAGAAGTAAAAATCGTTGAGCGGCCGGACCAATTTGGCCGCGAACTCACTCGGGACGGTCCGGCGACGCGGCTTCATCCAATCGAACAGCGCGAACTGCTCCTCGGCATACAGTTCCGCCCCGCGGCCGAGATACAGGGCGACCGTCGCGTCGAAACCGCCCCGGAGGTAATAATTGAAACTCTTGCCGTTGGTGATCAGCTTGTTTTGGTAAGTGCCGGAAGATGCGCTCGCGTCCAGTTCGCCGCCGACGAAATAAAACGGAAGATACTTCGCGTTTTCGCTGTAGGAATCGACCGTTTTCGAGGCTTGGCCGCAAAACGGAATCAGCCCCGCCCACAGATCCGGATGCGCGAGACCGATATCCCAGGCGGCGTCGGCACCGATCCCATGCCCGCTGAGAAAAATGCGGTCCGTGTCGATATTGAAACGGCTGCAAGCGTCTTGCACGATTTTCAAGACCGCTCCGTGAGCGAGCGGCGATTGATCGTAGGACCGCTGCCCGGGAATTCCCCAAGTCGGAGCGATCACGAGGAAACCGTGCCGACTCGCCTGCCCTAACCGTTGGGGACCCGACCAGGGACCGGCCCAAAAACGAAGCTGATCTTCCGGAGTCGCCCCCGCCGAATGCAGCGAAACGATCGTCGGGTACGGGCGGTTCGGATCGTATTCCGGCGGCAACTGAATCGCATAACGGAGCATTTCGTAAAAGGGAGCCCCTTCGATTCCCTTGATTTCCAAATCGTAATAGCCCGGCTTTTCCGGATTTCCTTCGGGAACGACGTCCGGGGGTTTCATCAACTTCAAAATCGCTGCGACGAACTCCGGCGTGCCCGCTTCCTCGGCCCGGATCGCCTGAAAAATCTTTTCGCGTTGCGATTTGTCCGCTTCCAAAAGATATTCGCGGACCAGCCGCCGGGTTTCCGCGAGAGAAACGGCGACCACCAAACGGCGATTATCGGCCTGGCTGCCGATCAGCCAACCGGAAAGGCCGATCGCCAGCTTCTCGTCGTTGGACAAGGAATCGTCGGTTTCGTTCAACACGAACGCGCTCAAACGGTCGAACGTGTTCGGGTTGACCTCGGCTTCGATCTCATCGAGCACGTCTTCGACCTTCGCGCGGACCTTTTCGTCCTTGACCGCATCGGCAAGCTGCTGCATCCGCAAGAGCAGGGCGTCCCGCTTCTGCTCGAAACCTTCGTATTTCTCCAGCATCCGGCGGATGCTTTGCAGGACGATACTCGAAACTCCTTCCGTGTTAAAATTACGAAGGAGTTGGGCGACCTGCCGGTGTTGGCCCGCCTCGCTGCGCATTTTCAGTTCGTTTTCCAGCCGCTCATCGGCGAAACGCTTGATGTCCCGGAGGGCGCGTTGCACTTTTTCGGTGATGTTCGGATCGTCCTTGAAATCTTCGCGAATCGATTGGAGTTCCTCTTCCGCGGCCTCGTAATACTTGGCGATCGAATAAAAATGGAACAACCGAATTCGGTCGTCGAATTGCCGCGGATCGATTTGCCGGTTCAAGATCGGCGAAAGAACCGAACGGGGAATTGTAAAGAGGGCATATCGGGCATCCCAAACCTTGTCGATCCCGCGAGCCCGGACATAACGGGTCGTGATTTCGGTAATCGCTTGAATTTCATATTCGGGCCCTTTCGGACCGGCCAAAACGACGAGACGGCGGCCGAACGAATCGAACGGCTCAAGCGGAGCGCAATCGCCGATCGATTCGTAACGGTTTGCGTTTTCGCCGCTCGCGAAGCGCTGGTTGCGGATTTTGAACGTCTCGAACAGTTCGGCGTTGGGCGTGGTCGCGACGACCTGTTTGCGCGGGACGTAAACCCGCCACAAACCGTTGTCGATCACGACGATCGATTTGACCCGGGCCTCCCCGTCGTCCTCGATTTTTTCGTCGACCTTGGCGATAGAAAGGATTTCGCCGTTCAAGTGCCGGCCGTCGCTCATACGCACATCGGCGGCCCTCGCGATTCCGGCGGGCGGAAGGAGGAGAAACAGGACAAGGAGGAGCGTTCGCGATTTTCGGGGCATCGAAATCAAACGGGCGGAAAAATCAGGTCGGTCTTGACGTTCCGACATTCCCGACATTTTACCCGAAGAGACGAAAAGCGGCAATGTCGATTTACCGGGCAGACGCGGGGAGAAGGTGGCAGTTTTTTGGGGCAAAACGATAAATCCGCGTGTCATTTCGACCGAAGCAACGCGCAGGGAGAAATCTCACCCTCGCGAGTAAGGATGAATTTCGACTCTTTCGGCGAGGGTGAGATTTCTCGCTTCGCTCGAAATGACGCGGCGTTATTCTTTGCAGGTATTCTTATCTCGCCCATCAATCGCGACCTTATTTCGCTTTGTGCGGGATGTAGGTCGAATTGCCGTACACCCGGAGATTCCGGGGAGTGACGAACACTTCGCTGCCGGTCTCCAAATGCAGCTCGGCGTATTCGTGGTGAGAGATTTCCGCGACGAGAAAATCTTCCGATTCGGTGATCATTTCGATCCGGACCCGGGCGCCGGCCGAATGGATCCGGGCGATGCTCGCCTCGATGCTGAACGCTCCCTCCTGCGGATCGTGCGAGATCATCAGATCGTGAGGCCGGACGAAAACCGAGGCCGGTTCGTCTTGAAAATCGACGAACGACTGCGAATCGACTTCGTATTCGTACTTGTCGATCTGCAATTTGCCGCTTTCCAAACGCCCGCGAAACGTGTTGACCGAGCCGAGAAAGTGCATCACGAATTCGGTCGCCGGTTGGTGAAAGACTTCGTCCGGGGTTCCGATTTGCTCGATTTTGCCCGCGTTCATCACGGCGACGCGATCGGCCAATTCGAGCGCTTCGTCCTGATCGTGGGTTACGAACACGCTGGTCAGATGTATTTCGTCGTGCAACCGCCGCAACCAAGAGCGGAGTTCCTGCCGGACCTTGGCGTCAAGCGCCCCGAACGGTTCGTCGAGCAGCAGCACTTTCGGTTCGACCGCGAGCGCCCGGGCGAGGGCGACCCGTTGCCGCTGCCCGCCGGAAAGCTGGTGCGGGTATCGGTCCGAGACGGTATCCAATTGAATCAGGTGCAAAAGCTGCATCACCTTTTCGTGTATCACCTGCTTCGAAGGCCGGGTGCTGCGCGGGCGAATTCGCAGCCCAAAGGCGATGTTCTCGAAAACCGACATGTGTCGGAAAAGGGCATAATGCTGGAAAACGAAACCGACGCCGCGGTCGCCGACCTTTTGCCGAGCGACATCTTCCCCGGCGAAGAAAATTTTTCCGGCGGCATCGCTCGGTTCTTCGAGACCGGCAATGATTCGCAAAAGCGTCGTCTTTCCGGAACCGGAGGGGCCTAAAAGCGCAAACAGCTCGCCCGAGCGAATCTTCAGGCTAACATCGCTGAGAGCGCGAAAAAGGCCGAATTGTTTAGTAATATTGTAAACTTCAATTCCCATAATCGAGATTGAAATAAAGAGAAGCTCGCCGATTTCGTGTCGGTTTGCCAAAACAAATCGACCTAACTCGACTATTTTACGTTTTAGGAGATGATTCGGAAGGCTTGATATCTGTTTTTTTGCTGTTTTTTCTTTAAAAAACAAGGTTTTTCCTTTTTTTTCGGGAAAGTCCGAAAATCGCGAAAAAACCGAATATCGCGGCAAACAGCAGCCCGAAGCGTTAGCGCCGGGTTGGCCCCGCATTTCCGTATGCGATAACCGGACGCTGACGCTTCCGACTGTTGTCCGATTCGAAATTTTTTCTGACGATCAGCCAACCGGCAGCTGACGCGACCGGCTCGATCTCGATTGGCAAACCGCCCCGGCCGAGCGGCCAAACTTTTTCTCCCCTCTACTAAATGCGACGAAAACAACGTATGATAATAGTGATTATACTGTAGCCGGTATGGGCGGTAGGCTTCGCCCTCTGTCAAACCGCGGCCTCGTTGGGCCGCTACCGTACTGAAGACGGGAATTTTCAACCGGCTTGAGTCCTTCCAATTCTCTCGCGTCTTTCTCCTTGAAAGACAGCCGCGTTTTGGCAAAACGGCCTCGAACTTTCCCTTTTTGTCTGACAGCCCCCAAAGACATGAAAATTTCGCTCGGCAGTGATCATCACGGCGTCCCCATCCGTATGAAACTTTACGATATGATCCGGCAACTCGGGCACGAGGTCAAGGATCACGGTCCGACTTCGGCCGATTCCGGGCCGGTCGATTATCCGGATATCGCCGCCCAGGTCGCCGAAGAAGTGAGCAGGGGGGAAGCCGACCGGGGCGTTTTGATTTGCGGTACGGGTTTGGGAATGTGCCTCGTCGCGAACAAGTTTCCCGGCGTTCGGGCGGCCCCGATCGCCGATGAGCTTTCCGCCGAAATGAGCCGTCGGCACAACGACCTGAACGTTCTTTGCATGTCCGGCGACATGCTCAGCGAAAAAATGATCGACCGGCTGGTCGAGATTTGGATTTCGACCGAATTCGAAGGCGGCCGACATTCCCGCCGGATCGAAAAAATCAAGGAAATCGAAGACCAATTGACCCATTCTCACCCGGCAGTGACGGACGGGTGATCCGGACATGTCCGAACAACAACCGCTTCCCGGGAGAACCCGCACCATTTTGCTTTGGTTGGTGAGCGGTGCCTTTTTCATGGAACTGCTCGACGGGACGATTTTGAATACGGCCCTGCCGGTCATGTCCCAAAGCTTCAACCAAAGTCCGCTCCGGATGCAATCGGTCGTGATCGCCTATCTGCTGACGGTCGCGTTCCTGATCCCCATTTCCGGTTGGATGAGCGACCGGTTCGGTTGCCGCAACGTCTTTTTCGCGGCGACGGGGCTGTTCGCTCTCGGGTCGCTCTTTTGTGCCGCTTCGCCGACGTTGGAACTGCTGGTCCTTGCCCGCTTCGTTCAGGGAATCGGCGGTTCGATGATGGTCCCGGTCGGACGCTTAATCATCCTCCGTATTTTTCCCAGGGATCAGCTGATTCGCGGGTTGACGTTTATCACGATGCCGGCACTGGTCGCTCCGCTCATCGGCCCGACCCTGGGCGGTTTTTTGGTGCAATACGCCTCTTGGCATTGGATCTTTCTCATCAATATTCCGCTCGGAATTCTCGGGCTGGTTTTGACGTTCCTGTACATGCCCAATTTGAAGGAAGAGCAGCGCAAACCGTTCGATTGGATCGGCTTCCTGCTGTTCGGTTCGGCGATGATCGCGATTTCCCTTTCCCTGGAGGGAGCGGGCGAATTGCATTGGCGAAACGACCTGACGCTCGCCCTCTTTTGCGGCGGGGTGGGCGGTTTCGTTTTCTTCTGGATTTTCGCCGGCTACAAGAAGGCCGCCCTGTTCAATACGGAGTTGTTCCGGGTCCGTTCGTTCGCCGTCGGCATCGTCGGCAACGTCTTCGCGCGGATGTCGAACGGGAGCATTCCGTTTTTAACGCCGCTCATGCTGCAACTGGGGCTGGGCTATTCCCCGCTACAATCCGGTATGACGCTGATCCCGCTTTCCCTGTTCGGGATTTTCGGCAAATCGCTGATCTCGCCGATGTTGAACCGATTCGGACATCGCAATTTTTTGGTGGTCAACACCTTCCTGCTCGGTTCCCTGATCGCGGGCTTCCTTTTCGTTTCCCCGGAAACGCCCTACGGGTTCCTTTTGGTTTACCTCGCCGTTCTCGGGATGATCAATTCGATGCAGTTTACGGCAATGAACGTGCTCACCCTCACCGATTTGCCCCGGAATCTGGAAAGCAACGGCAACAGCCTCCTTTCGGTGGTGATGCAGGTTTCGATCAGCATGGGAATCGCGATCTCGGCAATGCTCCTGAGCTGGTTTTCCGGTCATTATCAGGGCGCTCGGCCTCAGGAAATGCTCCCTTATTTTCAGTCGACGTTTTTGGTGATGGGATTGATCGCCGTGCTCTCTTCCGGCATTTTCTTTTTCGCGCCGAAAAAAATGCGATTTCTCCTCGACCGTTCCGGAAAGGAACGGGTATAATACTGAGGTCATATTTCATTTGTGAGAAGTTGAAAAAAACGCCCGTCTCGTCATTTCGAGCGAAGCGAGAAATCTCGGTTGTGCTCTCAATTTCAAACCGTACTGAAATGGCAAACACAACCGAGATTTCTCCTTACGCTGCGCTCCAGTCGAAATGACGAAACGGTGGAAGTGTTAGCAATTCTTTCCTGCGATGCCAAAGACGAATTTTTTCAAAAAACTTTTCCTGTTCCTTCTCGTCGCCGCGTTCCTTGCGGGGGTGGTGTATTTCGGCCCAAGCCTGGTTCGCGAAGAGAAAGGGGACATGAGAAAACCGGCAGCTCCCGGGAGCCTCGACCCCTTGGCGACGATCCGGATCGCGACCTGGGATTTGACGCCGCTCAATTTGGAAAAGATGCACGATCCGACAAGGGCGGAGCGAATCTCGCGGGTCCTCGCCCAATTCGACATCGCGGCGATTCAAGGAGTAACGGCGAGAAACGAGGCGATCCTGATCGAACTTGTCAACCAGCTCAAAGGGCGGGGTCGCAACGCGAGTTACGCCGTCTCTCAAGGGGTCGGGACGATTCCGGAATATCTCGCGTTCCTGTTCGACCAGGATCGGGTGATGATCGACCGGAGCACGCTCGCCGATGTCGTCGATCCGTTGGGCCGGCTCAGCGTCAAGCCGCTCGCCGCCGCGTTTCGGACGAAAGAACCGCCGCCCGATAAGGCGTTTACCTTCGTCCTGATCAACGTCAAATTGGATCCGGGCAAGGCGGAGCAGGAGCGGGAACTGCTGCCCGATATTTTTCGGAGTTTTCAAGACAACCCGCGAAATGAGGACGATATCCTGATGCTCGGAAATTTCGAGCTGCCGCTGCACGAAATCGGGCCGCTCGCCCTGTTGCCGGAAATCGTTTCGGTGCAGCGGGATATGCCGACGACGATCGACCATCGCTGGTCGCCGGACAACATTTTCTTTCCGCAACGGGCGACGGCGGAATATGTCGAGCGTTTCGGCATTCTCGATTTCGCGACGCTCTTCGCCCTGACGCCGGAGGAGGCCGCGGCGATCTCAAAACACATGCCGCTTTGGGCCGATTTCAGCATCTTCGAAGGTGGCCAACCGTAGGACGGCGCCCGCCAACGATCAGAGCCCGACGCGTCAGCGAGGGACCATGCCTAAGGTCCCTCGCTGACGCGTCGGGCTCCGTTTTTGGCTTCCTCGCTCCTATTCCAACACGACGGGGACCTTGACCGTTTTACCTTGCCGCAAGACGGTTACCAACACGCGGTCCCCCGGCTTGTGGTCTTCGACGGCCGCGAGAAAATCTTCCGCCGTTTTCGTCGGCTGGTCATCAACCGCGACGATCACATCCGCGGCCGAGGTGTCGGTCTTCTTTCGGTTGAACGTGATCCCGCCTCGTTTGGTTTGTTCGATCACGACTTTCGGCCCTTGAAGTCCGGCCCGATCGGCCGCACTGTCCGGAATCGTTTCAACGATCAGCAGTCCGTCTTTCGTTTCCAAGACCCCGTATATCCCGATATCGGCCCGGACCACTTTTCCGTTTTTCAAAAGCTGCGGCACGATCCGTTGGATGGTGTTCGTCGGAATCGCGAACCCGACGCCGCTGCTTTCGCCGACACGGGACGCGATCGCCGTGTTCATTCCGATCATCCGGCCGCGCGAATCGAGCAGCGGACCGCCGGAATTCCCCGGGTTGATCGCCGCGTCGATCTGAATCACCTGCTTGATCGGACGGTGTTTCACTCTCGAGCCGATCGTCCGGTTCAGGCTCGAAATGATGCCGCTGGTCAACGTCCGCTCCAGGCCGAAGGGGTTGCCGATCGCGTAGACCCGCTGTCCGACGAGCAATTTCGCGGAATCGGCCATTTCGACGGGGAAAAGTTCCTCGGCGGGGGCGTCGATCTTCAAAACGGCAATATCGGTCGTCGGATCCTCTCCGACTTTTTCGGCCGTGTAAGCCTTCCCGTTAAAAAG
The DNA here is from genome assembly GCA_031556455.1 of Thermoguttaceae bacterium. Taxonomy (GTDB): domain Bacteria; phylum Planctomycetota; class Planctomycetia; order Pirellulales; family Thermoguttaceae; genus JAVBSX01. The sequence continues at coordinate 9,308 of JAVBSX010000086.1, forward strand.
CGTAACCTTGACTTCCTGGGAACCTTCGACGACGTGATAGTTGGTCAAAATGTGACCGCTTTTGTCAAGAACGATGCCGCTCCCCCGCTCCGCTTCGACTTCGGCGGTATAGCTTGAAAAGAAGGAGACGCGTTGAAAGCTCTTGGTGTCGATGTTGACGGCGCTTTTGTTGCAGTTTTCATAAACGAACACGTTAGTTCGCTCTTCCGGAGCCAATTCGGCGTAGTTCGCGGCGAGTTTCTGATCGGCCTGAGCCGTAGCCGGAGCACGATCTTGTGCGGCAACACTGTTTTGCGGCAATTCCGACCAAAGAAAAAGGACAAGTGTCGTCAAAATCGAGGCAAAGCAACCGGAAAGAACACACAAATAAAATGTCTTCTTGGTCATGTTTATTTAAAAATAAGATTGCGAAAAAAAGTTTTTGGAAAATGAGAACCATTCCCATTCTATACAGACGAAAGTTGCCGGACAAGGACGAAATCTTTTGGGAGAATTGAAAATTATCCTCATCACGAGGATTGCAAAGTTGGAATATCCGAAAAATTTCGAATCGGGCAGCGCCCGGTTGTCCAACCCGGCGCTGACGCTTCGGGCTGCTGTTAGTCGCGTTCGACGTCTATAACTCGATACCTTGTCGAACGCCGGAAAATCGCGTATATTTTTCGCATGGGCGCTATTCCTACCGGTTTGCAACGACGCTTTCAGTCGCTGATTCCCCTTTCGGCTAAGGGGAAACTTGCGCGCTGGTCCTACGAATTGAGCCGGGTCAACGCCCTTGAGCCGAAAATGCAGGCCCTTTCCGACCACGATCTCAAAAAGGAAAGCCTTTCCCTGCGGTATCGGGCCCGGAGCGGCGAACCGCTCGGACGGCTGCTGCCCGAAGCGTACGCCCTCGTTCGCGAAGCCGGTCGGCGGACGCTCAACATGCGGCATTTCGACGTGCAGATTCTCGGGGCGACCGCCGTCTTCAACCGCTCGATCGTCGAAATGCAGACCGGCGAAGGAAAAACGTTGACCGCGACGCTCCCGATGTACCTTTACGCCTTGACCGGAAAAGGGGCCTTGCTCGCGACCGTCAACGACTACCTCGCGAAACGGGACGCCGATTGGATGCAGCCGATTTACAATGCCCTCGGAATGAAGATCGGGGTCATTCAAACGGAAATGCAGCAGCCGGAACGCCGCAAAGCGTATCACTGCGATCTGACTTACGGCACGGCGAAGGAGTTCGGGTTCGACTTTCTCCGGGACCGGCTCCTGCTCCGCAAGATTCGCGAAGGGCAGCACGATCTGCTCGGGGCGATGCTCGAAGGGGTCAAAGCCTCCGACGAGCAGCCGGTGCAGCGGGAAGCGTATTTCGCTTTGGTCGATGAGGCCGACAGCATTTTGATCGACGAGGCGAGCACG
>JAVBSX010000039.1:0-4709 GCA_031556455.1 Thermoguttaceae bacterium
GCTCCGGGAACCGTTGTCCAGGACCCGGCCGTCGCCGATGCTCACGACCGTGCCGCGGGCCGGCTTGTCCTTGGCGGTTTCCGGCAGATAAATGCCCCCTTGGGTTTTTCCTTCGGACGTTTCCCGACGGATCACGACCCGATCACCCAGCGGTTGGAACTTCATACCGCATTTTTTGCTCTCACATTTGCTGTCCGAACAAGCCTCTTTTTTCTTGGCCATCATTTTCGTTTTTTCTCCGATGTAAACTTAAAAAATAAAACTCAAACAGTCAATTGTCCGCCTTTTCATTTCAAAGGCTTCAGGCTCCAGACTTCAGGCTTCAGGTCGTATGTTCAAAAATAATTCCCGAACCGTACTGAAATGAAAATCTCCCCTTTTTTGCGACTTTCCGCGTTTTCAGCATTATTCATTTCTGAAGCCTGAGGCCTGAAGTCTGAAGCCTTGGACTCAAACGGTTACAGTTTGAGAATGAAACACAATCAAGTGTGGTCAATATTTCCCTAATTCAAAAAACAGATCGGCACCCGCCGCTGCTGTTTTCACTTGACAAAAATAGGGAATCAGACCGGGCTTTCCCGAAATCAAGCAATTACCGGGCCAATTCCCCATCCTCCCAAAAGATTATCGGCGTATCCCCGATTTTGTAAAGGGTTGAAGCCGAAAAAAAGCAGATCCCAAAATTTTTTCCCGAAAGACTCCGAGGCCGGACCGATCGATCAACTGTCAATTTGGCAGTGTAAGCGGACGAAAGAAAATAGAAACACTACGGCAAGAGGAATGTTTGTCTGGCGAGGGGGGGCGCAAAGCCGTCGAATTGGGCTTCGCGAAAAAAAACCGCGTCATTTCGAGCCCTACGCTTTGCATCAGGACAGGCTCCGCGAGAAATCTCACCCTCGCCCCAAAGGCAAGAATTCCGGCCCTCGCGCAAGGGTAAGATTTCTCCTTGCGCGTTGCTCCAGTCGAAATGACGTCGCGTTTTTTTGGCGAACGCTATTTTCACGACTTTGGAAGAGGAAACTATTCCTCAAGCCGTTGGAACGTGTTTTTGAGCGTGGTCAGTTCCAAACGGGCCCGTCGCAGCTCGGAAATTTTCGCCTCAAGGGCGGTCGCTTCCGCCAATTCCTTCTCCGCTTGAATCTGACGTCCGGCTTGAACGTCTTTTAAAGTTTCCGCCGCCGCTTCCTTGAAAAGGCTCGAAGCGTTCGCATGTTTTTCGATCGCCTGCTTCTCAAGACCTGAAATCTCCGTGTCGATGATCTGAATTCGTCCGGATACGGCACTGATTTGCGTGTCCATCAAACGCGTTTTTTGGTTGCTGCGGTCCAAAATCAATAAAAGAAAAACCAGACAGAAGACCGAAAGCATGAAAAATATGAAAATTCCAACCGAAAACTGTCGATGTTTTCGGAAAAAACGCCCGGTTCTTTCCATAAACGTTTCCCGGAGGGCGCTGATCGGCTCACCGTCGAGCCAATTGCAAAGATCAGCCGCCAAATCTTCCGCCGTTTGGTAACGGTCTTTGATTTTTCGGGACATCGCCTTCAAACAGATCGCCTCCAATCCGGGCGGGATGTTTCGGGCGACTTCCGAAGGTCTCGGCGGTTTCGTCGTGAGCAGTTTCGTCAACACCTCCTGCGAAGAGCGGCCGGTATAAGCGTTGCGGCCGGTCAGCATGTAAAAGAGAATCGCACCCAAACTGAAAATATCGGAGACCGGCCCCACGTCCGGGGAATCCGGCGAAGCCTGTTCCGGAGACATGAACGCCGGGGTCCCGACCACGGTCCCGGCGATCGTCAGTTCTGGACGGTCTTGCGATTGGATCATGCCCGATTCCGAAGGGGAAACCGCGATGCTCGGATGATCTTTGAGATACGATTTGGCGATCCCCCAGTCCATGACCAGGGTCTCTCCGTGATCGCTGAGCATGATGTTCGCCGGCTTCAAATCCCGATGTATAACCCCTTTTTTGTGAACGAAGGACATCGTCTGGCACACGGAGACGAATCGCCGCACCAGCCGCTTCAGTTCCGCTTCCGTCGGATGCCGGAAGTATTGTTTGATCGTTTCCTGGAGCGTCCGCCCCCGGATCAGCTTCATGGTGTAGTACGGATTGCCGTTGGTGTCCAGCCCGAGAGAGTGAATCGGCACGATCCCCGGATGCTCCAATTGTGCCGTGATCTCCGCCTCGACGATAAAACGATGCACGATCGCCTCATCGATCGTCGATTCCGAAAACAGTTCCTTGAGAGCGACTTCGCGTTTCAGGAATTGGTCGTAGGCGATATGAACCTGCCCCATCCCCCCTTTGACATGCGGCCGCAAAATCCGGTGTATGCCGTAGGCGAAACCTCCCTTGCCGGTATCGATATGTTCCCTTTTGATTTTTTTGGCCCGGGCGATCCGGTAAAACGGATCGGCCTTGAGAATTCTCTCCGCATGTGTACTGCAAGTGTACGAATCGTTTTTGTCCGAATCCTGATCCGAGTTCAAAGGATCGTAATCCAGTTCAAATTTGTCGTTTTGAAAATGATTGTTGATTTGATCGAAACTTGAGCTCAAGGTTGCCGTATTTTGGAGATCGGAATAGGAGGAAAAGCCGGAGGCGAGGGTCTCCGAATCACCGGTAATTTCATTCGAGGGTTGGTCCGAATGAGCCCGCAGTTGCGGAACGATTATACCCGTACTCGTCAATGTCGGGAGCAGTTCGGAAGTTTCGGAAATGTCGAGGGGAGCCCCACAGTCCGAACAAATGCTTGTTTTGTCCGTCCTGTTATGGTCGATTCTCGTCGATTTGCCGCAACGGCACTCAAACTCTATTGACATAGTAGTGAATCAAAGAAGGGGGAATTATTGAAGCTCTGCTTATAATGACGTCGAGCATGACGCGAAACAGGTCAATCACTCAAGAGCCAACCCCTCCGGTTTCAAAAACTTCCAAAAATCAAAGCTGGTCCCCAACACTACTGTAGAAAGCACGTCTTTCGGGTTAATTTGGGGCTCGATCCATTTTATAAGACGCAAAACTCACAATTACCGTAACAACCGGCGCGAAAAAATTACAGTATACATAACAAGATACTGTACCGACAAGATTTTTGCAAATAAAACATCCGTATTATCCCTAAATATTCTCTTTTTCCAAGAGGTCGGGGGGGGAACACATTTGCAAACACGACTGAAATTGCGATAATTGAAGAATTACTGCATCGCGATTTCGTCTTCGCATGGTCGGTTGTCGATCTTTTCGAGACGCCCACAAAATTTGTGTACCACAGGACTGTCGGACTATTGGGAATCAAGCACGAGGATTGCAAAGTTGTTGCGACCCTTGGGCTGCGCAAAAGTGAGACCGTCATTTCGACTGAAGCGCAGCGCAAGGAGAAATCTCACCCTCGCGCGAGGGTCGGAACTCCGATTTTTTCGGCGAGGGTGAGATTTCTCGCTCCGCTCGAAATGACGCTTGGGTGGTTGAAGGTTGATTGAAAATCGCTGCGGTTGTATGAAATAACGACTTCGCAATCGTTCTGAAGAATCAAGCAGGGGCTAAACTTCCGCCAAAAAACGGGTTATAATGGTCGTTGTTTCTTTTGCCCCACCTGTTCTTTCCCTGACCGAGCGATGCCGTCGATACACCAACTTTCGCAAAGCATGATCAACAAGATCGCGGCCGGGGAAGTGGTCGAGCGACCGGCGAGCGTCGTCAAGGAGTTGCTTGAAAATTCCCTCGACGCCGGGGCCCGCCGAATCGACATCGCCGTCGAAAAAGGGGGGATCGAACGGATCCGGATCGTCGACGACGGCTGCGGCATCGCCCGGGAACAGCTCTCGCTCGCTCTTTCGCCTCACGCGACCAGCAAGGTCGCGGAGACCGACGATCTTTTCCGGATCAAGACGTTCGGTTTTCGCGGGGAAGCCCTCGCCTCGATCGCCGAAATTTCCCAGCTCGTCTTGCGAAGCCGCATCGCCGATTGCCCCGAGGGAGCCGAACTCCGGAGCGACGGCGGGAGTTTTTCCGAAATCGCCCCCTGCGGCATGCCGGTCGGCACGCTGATCGAGGTCGACAATCTTTTTTTCAACACCCCGGTTCGCCGGAAATACATGCGGTCGATCCCGACCGAATTCGGACACGTCCTCGAAACCTTTCTCCGTTCCGCTCTGCCGCAGCTCGGCATACATTTCACGTTCCGGCACAACGATAAAATCGTGCACGAGCTGCCGCCGGAAACCGACGGCATCGAGCGAATTCGCAAGCTGTTCGGGGCGGAAATCGCGGACAACCTCATTTACGTCGAAAGCCGACGGGGCGAAATCGGCGTGTTCGGGTATGTCGGGCACCCGAAAATCAGCCGCTCCAACAACCGGATGCAATATTTTTTCCTGAATGGTCGCGCGATTCGAGACCGTGCCTTGCAACATGCCCTGAGCGAAGCCTTTCGCGGGGTGCTGACCGTCGGTCGCTTCCCGATCGCGTTTTTGCAGATCGAGATGTCGCCCGAACTTTTCGATGTGAACGTGCATCCGACGAAAATGGAGGTCCGCTTCCTTGATTCGAATAAGGTGTACAGCCATTTTCTCGGAGCAATCCGCGAACGCTTCCTTTCGGTCGATCTGCATTCGAAAATCTCGGCCGGGGAACTCGCGAAAAAACCGGACTTTTCCCGTCCCGACCGGTCGAAACCCGGCGGCGATCCGGCTTACACCAAGTC
>JAVBSX010000144.1:0-2799 GCA_031556455.1 Thermoguttaceae bacterium
CGAAGCAACGCGTAGGGAGAAATCTCACACTCGCCGAAAAGGCAGGAATTCCGTCCCTCGCGCGAGGGTGAGATTTCTCCTTGCGCTGCGCTTCAGTCGAAATGACGGGACATTGCAGTTCTCTTGCAGCGTCTTGTTCAATACTTGACCTCAAGCATGTAAAGGCCCTGGGCCGGAGCGGTCGGGCCGGCCAGATCGCGGTCGCGACTCGCGAGAATCTCCCGCATGTAAGCGGCTTCTTTGCCGTGCCCCCGGCTCCCGGGTCGGGAAGTTTTGCTCGCCCCCAAAAGGACCAGCGTCCCGGCGATCGCCCGAACCATGTTATAAAGAAAACCGTTCGCCTCGACTTCGATCACCAAAAACGAATGCGACGGAGTGTTTTCGGACGATTCGCCCGCCCCGTTCCGATACGGTCGGAGCGACCAGGGGGAATCACTTTCGGTCCGATGTACCGAAATATCGTAAATCGTTCGGACCGTCGATTGCCGCGGGGAACCGACCGATTGAAACGCGGCGAAATCGTGTTCCCCGAGCAAATACGAGGCCGCCTTCCGCATGATTTCCAAATCGAGCGGTTTGTAAACGATCCAGGAATGATTCAAAAAGAACGGCAGCGGCGGCCGGGAATCGTCGATCAGGTAACGATATCGCTTGCTCTTGACATCGTTAATCGGATGAAATTCGAGCGGCACTTCCGTCGCGCTGTAAACGCGAATATCGTTCGGCAAGGTCGCGTTGAGCGCTTTGCAGATCGCACGGTCGGGAATCGAATTTTCGGTCCAAAACGCGGCAACCTGACGAATCGCGTGTACCCCGGCATCGGTCCGGCCGGAGCCGAGCAGGTTCGCGTGATGCCCTAAAATTCCTTCCAACCGTTTTTCGATCGTTCGTTGGATCGTCGGAACATCGGACTGTGCCTGCCAACCGGAGTATTTCGTCCCATCGTAGGAGAGTTCCAATTTGATGCGACGTTTCATTATTGCGCCGAACGGGTTTCTACGGTCACGGTCTTTTCGATTGTTTCCCCGTTGCGAATCACCGTAATCGGCACTTCGGTATTCGGCGGCGTCAAGATCACGGAATGGGTCAGCTGCGTGCTGCCGGTAATATCCGTGTCCCCCCATTTGACGATAATGTCCCCGTCTTCCAAGCCCGCTTTTTCGGCGGGGGAATTCGGAAGGACACGGACGATGATCGCCCCTTTTCCGGATTTGATTCCGTTTTGTTCGGCATGGGATTTCGCGACATCTTCCAACTGGACACCGAGTCGACCATGTGTCAGGTTGCCGCCGGTTTTGCGGATTTGTTTGTACACCTTTTCCGCGAGCGAACTGGGAATCGCGAAACCGATCCCTTGGTAGGTCTCTCCGTAAATCGCCGTATTGATTCCGATCAATTGGCCTTGCATATTGACCAGAGGCCCGCCGCTGTTGCCGGGGTTGATCGCGGCGTCGGTTTGCAAGAATTCCTGGACCGCGGGACCGGCCGGGATCGGATTGAGTCGTTCTTTCGCGCTGATGATTCCCTGGGTCACCGTATGGGAAAGGCCGAAGGGATTGCCGATCGCGAGGACCGCGTCGCCGACATCGGCCGCGTCGCTGTTCCCCCATTCCATTGCATTGAGATCGGACACTTCGATTTTCAAAACCGCGAGATCGGTTTCGCGATCGTAACCGATCAGGACGACCTTGTTAATGTCGCGACCGTCGCTCAGTCGGACTTGGATTTCGTCGGCGTTGGCGACGACATGGTAATTGGTCAAAATATAACCTTCCTTATCGACGATAACGCCGGAGCCCTCGCCGAACACCTGTTCGTAACCGCCCGAGCGTCGTCCTTGAAAAAAGTCGTTGAAACTCGCCGGTCGCTGTTGGACCTCATGTGTCTTGATTCCGACGACGGAAGGGCCGACTTTTTTGACCACCCAGGGAATAATTGTCGCCTGCGGAACCGATTTTCCGGCTTGCTCCGCTTTTTCCATTTCAGCGAGCATTTCTTTGGCCGCTTCGAGTTTCGCTTTTTCCGCACCCCGGTTAATCGCATACGAAATCGGGTACGCGACCCAGGGGATCGCCCAAATTCCGAAAAGAAAACAGAGAAAGAGCACTAAAAAGGGAAGAGAACTCGGGCGTTGGGGCCGCGGCGGTTCCGGAGTGTATTCGGGAGTTGACATTGTCGCGGAAAAATGAAGGAAAGTTCCAAAAGCAAAAGAAACACCGATATACCGTCGCCGGTAGGGGCGAGGACCTGACGTCCAGGCAAAATGTGCTTCGCCCACTGTCAAACCGCGGCCTCGCTGGGCCGCTAGCGTACTGAAGACGGGACTTTTCAACCGACTTGAGTATACAATAATGATATCGTTAAGAACGCTTTTCGGCAAGAAGACACGAAAATTGCAAAGTTCAAAATCTCGCGCAGAGACGCGGAGGTCGCGGAGTTTTTCAATAGAAGCCTTCCCTGTGGCCTCTGCGTTTCCTCTCGCTAAAAATGACAATGCAACCCTCGTCAGGCCTCTTGAAAACGGATACTAACCGACCGCTGATGCAGTCAGCTCGATGTTGGGGCGTTTATGCGGTTTTTTTGCGGCAACTTCAGAAAAAATTCGGAAACGAGACGAACGATCATTCCGATTGTATTGACTGTATGTGATTGCGGAGTATGGGATGATTGGCAAAAACATAAAGATCGGGCAATTTTTATCAAATATGCTTTACATATGTCCTCGAAACCGATAACCTGAGAGAAGGGATATCTTCTTCCGGAAAGGAATCCGAATTTACGTTTACGAAAATCCATTTT
>JAVBSX010000227.1:0-5877 GCA_031556455.1 Thermoguttaceae bacterium
GTGCTTCGACGGCGAGTTCGGGTCTTCGCCGAAAGAGACGATCAAACCGGCGACCTGGGCGCCGACGTTGACGATCTCTTCGGGCTGGAGCGTCCCCGTCGCATTGACCGTCGAAAGCAGATCGCCGCGTCGGATCGCTTCCGTGCGAAGGTGCATCAACGGCCCGGCGGCGGATTTGTGCGAGACATAATAGACCGCCCCGCCCCCCATACAAAGCAGCAAAAGAAATGCGAGCAGTTTTTTCATGATTCTTTGAAAAGTCTTGAAATATCAAGAGCTGGAGGACTGTCGTCCCGGCGACGGCCAAACAAACCTCTTATTATAACCAGAGCCGGGGAAAAAGGTTCCTCTTAAAAGAGGTTTTTGAAGAATTTTCGCATTGATTCGACCGTTCCCGCCCCCGGTCAAACCGTATAGCGTTCGGCGATTTCTACGATGCTGTCCCCGACGTATTTTTCGAGAAAGGCCCGGGCGATTTCGAGGGCGACGGCGTTTTCGAGCACGACAGACCCGGCCGGGACCGCACAAACGTCGCTCCGTTCATATTGGGCCGGTTTCGGCTCTTTCGTCCGGAGATGAACCGACGGGAGCGGATTTTTCAGCGTCGGAATCGGCTTGAGGGCCGCCCGAATCACGATCGGCTCGCCGTTGCTGATCCCCCCTTCGACTCCCCCGGCGTTGTTGCGTGAGCGGAAAAAACCACGCTCCGGATCATGCCCGATCGGGTCGTGTACTTCCGAACCGGGCCGGTGAGCCGATTCAAAACCAAGCCCGATTTCGACCCCTTTGACCGATTGAACCGACATCACCGCCCGGGCAAGGCGACCGTCGAGTTTGCCGTCCCATTGAGCGTGTGTCCCGAGCCCGACCGGAACGCCGAACACGCGAACTTCGACGACGCCTCCGAGGGTGTCCCCCGCTCCGGCAAAACGGTCGATCAACGCTTTCGCCTCGTCGTCGCGTTGGGGGACCAGGGAATAAACCTCGCTGCGATCGCGGGCCGCACGCACTTCTTCCGGCGAGCCGAATTTTTCCGGACTCAAATCAAGGGAGTTGAGGGAAACAACGTACCCAAAGACGCGGATTTTGAAATGGTTCAACAGCCCTTGGGCGAGTGCCCCGGCCGCGACCCGACCGGCTGTTTCCCGGGCACTGGCCCGTTCGAGAATCGGGCGAATCGGCGAGCGGTACTTGATCGCTCCGCTCAGATCGGCGTGTCCGGGCCGGGGGAAATCAATTTCCGGCATCTCGTCGATTTTGTAATCGCGATTCTTGACCCAAAGCCCGATCGGGGCTCCGGTTGTCGCTCCCTTCCAGATTCCGCTGAGAAATTCGACCTGGTCGGTTTCGATCGACTGTCGGCCTCCGCGGCCATATCCCCCTTGCCGCCGCCGCAATTCCGCGTCGATCGATTCCGTATTGGCCGCGAATCCGGCCGGGAAGCCTTCCAAAAAAGCGAGAATTCCTTTGCCGTGCGATTCCCCTGCCGTCCAGTATCTCATAACCGCGATTCCCTTGATCGAAAGGAATAGACTCAAGAACCATGAACCGAGACCGCAGGTCCCGGCTCACATTTTCAATTGTCAATTTTCAATTTTCAATTTCCGCAATAATGGTCCGGGCGACATCCCGTCCCAGGGCGATTCGGGTGTTGTCGATGCCGAGCAGCAGCGGGCCCGATTTTCCCTGCCCGCCTTGAAAAAGGTGAACCCGGGAACCGACGAAAAGACCGAGCCCCATCAGTCGGCCTTGCAGTTCCCGGTCGGCATTAATCGCGACAACGGTCGCGTCAACCCCAGCGGAAAACCGGGTTATTTCGGCAATTCGCGACGATTTGAAAGAATCCGAAGTCGTAATCATGGGTACGAAATGCTATTTGTGTAACACTTCGATCGCGTAGTGATTTTCGTCATTTCGACTGAAGCGAAGCGTAAGGAGAAATCTCACCCTCGCGAGCGGGGTTGAATTTCAAGTCTTTTGGCGAGGGTGAGATTTCTCGCTTCGCTCGAAATGACGGTTGCGGGGCTTTTTCGACAAATCACAAACAACCGAAGTATTCCTATTTGACATCCGGGAGTTCTCATTCGAACGGCCGGTTTTTGAAAAAGTATCATTATTCCAACTTTTATTCATTCTACATCAAAAAGGGGAATAAAAAAGCCCCTGGGAAACGACTTTTCAGCGAAATTGCATTGTACTCCCCCCCTCGCCCGTGTATATTCCATAATCTGAACCTGTATCAAAGAACCAACAAATGCTTACCTAACAAATCTTCCCACTTCCTCCCGTGTCAACACTCCTTGTTGCCCTGCTTTCGTTTTTCGGTTTTTACATCGCCTACTTCACTTACGGTCGGTTCATCGCCCGAAAGTTGTTTCAAATCGACATGAGCGCGAAGATGCCGAGCGAAACCAAGCGGGACGACGTCGATTTCGTGCCGACCAACCGGTTCGTCCTCTTCGGGCACCACTTTACCAGCATTGCCGGGACCGGGCCGATCGTCGGTCCGGCGATCGCCGTGATGTGGGGCTGGTTGCCCGCGCTGCTTTGGGTCATCTTCGGCTCGATCTTTATCGGAGCGGTTCACGATTTGACCGCGCTGATTCTCTCCGTCCGCAACCAGGGACAAACCCTGGGCGATGTTACCGGCAAAATCCTTTCCCCCTCCGCCCGAACGCTGTTCCTGATCCTACTCGCTTTTATCCTCGTGATCGTCGTCGCCGTCTTCGCGAACGTGATCGCGACCCTGTTCGCCCTGTTCCCGAACTCGGTCTTCGCCGTCTGGTCCTCCCTCCCGATCGCCGTCGTCGTCGGCTTGCTCGTCTACCGTTTTCATTGGCCGTTGCTGTTCCCCGCCCTCGCCTCGCTCGTGCTGCTGTACGCCGGGATCATCGCCGGAACCTACCTCTTGCCGCCGATCGAATTTCCGAGCATCAATCCGACCTACGGAACACCGGTCATTCTTTGGACGCTGGTGCTTTTGGTGTATTGCTTTTTCGCTTCGGTGTTGCCGGTTTGGCTCCTGCTCCAACCGCGGGATTACATCAACAGCCAACAGCTGTACCTCGCGATGCTCATCATCATGATCGGCCTGTTTTATTCGGCGGCAACCGGTCGGGCCGATATCGTCGAAGCGGCCCCGGCCCTTCGGGTCGAGGAAGCGAACCAAGCCGGGGCGCCCGCGATTTTTCCTTTCCTCTTTATTACCGTCGCCTGCGGAGCGGTCAGCGGCTTTCACGCTTTGGTGAGCAGCGGCACGACGAGCAAGCAGATCCGGACCAAAAAAGACGCCCAGTTTATCGGATACGGGGCGATGCTGTTGGAAGGGGCTTTGGCCGTGATCGTGATCATCGCCTGCACGGCCGGCATCGGAATGGAGGACAAAAAACACCTTTGGCCCGAATACCTCGGCAAGGTGAGCGGGCCTATCGTCGATCCGAGCGAGACCCCTCGCAGCATCTGGTACGAAAAGTACGGCGGGAACTGGAACGAAATGAACCTCGGCAAACAGGTCGGCGTGTTCGTCGAGGGCGGGGCGAATTTTATGGAAAGTATCGCCGTTCCGCACGAACTCGCCCTCGGGATCATGGCAGTGCTGATCGTCAGTTTCGCGGCGACGACGATCGATACGGCGACGCGGCTCTTGCGTTACGTGCTCCAGGAACTCGGCCTCGCGTTCAAGATCGAACCGCTCCGGAACAAGTATTTCGCGACGATGATCGGGGTCGTTCTCTCCGGATTGTTGGCCCTGAGTTACGGTCCCGGTGGTTACGGGACGGGGGGAATGCTGATTTGGCCGCTCTTCGGTTCCGCCAACCAGTTGATCGCCGGGCTGACGCTCATGGTCGGGGCCGTTTATTTGCATCGGCGGGGCCGTGGGGCGATGTTTCTCGGCATTCCGGCCGTAATCATGCTGCTGCTGCCGTTCTGGGCGATGCTGCTCGGCCTTTTTACCCCCGAGGGAGGCTGGTGGGACGCCGGTCAATACCATTTGGTGTCGATCGGCATCGCGATCCTGCTCCTCGGAATCTGGCTGATGTTCGAAGCCGTCCGCGCTTGGCGGAAAAAGAAATAGAACCGGAAACCCAAAATACAAATCGTGGTAAACGAAATTCTGATGTGCCCGCGTACACGGGTTTCCATAAAATGACATGACGCGGCATGGGCAATCAGGTCTATTGCCCTCCGCGAAAAAATTTTAAGAAAACTTTGATTTTCGTCTTTACTCGTTTTTCCGGAATCGGTACACTCCCGCACATCTGAGTCGAGGTACTTCGCCCGGCTCTACATTCACAATGCATCAAGGAAGATGACAATGGCTAACGCCGTCAAAAAAGAAACGAAAAAAGAAGCTCCGAAAACCGCCAAGAAGCCTGCCGCCAAGGGCAAAGGATCGAAGAAATCCTAATCGGATTCTTTTTCCGTCAAGGCGTATCATCGCCTTCGAAAGACACACGCGGCTTGGGATTGTTTCGACTTTCCCGGGCCGTTTTTTTGTGGCCGCCCGGCGGACTTTCAAAGGTTTTCCCTGGTTTCTCGCAGCTCGGCAATCTTCCGAAGGGCTTCCGCCTGGGAAATCGGGTCGGTTATCTCCCGTGCCAAGGATAAAGCCTGATTCAATAATTCCTCGGCCGCCCCTGAGCCTTCGCCTTTTTCCCGGAGAATTTGCGCCGTCCGGGAAAAGGCGAGGCTTTTCTGGTAGTAGACGACCGTTTCCTGCTCGTCCGGGTCGACGATTTGTTCAATGGTTTCAAGAGCTTCTTCGGAAAAATCGTCCCGGACCATCGATTCGGCGATTTCCCGCAGGTAATAACAGCGGAGGAAAATCTCCTCGACCCCGAGAGCCGTCGCGACAGCCTGTCGATACAGTTTAACGGCGGGGCCGCGTTGTCCGGAATCGGCGATCGAACTCGCGATTTCCGAAAAAAAACGGATTCGGGAATAGGCGTTGGTTTCCCGCGAAGCCTCTTGAATCGCGATCCGGTAATACTCTTTCGATTCGATTTCCCGGTTGCAAGAGGCCAAGGTCCAGCCGATTTGTTTCAAGACGGCGACTTTTCCCCGCCGCTCTTCGATTCGATTCGATTCTTTGAGGGCGGCTTCGATTTGGGAAAACGCCTTGTCCGTATCGTCGGAATCGTAATGATGCAGCGCCAAACGCAGAAGCGCGAGGCAACGTTCGGGCGTTTTTTGAATCGCCGAAAAAGCTTCTTCCCAGAAAGACTCGTCAGTTTGTTCTTTGAGGTGATAATCGATAATTTGACGCAAAGCGGCATCCTTCTTCGCGGAATCGTCCATTTCCCGAAACACGATTTCCGCGGCCCGGCGGATCGTTTCGTACGAGCTTTCCGGCCGGCCGCCGGAACGATGCAACAAGGCGGCATGCTTCCAAACGGCGAAGCGACGTTCCGGCGATTCGAGCCGTTCGATCAATTCCAAAACGGTTTCCGGGCGATCTTCCCGAAGAAGGATCGCCGTCAGCGTATTTTCGTATTCGTCGAAATCGGAAATCCTTTCGATCGTTTTCAACGCGGTGTCGACGGAACCGTCTAGGGCCTCTTGAATCGCGATCTCGCGAAGCAAAGCGTCTTTTTGCTCCTCCAGGTCTTGAACGAATGCCGAGGAGACCAACGCCGACGGCGAAAGAAGGAGCAGATCGATTTCCTTAACCAGGGAAAAGGCGACGGCAAAACGGGACATTGCCGCGAACTGGGAGCCGATTTGCCGCAGCAGGAAAAGTTTCTGTTTCGGATCAACCAGGTGCCGGGCGTAGGAAAGCGTTTCGAAAATCATGATATTCGCGATTTCCGTGTTGCCCGATTCGAAAAGAGCGCGAACCGTTTGCAGGTGTTGGCTGGTCAAATCTCCCAGCTCTTC
>JAVBSX010000391.1:0-15418 GCA_031556455.1 Thermoguttaceae bacterium
TGCACCCGGGGCCGCAGGCGTCCCGCCAGCAAGTCCCTCTCTTTTGGGAAGTGAAAACCAACATTTTAGCCCTGGATTTCCCGGACGAAAGCATTTCGAGGGCTCATTTTGCAGGCTGGAAGCCTGCGGTCCAAGGAAAACCGTGAACGGTTACAAACTTTTCAAGTCCCCCGGCAAAGCCGGAGGGGGTTCCCTTATTCAATAAAGCCCGAGACCGGAAGGTCCGAGAGGGATGCGGCAAATCTCGACGTCTTCTTTGTTGACGCTGTAAATGACGAACAGAAAATCGCCGCCGAGACAGGCATGTTGGTAGGCGGCCGCGTACGATCCTTTGTAAAGGCCGTCGAATCGCATCTTACTGTCGACGCGGCGAATGAGCCAACTGCGGTCGAAAAGGCGACCGTCCCGCGAGAGCGAAAGAACGAGGTGCTTGCGGCTCGCCGGGTTGTTGATCAGATAAACGGTCCCGTCGGGCAAATTGCCGGCACAGGGCCGCGAACAGGCATTGGGAATCGCGGTGCGTTCCGGCAGAGACCAATGATCGCCGCCGTCGCGGCTGATGCTTTGGTAAAGCCGATGCGAAGGCCCTTCGTCGGGGCGAAGGTTGCTTCCCAAATCGCGCCAAAACGTGACGAGTACGCCGTCCGCCGTTCGGTAGGAGGCCGTCGGTTCGCAAAGATTGTGACCGTCACTGGGTGATCCGGGCAACCCGCCGGTCAGTTCGGTCGTCGTGTTGCGAGGACCGTGAAAATCCCACGAAAGAAGGTTTTTCTTCGTTTTCTCGGCGAGGAAGGCGTTGATTTTTCCTCCGATGACACCATATTTCGGATCGGACAAATCGGGATACGTCGGATAGCCGGGAGGAGAAATTGGGGCTTTCGTTTCGAGCCAAAAAATTTCGCCGAACGTCCCGTCGTCGTTGATCCGTCGGGCCAACCGTCCCACCCCCTCTTCTTGCATGAAAATGGTCGGCAAAACTTCGTTGATCGCGTAAAGAGCACCGTCGACGACGGCGAAGCCGTTGGCGGTTCCCGTGCGATTGTCGACCGTCAGCGGATCGCCGTTTTTCCTCCAATCATCGAGCGAGGGGAAGAGAATCTCCGGCCGTTCGCCGAGCGAGGGGATCCAGGTTTGCCCGAGATCCGTCGATTGACGGACCAGCACCCGTTGGCCCGGATGATCTTCGTCTTGAAGATGATTCGACCAAACGGCGTAGAGCCGGCCCGCGTGATAACAGACGTGCGGATGATGACTGTAGGCGCCCATGTCCGACGTGTCAGTGCCGTCCGCCAGATACAAGAGGCTTGTTTCCGTGTTCGGGGTCAACGGGAGCGAATCCAGCTTCTCCAGATCGCCGGTCCAACTCGGCGAAAACGTCGTCGAACGTTCTGCTCCCGACATTGGGGCGACAAACCATGCGAGGGTGAAAAAGATTACTGTAATTGCCAAGCGATGTTGATTCATAGCCGATTCCTGAGGATGTTGTTTTGAGTGATGTAGACCGTAGCCGGTAGGAGGGGGCTAGGACGATTGCAAAGTCGAAATTCCAGAGGAAATTTCGAATCGGGCAGCAGCCGGAAGCGTCAGCGCCCGGTTGTCCACTACGAAAACGCGAGGCCTACCCGGCGCTGACGCTTCGGGTCGGCTGTTTGCCGTGTTCGATTTTTTGCGTAATGATCAATAAACCGACTTGAGTATAACACGATTTGTGTCAAGGATGTTGATTATTTGCTCCGCGGCTTTTATATTCGATGGAAACCAGCCCCCAAGCGTCTTCGAGGGGGTGTGATTATTTTAGGGAATCTCATGAAACGACGCGAATTTTTATCAACCGCCTCGGGGTGGACCGTCGGCCTTTCCTGGGGCATCGCCGCTGTCTCCGCCGATACGGCAACCGGGGGGAGTACGCTTCGAGTCGACCAGCCGTTTTCCGGGGCGGTGTTACACCGCCGCTCGGGCGATCCGGTGATCGGCGTCCGCGAAGGCGCCGACGGCAAACCGATCGCCCTGAGAATCAAGGTCTCCGGCGAGGCTCCACCGGACGCGGTCGTGTCGGTCGACGGCCTCGAAAGCCAACGCAACGGAAAACTTTTCGAAGCGGAGATCGAACTCCGCGAAAAAACGAACGAAATCCTCGTCCGTTCGACCGAGCCGTCGGGCAGCGTCCGCGAAACGCGGATCACGGTTTGGTGGTTGCGGAATTCGTTTCCCCGATACCGCTTTACGGTCGACGACACGATTTTCTGTCTGAGGGAAATTCACAAGAATTCGTACAAGAGCCTGTTCGACGATGATTTCCTCGGAGGGTGTCGCAAGCTACATCGAAAATACGGCACGAAGTTCGCGTTGAACCTGTTTTACGAAACGTCGGACGAGAGGGAATACTTCAATCTTTCGCAGTTTTCGGACAAATACAAATCGGAATGGGAGGACAACGCCGACTGGCTCCGCCTGCTGTTTCACGCCAAGCGCGAGCATCCCGGCGAACCGTACAAAGACGCCTCGGCCGAAACGCTCATCGGCGACTTCGTCCAAGTCGGAACGGAGATCAAGCGATTCGCCGGCGATCAAACCTACCTCCCCTCGACGGTCATTCATTTCGGTCAAATCCGGCCGGAGACCTACCAACCGCTCGCCGCTCACGGAGTGACGGCACTCAGCGGCTATTTCACGAAAAAGCCGGACGGCGGTTATTCGGTCGCCTATCAAATGGACGCCGGGCGTTGCGAGTACCTTTCGAAGAACGATTTTCTCCTCGATACGGAGAGCGGCATTGTATTCTCGAAAATCGATATGGTCGCCAATCTCGTCAAACTTGAGGCCGTCGTGCCGACGCTCGAAAAAGCGACCGCCGACCCGAAAACGGCGGAGTTCGTCGACCTGATGACGCACGAACAATATTTTTGGCCGTTTTACCACTATTACCTGCCGGACCACTGGGACCGCCTCGACCGGGCGTTCGGATTCCTCACCGAACGCGGCTACAAGCCGGTCTTTTTGAACGACCCGCTGCTGGGGCTCGACGACGATAAAACTTGAACACTGTGAAACCGTAAATTCGTAAGGAGTTGTTTCTCACGAAGGCACAAAGCTCACAAAGGAGTTGAATAACCGGGCTTTCCTCTGTGTCCTTCGTGCCTTTGTGAGAGAAAACTGAACATCGATTCTCTTTCTTCCCCCCATCCGTATCCATGAAAAAAAGTATAATCGCCGTTTCGTTCCTGTTCTTTTTCGTCGGGATATCGTGTTTCGCGGATCCGGTCGATATCGGCAATCGACGGGAGTTGTTTCTGGACGATTTCTGGATCGAATCCTCGGAAAACGTCCAGATACTCGTCCATCATCCGGAACGCAAGGAAATCTCGACCGTTTGGGATAAGCCCTGGGAAGGCTGCGGTTGCGGGTACGTCACCGTTTTCAAAGACTCGGATCAAAACGGTCCGCTGTTCCGCATGTACTACAAATCCTGGAATCATTACGGTTCGAAAGCCCATCCGCTGGTCATCGCCTATCAGGAAAGTCGGGACGGCGTTCACTGGAATCGCCCAGAGTTGGAACTGTTCGACTTTCGCGGCTCCAACAAGAACAATATCGTGTACGAGAAAATCGGCAAAACGGAAATGCACGATTTCAACGTTTTCCTTGATACCCGGCCAGGAGTGGCGCCGGAATCGAAATACAAGGCCATTGGACTGATCGGCTGGCCCGGCGGTCTCTGGGCTTTCCAGTCGCCGGACGGAATCCATTGGACACCGATGAAAGACGAAGCCGTTTTTACGACAGGAGCTTTCGACTCCCAAAACGTCGCGTTTTGGTCGACAACGGAAAAGAAATACGTCTTGTATTATCGAACGTTTGAGAAAGGCGTTCGGAGTGTCTGCCGAGCGGTTTCAGACGACTTCCTGAACTGGACCAGCGAAGGCGCGATCCATTTTCTCGAAGGCGAGGGGCCGAAACAAACCGAGGCGTTTTATGTCAACCAAATCATGCCCTATTATCGAGCGCCACACCTTTACATCGGATTCCCCGCCCGATACTGCCGTGATGAACCGATCTCCCGCTCCACGGAACTGCTGCCGGAAAAGGAGCTTCGCTGGGAACGCATGGGCTTGGGCCAAAAAATCGAAAACGGGACCTTGCGGTACGGGACCGTCGTGACGGATTCTGTGTACATCTCCAGTCGTGATGGACTCAATTTCCGGCAAAGCAATGATGTTTTTCTCGCTCCGGGGCTTCGCACGAAAGACAATTGGTCCTACGGCGACAATTACATCGCCTGGCATGTCGTCGAGACGGAGCCGACGGAACCCGACACGCCGGCTGAATTGTCGCTCTACTCGACGGAATCGTATTTCACGGGCGACTCGGCCCGATTGCGGCGGTTCGCGCTCCGGATCGACGGCTTCGCCTCGCTTCACGCCAAATCGAAACAAGGGGAAATGACGAGCAAACCGTTGATTTTCGAGGGCCGTCGTCTTTCCATCAACATGGGAACCAGCGCCGCCGGGGAAATTCGCGTCGAGCTGCTCGACATGGAAAACAAGCCGATCCCGGGATTCGCTCTGGCGGATTGCGATGCCATCTTCGGAGACTCCCTGGATCGGACCGTAAGCTGGAAAGGCAATGAGGAACTCGCCTCGTTGTCCGGCCAACCGATCAAGATCAGGTTTTCGTTGCGGGAAGCCGATATCTATTCGTTCGTTTTTGAAAAATAAACCCAAACAGTAACATTCCCTAGAAATATCGCCAAGGTTTATTCTTGGGGTAATGAATTTCCGTCACCCCCGCGCAGGCGGGGGTCCAGACGGAAACCGTAATATCTGGATCCCCGCCAGCGCGAGGATGACGGAAAATGAGATCAAAGCTTTTTGCACAGTTCATTAACCATGGAGAAAATCATGTCCGCTGAAAAAATCGCGTTGGAAGGTGGAACGCCCGTCTGGAACGAACCGTTTCCGATGTGGCCGTCGTTCGAGGAATCGACGATTCAAAAAGCGATGGAACCGCTCCGTAGCGGCAAGGTCAATTATTGGACCGGTCCCATCGGCCAGGAATTCGAAAAAGCCTGGGCGAGCTGGAACGGCTCGAAACATGCGATCAGCGTCACCAACGGCACTGCCGCGCTGCACGTCGCCTTGGCGTCGTTGGGAATCGGGCCCGGCGACGAAGTGATCTGTCCGTCGTACTCGTTCATCGCTTCGTCGTTCTGCGCGATGCAGGCGGGCGCGCTCCCGGTCTTCGCCGATGTCCGGACCGACCACCTGATCGATCCCGCCGACATCGAGAGCAAGATCACCGAGCGGACCAAGGCGATTCTCGTCGTCCATCTTTACGGCGTCGTCGCCGACATGGACCCGATTCTGGAAATCGCGCGGAAACACAAACTCAAGGTCGTCGAGGATTGCGCCCAATGTTTCGGCGGCGTTTACAAAGGCAAAAAAGCGGGAACTATCGGCGATGCCGGTTGTTTCAGTTTCTGCCAAAGCAAGCATTTCACAACCGGCGGCGAAGGGGGCATGGTCGTCACCGACGACGAGGACCTGGCCTGGGAATGCCGTTCGTTTCGCGATCACGGTTACGACGTCAAGGAGCGGCTCAACTTGCTCGAAATGGAAGGCAAACTCATGTACATTCACAAACGGGTCGGCTTCAACTTCCGGATGACCGAGATGCAGTCGCAAATCGGCCTGTGCGAATTGGCCCGATTCGATTCGTGGAATCTCAAGAATCGCATCCGTAACGGCAAAATGTTCCTCGACGCCCTGGGAAAGCATCCCGTCGTGCAGCACGCCCCGATCGACACAGCGGAGCGGCAGAACGCGTATTGGTGGGCGCCGTTCGTGCTCGATCTCGACAAATTGAGTTGCGATATCAAGACCTTCATCAAGGCGGTCGGCGCGGAAGGCGTTCCCGTTTACAGCGTGCTCTGGCCCGAAATGTATAAAGAACGGGTCTACATCGAACGCAACGGTTTCGGAACGGCGAACTATCCGTTCGAGGACCCGAAGGCCCGCAAGATCGATTACTCGAAGGTCGACTGCAAGACCGCCCGTTGGATGACCGACCGGACCATGTGCTTCTTCACGCATCCCGTTTATGAAGAAAAGCACATTCAGGCGTGCATCGACGCCTTCAAGAAGGTCGCCGACCGGTATGCGAAGTGATGCTATCATACTAGCCCCAAGCGTAAGCGCGGGGTGATAAAACCGTGCAGCCTAGCAACTTAGCAGCTTAGCGGCTTCGAAAACAGTCTTCTAAGCTGCTAAGCCGCTGACCGCTAAGCTGCCAATATCACCCCGCGCTGGCGCTTGGGGCTAGTCAATCTTTAACCTCGAAAATAACCATGAAACGTCGAACCTTTTTGAAACAGAGTGCCGCCGGGATCGCGGCTGCTTCCTTGACCTGGAATGCCGTCGCTCAAACCGGGTCGAAAAAGATCCGCCTCGCCGTGATCGGAACCGGCAATCGCGGCACCGGCCTGATGCAATGCCTCCTCGCCTTTCCGGAGGTCGAAGTCGTCGCCGTCTGCGATCTCCTCAAAGCCTCCGCAGAGCGTGCCGCCAAGATTTGCGTCGATGCCGGAAAGCCCGCTCCGACGGTTTACGCCGACGACGAAAATGCGTGGAGAAAACTGCTCGACACCGAAAAACTCGACCTGGCGATCATCGCCGCCGGTTGGCCGATGCACGCCGAAATCAGTTTGGCCGCCTTGGAGAAAGGCGTCTACGTCGGCTGCGAGGTTCCCATCGCGACGAGCGTCGAGGACTGTTGGAAACTGGTCGAAGCATCCGAAAAGTTCAAGATTCCTTGCATGATGCTTGAAAATTGGAGCTTCCGACAAGACAACCTCGCGGTGCTGAACATGATCCGGCTTGGCTTGCTCGGCGAGATCGTTCACGCCCAATGTGCCTACTCGCACGATTGCCGCGATTATTTCTACTACGACGCGAAAGGGGGCGAACGCTGGCAGCTCCAGTACTTCAAGAAGTACAATCGCAATTATTATCCGACCCATGCGTTAGGCCCGGTTTTAAGTTGGCTCGACATCAACGTCGGCGACCGCTTCACGGAAATTTATTCCGTCGCGACCCCGGCCAAAGGAGTCAACGTTCGGATGAAGGAACGTTTCGGTGCCGACCATCCCGGTGCGACGACCGCTTTTCCGCAAGGGGATGTCGTCACGTCGATTCTCAAAACCGCCCTGGGAAAAACGGTGGTCCTGAATCTCGACACGCAACTCCCCCGACCGTACGCCAATCGCTGGATGGTGCAAGGAACCAAAGGGATTTACGACGAAGAGAAGGGCTCGGTCTATCTCGAAGGGGTTTCGCCGAAGCCCGGCGAGTGGGAACCGTGGGCTCCTTACGAAAAAAAGTACAACCACCGTTTCTGGAGCGAAACGTATGCAGGCGGGCACGGCGGCACCGACGGCTGCGAGCTTCGGCAGCTGGTGAACGCCGTCCTCGCCAAGGGGCCGGCGCCGCTGGACGTTTTCGATTCCGTGACGATGAGCGCCGTCGTCGAACTCTCCGGCCGCTCAATCGCCGAAAACCGGCCCGTCGAGTTTCCCGATTTCACCAAGGGGGCCTGGAAAACGCGCGAGCCGTATTTTGCGCTCGACCAAGGCGTCCAGGAAACCCGCTAATCCATATATCAGTCAACCTTTTTCAATCATTTATTCTCACAAAGGCACAAAGTTCACAAAGGAGTAGAAGAAACAGGTTGCACTTTGTGTCCTTCGTGCCTTTGTGAGAAACACATCACCAACTGCCGATAGATATGAAAACCATCAAATACGCCATACTCGGTTTCGGCGGGTTCGCCGAGAACAAAATCGCCAAAGAAGGCTTCGGCTGCGACGCCAAGCGTGTAGGACGGCCGAAACACGCCGAACTGATCGGCGTGACCAGTCGGACCCCGCGGAGAAAGACCGACGCCGAACGACTCGGCTTGAAATGGTACGCCGACACGGCGGCCGTGTTGGCCGATCCGGCGGTCGAAGCCGTGTTCATCGTTTCGAACAACCGGACGCACGTCCCGCTGGCGACGGCGGCATTCGAAGCGGGCAAGCACGTCCTCGCCGACAAGCCGCTCGGTGTCAACAGCGAAGAGATCAAAACGCTGGTCGAGCTGGCCCGGGCCAAAAAGCTCAGTTTGAGCGTCGATCACATGATGACGAAAAACGTCCTGAACCAAAAGGCTCGGGACATGATCCGCGGCGGAAAACTCGGCACGGTGAACGACGCCTGCTTGCACATGGAATTCGAGTACGGTTACGATCCGGCCGAAGCGGCGACCTGGCGGTGCTCCGATCCCGGCGAACTCGGCGGCCCGATCGGCGACGTCGCGAGCCATTGCTTTTACATGGCCGAGTTCCTATTCGAGAGCCGCATCAAATCCCTGGCCGCGACATATTATCCCAAGATGATGTCGATCAAGGTCGAGGACGGCGCTTACATCCGGCTGACGCTGGAGAACGGCTTGAGCTGTTCCGTGCGGGTTTCGTTCTGCGACCGGCGCGGCGGGCTTGGCGGGACGCTTTCCGGACTCGGCTACGAAATTTACGGCTCCGAGGCCGCGCTGCGGAGTTACGGGACGCTGTTCCAGCTTTCCGGTTACGCCGATGAGCCGATCCGCCAGCGTCTCGAACTCGACACGTTTACGAAGCAGGAAAACTTTTTCATCGACACGCCGGAAAATATTTACCAGGCGGTGATCGACGAACATGCCGCCTCGATCCTCGACGGCAAACCGCTCGACGGCGAAGAAGGGCTGCACAACGTGCTGCTCTGCGAGGCCGCCTACCGCTCCGCCGAACGCGGCGGTATCGTCGTTTGACGAACACAAACATTTTTTCTCACAAAGGCGCAAAGGACACGAAGGTGTTGGAAATCCCAAACCTTCCTTTGTGAACTTCGTGTCTTTGTGAGAAAAAATATCCACTATCGTGCAACAGACTCACAATCAGGAAAGGTTTTTCATGAATACGAACAAACAAACATCCCGACGGGATTTTTTGAAAACGAGCACGGCGCTCGGCGTGGCGACGCTCGGGATTTCCGCCGCCCGGGGCGTTCACGCCGCCGGGAGCGACATGATTAAAATCGGGCTCATCGGCTGCGGCGGCCGGGGCTGTGGTGCCGCGATCAACGCTTTCACGGCGGTCCCGAACGTGAAATTGGTGGCTATGGCCGACACCTTCGAGGATCGTGCCAAGCGATCCCGCGACGCCTTGAAAAACGAGCATCCTGAGCGTGTCGATGTCCCGAACGAGCGTTGTTTCTCGGGCCTGGACGGCTACAAAGGGGTCATCGAAAATTCCGACGCGGTGTTGGTCGCCTGCGCCTCGCGTTTTCATCCCCTCTACACGCTGGCGGCCGTCGAGGCGAAGAAACACCTGTTCGTCGAGAAACCGCACGCGATGGACGCCGCCGGGATCAAAATCGTGCAGAAAGCGACCGAGATTGCCGAAAAGAACGGCACGGCGATCGTTTCGGGCCTCTGCTATCGCTACGACACGCTCCGCCGCGAAGCGTTCCGCCGCATCGCCGAGGGGGAAATCGGCGAGGTCGTTTCGATCCAATGCGATTACGTTCGTACGCCGTACAGTCTCGTCGAACGACAGCCTGGCTGGACGGAAACCGAATACCAATTCCGCAACTGGTATCACTTCACCTGGTTGGCCGGCGACGAAATTCTCCAATCGCTCTTGCACAACATCGATTCCGTGATGACCGCCCTCGGCGACGCGGCTCCGGTCAGCGCCTACGGCGTCGGCGGTCGCTCCTCAATGTTTATCCCAACGATGGGAGACCTGTTCGACCACAGCGCGATGATCCTCGATTTCGCCGACGGTAAAAAGATTTACGGCATGACCCGCACCGCGTTCGGATGCTTCAATTCGAACAAGGACGTCCTGCACGGCACGAAAGGCCGTTGCCATTTTCAAGGGACCGACAAGCCGTACTTCACCGACCTGAAGGGGAACAAAATCTGGACGGCCGGCGACCGCGAGCGCGACATGTACGTCCAGGAGCAATACGAACTGTTCACCTCGATCGCCGAGGGCAAGCCGATCAACGACGGCCGTCGGATGATCCGGACGACGATGGCCGGAATCCTGGGATTTATGGCCTGCCGCAACGGCAAAGAGGTTTTTTGGGACGCGGCGCTCGCTGCGGGGGCTGTTTACGGACCGGCCGAATCCGACATTTCGCTTCAAATGGAGCCGCCGCTCAAGCCGGGAGCGGACGGACTTTACGCCCCGCCCGTGCCGGGGCAAAGTTCTTGAGACGGGCTTTTTTTGAGCGGATGCAACAGAGCCGCGTGCTAGGCACGCGAAGTCCAAGGTCGGCAATTATAATTCGCGTGTACAGCACGCGGCTCTGTGGTTCTCACTTTTTTCACAGGTCAATGAAATCATGAAAACACTTCGTTTGCATTGGATACCGTTCCTGCTCATCGTTTTCGCCTACTCGCAGGAACCTCTGCAAGCCGCCGTTGCACCGACAGAGCCGAACAACGGGCAACGCGTCGCCGTTCTGTTGGACGAACCGGCGAAACGGCCGCTGAGCCTCGAATCGATGACCGTCCGGGACATCGCGGAACGCCTTTTCGGTGCGACGCTGTTGCATCTGGACGTCGACGGCCGGTTCGTCGATTCGTCCGGAGCTGGTGTTTCGCTTGATTCGTTTTCCGTTCTCTGGATTCACACCAGCGAACCGCTGCCGGAAGGTTCGGCGTTTCGTTCTTCGAATTTTCTGCAATCGATTCACCGATTTCTCGAGGCCGACCGCGGAGTGCTGTTGACCGGAACGGCGACGCTGCTGCTTGAGCCGATGGGGCTCGACACCGTCAAAACGAAACCGCTGGTTTTCGGCAACGATCGCGATCAGTCCGGGCTGCAACCGGCCGTCGCGGCTCATCCGGTTTTTACCGGCCTCGATTGGGATCGCGGCGTTCTTTGGCTCTCCAATGTTACGTATCCCTGCTGGTCGCTTTTTGAAGCGGGCAAAGGGCGTCTGATCGGTGTCAATCCGGAACAGCGGAATATCCCGCACCTGGAATACCCGCTCGAAAAAGGAAAACTGCTCGCCGTTCCCTGCCATATCGGTGCGATCTACGAGAAAGCCCCGCGCGGTCATCGCCGGAATTTCGAGACTCTGGTCTCGAATATGGTTCGCTATCTGGACGGTTCGCTAACGGCACCGGGCTCGCCTCGGCCAAAAATCGAGGAAGAGATCGACGCTTTGGATCGTGCGATCGGATATTTGAGCAAAACCTTCGGAGAACGTTATCCGCGCGGCGCGGAATTTTCGGACCGACTCGACGCCTTGCGAGAATCCCGGAAAGCATCCGGCGAAGAAGAAGACGCCGCCCGGCTCGACGCCCTGCGACGCGAAGCGCTGTTGGCCAATCCGCTGCTTGATTTCGACCGCTTGCTCCTGATTCGACGCGGGGAAAACCAACTCGGGCTGCCGCTGAACTATCACGCCAACACGAAATTGCCGAAAACCGGTTACGAGAACAGCCTCGCGATCCTTTCGGACTGGAAATCGAAAGCGGTTTTAAAAAATGTCTTGAAGCCGGAAGGGGGTCGCTTTATCGGTGATGTCGATTTGCATTTCGACGCCGATCGAATCCTGTTCAGCTCGATCAACGAGGACGGACATTGGCGCGTTTTCGAATCGAACCTCGACGGTTCACGGGTCCGTCAGCTGCCGCTGATTCCCGATACCGACGTCGATTGCTACGATGCTTGCTACCTCCCCGACGACAATGTCGTGTTCTGTTCCACGGCCTGCTTCGCGGGTGTTCCCTGCGTCAACGGCGACGCGGCGACCTGTAATCTCTATCGTTACGACCGGGACGGCCGGATTCGGCAGTTGACTTACGAACAGGATCAGGATTGGTGCCCGACTGTTTTGAACAACGGACGGCTCCTTTATCTGCGTTGGGAATACACCGACATCCCGCACGCCTTTTCGCGGATTCTTTTTCACGCCAATCCGGACGGCACGAACCAGACGGAATACTACGGCAGCGGTTCGTATTGGCCCGGCTCGATGTTCTTCGCGCAGCCGATCCCGAACACATCGAGCAAGTTCGTCGCCGTCGTCGGCGGGCATCACGAACTCCCGCGAATGGGGGACCTCGTCCTTTTCGATCCCGCCCGGGGACGCCGGGAAAGCGACGGGGCGATCCAGCGTATCCCCGGTTTCGGCCGCGAGGTGCAGCCGGTCATGCTCGATCTGCCGATCGAACGGACCTGGCCGAAATTCCTGCACCCGATGCCGCTGGACGAACATTTCCTGATCGTCTCGGCCAAGCCCGCCCCGGACAGGCCGTGGGGGATTTACCTGGTCGATACGTTCGACAACATGGTTTTGATTCACGAAGAGCCCGGCTACGCGATGCTGGAACCGATTCCGTTGAAAAAACGCCCGCGGCCGCCGATTATTCCGGACCGGACGGAACCGGAACGGCAAGACGCCGAAATGTTCATCGCGAATATTTACGAAGGACAAGGTTTGTCGGGCGTCCGCAAGGGGACCGTCAAATCGCTCCGGCTTTACTCCTATCAATTCTCTTACCAAGGCATGGGTGCGGAGCCTTACAGCATCGGCATGGACGGCCCTTGGGATCCGCGACGCATTCTCGGCACGGTTCCGGTTTACGACGATGGTTCCGCCTATTTCACGGTCCCGGCGTACACCCCCATCGCGATGCAGCCGTTGGACGAAGAAGGGAAGGCGATCCAGGTCATGCGAAGCTGGATTACCGCGATGCCGGGCGAAGTCGTCTCCTGCATCGGCTGTCACGAAGAGCAAAACACCGTCATTGCCCCGATCTCCTCGAAGGCGGCCCGGTCGCGGCCTTCGCCGATCGAACCCTGGTACGGACCGCCGCGTGGTTTTTCGTTCGTCCGGGAAGTTCAGCCGGTGCTCGACAAATACTGCACGGAGTGTCACCACGAAGGGAACGAAAAATATCTCGGAATCGCTTCGTTAGAGGACGGCCCGCAAAAGCCGCTTTTGGAACACGGGAGTTACATCAATGAGAAATCCCGATTTTCGCGGGCTTATTACGAATTGAGGCGTTTCGTTCGAACCTCGACCAAGGAAGGAACGATGCAGGTTCCGCATCCGTGGGAATATCACGCCGACACCACTCGGCTCGTCCAGTTGCTCAAACAGGGGCATTACTGCGTCGATCCGGACGCGGAAGCCTGGGACCGGCTCGTCACCTGGATCGATTTGAACGCCCCGTTTCACGGGAATTGGCGGGACATTATCCAGGACGACAATCCGGCGCTGGTTAAACACCAGTTCGCCCGGCGTCACGAAATGCGGCAGCGCTACACGGGAATGAACTCGCTCTTGGACGACGACCCGAACATCGAATATCCGCCGGCGGTCTTGAAACCCGAGGTCGGAACGCGAAACGTTCGCGAGTCCCTCGCCTCTCCGGCCCTCGCTTACGCTTCGGGCTCTGATGTCAAACCGGTTGGCGAAGGGTTCCGGCTTTCCTTGGCCGAGGGAATTGAAATCGAGTTGGTTCCCATTCCGGCCGACGGATCCGCGAAGCCGTTCCTGATGTCGCGGACGGAAATTACGAACCGGCAATTTTCCGCCTTCGATCCGGCGCACGACAGTCGCATTGAGTTCGGCGACTTCATGCACTTCAGTCCCGGGGAAAAAGGTTGGTCGCTTTCGCATCCGGAGCAACCGGTCGTTCGCGTTTCCTGGATTCGCGCCGGGGAATTCTGCCGTTGGCTCTCGGAAAAGACGGGGAAGACGATCGCACTGCCGACCGAGGAACAGTGGGAACATGCCGCCCGGGCGGGAACACGCTCCGCACTTTGGTATGGAACCACGGAGGCCGATTTTTCGGCGTATGCGAATCTCTCGGATATCAGCAACCAGCAAATCGACCGTTTCAGTTGGGAAGGGCGTGCGGAAACGCTTCCGCCCTGGCGACCGGCGGTTCCAGGAGTGAACGATCACAGTCGCGTTTCGGCGGCCGTCGGGAGTTATGCGGCCAACCCCTGGGGGTTGTTCGACATGCACGGCAACGTCTCGGAGTGGACGGCAACCCCTTTATCACCGGAAAAACCGAACCGGAAAATCGTGAAGGGAGGTTCCTGGTACGATGAGCCCAATCGAGCCCAAGTGACTTTCCGACAGGATTACCTTGATGAGCAGCCTGTCTACGACGTCGGCTTCCGGATCATCGTGAGCGACTAAGTTCGGTCGAAAACGAACTGTCTTTTCGAACAATAAATCGTTATTGTAGGACAGAATTACAGGATCAACAGGATATACTCAAACCGGTTTACTGGTCTGTGTAAAATTTGGCCCTTGATTTTCAAGACGCAGCGGAGCGCAGTCTCAAAAATCAAGGGATCGCGAGTGTTCGCGTTTGCCAATTGAATCAAAATTTTCGCGCAGAACAGTAAAATTCCCGTCTTCAATACGATAGCGGCCCAACGAAGCCGCGTTTACTGATCTTTACAAAAAGATTTCGGATAGGGGCAGCAGCCGGAAGCGTCAGCGCCCGTTTTTCGACGCGGGAACACGGGGCAAACCCGGCGCTTACGCTTCGGGCTGCTGTTTGCCGTGTTCGATTTTTGTGTAAAGATCAAACGGATGATAAACTGCCTCGACTGCGGATTTTGTACTGTCCAATGTTTTCGTGCAAGAGGTTTCGACCGAAAAAACAAACATCTCGAATTGACAAATTGTACACAGTGTGGAAAATGTTTGAATCTCAATTATTGCATGGGCTGGAAACATCGTTTCTGGCGACGATCCATTATTGAAAAACAACCATGACCGCCGAATCCAAACAGGGGACATTCTTTGGAGACACCGGGCCGAAGCCGCCGGTCCTCATCAGTGCGTGCCTGCTGGGAATTCCCTGCCGTTACCACGGCCGCCGGGCGAAAAAGCGGGACGATCTGATCGAGCGACTCCAACAGAAATATGTGCTGGTGCCGGTTTGTCCGGAACAACTCGGCGGAATGCCGACCCCGAGAACGAGCGAATATCTGCCCAAAGGCAAAACCGGAGCTGACGTGCTGGATCACGGCCTGCGGCTGATCGCACCGGAAACCGGTAAGGATGTGACCGATTATCACGTCGCCGGTGGCGAATACACGCTTGAAATCGCCCGGATCGTCGGGGCGAAAAAGGCATATATGAAAGGAGGCAGCCCGTCGTGCGACAAGGAAGGAATTGTCGGCGAACTCCTGACTCGCGGCGGCGTCCTGGTCGTTCGCGTCGGGTGAAATCGTGCACTCCCTTCGCTATCTTTGGGAATAAAAAGGGATATTACCGACGGCGTTGTTGCGTAAAGGTTTTAATCGTATTTTGGCAAGCCGAGTCTTGTAAAGTGGTTGAGGATTTTACATCGGAGA
>JAVBSX010000314.1:0-2950 GCA_031556455.1 Thermoguttaceae bacterium
GGTGCGAACCGGGCCTCCCATTCGCGGGCCGCGTCCCCGAGATCCTCCGGTTCGAGCAGGGCCGCGTTGTTCGCGAGCTTGCCGAACAGTTCGTTGACCATTTCGATCACCGGCGGGGCGCTCCGCCAACTCCGGTTCAACCCCTGTTTCGTGAGCGGGCGGATTTCGTTTTCAATCGTCTCGAAGATTTCGGCGACGCCCCCCCGCCAACCGTATATTGCCTGTTTGACGTCGCCAACGCAAAAAAACGAGCCGCCCGATTTTTGATGCGATTCGATCGCCGAAAGCGCGAACGGCCGCAACACTTCCCATTGCATCGGCGAAGTGTCTTGAAACTCGTCGAGCAGCAGATGCCGGGTCGGGGCGTCGATCCGGTGTACGATCTGCTCCAACCGGTCGTGTAGCCGGGAATCGGTCAGCCGGAATGTGACATCGTCGAACCGCAGCGCCCGGTTCTCCTGTTTGACCCGTTCGTACTGCTCGAATATCCGTTCCAGCAAATCGCCGGTCGCTTCGGTTTGAATCGCGAGTTTGTTGATCGCGATCGCTTTGGCGTGATCGACCAAAACCCGGAGCACTTCTGCCAATTCCCCCTCGATCGGTTTCTTATTAAATTTCCATTCTCCCATGGGAATATTTTTTGGAATACCTTCTTTAAAAAAAGTATCCCAATCACCGTCAATCGCCTTTTGCCAGATTTTTTCCCTGGAATTGATAAAAGACGCGTCGTTCGGCATAGGAACGTTTTTGAACCGTTCCAAAGCTTCGGACAATTCTTCCGGAGAAAGGAGCGGTCGTCTCGGGAGTTTTTCCCAAGCACTTCGGGGGGCATCCCGGAAATGTTCGATCAATTCCCACGAGAGGGAGAAAACTTGTTCCGTAACCGAGCGGGACACTTCTCCCTTGGAAAGAAGGTGCATCAGCCGGACGGCGTCGTCGGTCCGGCTGTCGGCGAAGGTTTTTCGGATCGCTTCGCTCAAATACCGCCGGTCGTCAAGATCTTCGACGATCGACCAACCGGGGGAAATGCCGAGTTCGAGGCAAAAGCTGCCGACGATTTGAATGAAAAACGAATCGAGCGTGCCGATGCGAAGCCGATGCAGGTTGCGGACGGCTTTCGCCAGGGTTTCGAGAATTTCGGCCCGAGTGATGCCCTTGCCCGAAGAAATTCCCTCGGAAAGAGCGATTCGTTTTTTTTCTTCGGTCGCGGCCTCGGCCAAGCGAATCAGAATCCGGTCGAGAATCTCTCCGGCCGCCTTTTTGGTAAACGTCGAAGCGAGCACGGCATCGAGCGAAACCCCGCCAAACGCGAGATCCAGATACCGGTTGCTCAATTGGAAGGTTTTCCCGGAACCGGCGGAAGCACGAATAATGATGTTGTTGAACATGGTCAATAACTCAAACTGTAAACTGTTTGAGTCCAAGGCTTCAGACTTCAGCCTCAGGCTTCAGAAATACGCTGGAACACGGGAAATCACAAAAAAGGGTGGGATTTTCATTGCAATACGGTTCGGGAATAATTTTTGAACTTACGGCCTGTAACAAAGCAATCTTTACAACTCTTTTTTTAACCACGGAATACGCGGAATAACGGAATAACCGGAAATGTAAAAATTCCGTGTGTTCCGTGTTAAAAAACAGACAATGAAAATGTTCGATTTTTTTGTGCAATTGGAAAGGTTATTCCAATACGGCTCCTTACGACCTGAAGCCTGAAGCCTGAAGCCTGAAGCCTGAAGCCTGAAGCCTGAAGCCTGAAGCCTGAAGCCTTTGAAATGAAAAGGCGGACATTCATTGACTGTTTGAGTCAATAATATACCATGAGAAGCCGGGGAATGGGAAACAGGAAATGTTTCCGCTCTTCGCCGTCGATCAGGTTTTTTCTTTTTCGATCCAAAAATCGATCGTGTCGATCAGATCTTGCGAATTGATCGGCTTGTTGCAATAGGAATTCATACCGATGAGCAGGCAACGTTCCTTGTCGCCGGGAGCCGTATTGGCCGTCAGGGCGATGATCGGAATCGACCGTTCGGCATGCCGGGATCGTTCTTTCTCGCGAATTTTGGACGTCGCTTCATAACCGTCGACCTCCGGCATTTGGCAGTCCATAAGAATGAGGTCGAATTCCTGCTCTTCCCAAAACTGAATCGCCTTCGCCCCGTTGGCGACGATTTCGCAATCGTAACCCGCCGAGGTCAGCAACTCTTTGATCACGATTTGGTTGATGCGATTATCTTCCGCGACCAGAATCCGGATCGCTTTTTGCATCAGGGCGGGCGTTTCCGCGAGAGGAACGGGCGCCGGAGGGATCAGCGTTTGCGAGGCCGTCGGCGGAATCGGCGTCGGCTCCGAGGCCGGAATCGGCGTCAAAAGGCTGGGGTCGGTTTTTCCCCTCGCGAGCGGAATCGTGAAACCGAACGTCGAACCTTTCCCCGCAATGCTTTGAACGTCGATTTCGCCGCCGAGAGCGTCCAAAATCCGTTTCGAAATCGTCAACCCCAGGCCGAGCCCGTCGTAATTGCGTTTCGAGGAGCTGTCGACTTGCCAAAACGGATCAAAAAGCGTCTTGCGCTGTTCCTCGGAAATGCCGATTCCGTGATCGACGACTTCGAAACGAACGATTTGCCTTTCGTGCGAAGACTCCCGTAATCTCAACCGGAGGAGAACCTCGTTGTTTTTGGAGAACTTGATCGCATTGCCGATCAGGTTCAACAGCACTTGACGAATTCGCCCTTCGTCGCTTCGAACGTGTTCCCCGATCGTTTCGGCAAAATCGCAAACGAGGGTGATATTACGCGATTTCGCCTGGGCTTTGAGCAAGAGCAGGACGGATTCGATGAGCGATCGCAGATTGAAATCCTCTTCCCGGATCGAAATTTGTCCCAATTCCGATTTCGAGAAATCGAGGATATTGTTAATGAGCAGCAATAAGGAAAAGCCGGATTCTTTT
>JAVBSX010000250.1:0-7200 GCA_031556455.1 Thermoguttaceae bacterium
GAAGCCTGAAGCCTGAAGTCTGAAGCCTCACCGTCACCGGCATGCCTTGGCAGAGGCCGTTGTCCGGCGTCTCGGCGATGATTCGAACGCGATACACCAGGTCGCTGCGGAGTTCCGTCGTTTGCACGATCTTCGGCGTAAACTCCGCTTCCGGGGAAATGTAGCCGACCTGACCAGCATACGGTTTCTCGGGCTGCGAATCGGTCAAAATTTCGGCCTTCATTCCCGATTTCACGATCCCGTACATTCTCTCCGGAATGTAAACGTACACCCAAATCTCGTCCTTGAGCGAGAGCGTCGCGACCGTTTGGCCCGGGTTGACCACCGCCCCGGGCTCCTCGACACGGGTCAGCAGGATACCGTCGTTCGGGCAAACCAGTTCGGTATCGTCGAGCGAGGGTTGCAGGCGCTTGAGATTCGCTTGGGCTTCGGCAAGTTGCGATTCGCCCATCGCGATTTCTTCCTGCCGAAACCCTTCGATGAGCAGGTTCAACGTTTCTTCGGCGAGCTTTTTCGCGGCGATCGCTTCGTCCCGCCGGGCGACGGCAGTGTCATATTCCTGCTGCGAAATCGTTTTGCTCGCGATTAGCTGATCCGCGCGAACGCAGTCGGCTTCGAGCACCTTGAGCGTCGCTTCCCGCTGGTTGACCGTCGCACGGGCCTGCTCGATTTCCTGCGGTCGGTTGCCGGTTTTCAGCTTTTCGTAATGGGATTCCGAGGTCCGGACTTGGGCCTTGGCGACCGCGAGACTGTCTTCGAACGGCTCGCGGTCGAGCCGGGCAATCACGGCCCCTTTCTTGATCTTGTCCCCTTCCTTATACAGGACTTCGGAAATCCGCCCGGAAACGCGGAAGCCGAGGTTGACCCGCCGGATCTCAACATTGCCGTACAACGTCAAAAAGTCTTGTTCTTCGCGAAGTTTCGCGGCGGCGATGTGCTGCCAACCGAAATAACCGCCGGCACCCACACCGAGAATAAAGAGCAGAATAATGATTCTTTTCGTCATGGTTGCACCCCCAATTGTCGGAAAATGTTTTGGAAAAGGAGCGTCTTGAGTTCTTCAATCTCGATCGGCGAAAATCCGGCGAAGCCGAGATGCCGGACCAACAGTTCCCGTTCGATGCGGAACCCGATAACCTGCCCGGCGATCGAAAAAAATTGCAGCGAAGCCTTACGCCGATCCGTTGTTTGCGTGATGCAAAGCACCACATCGGTCATTCGGTTGAAGATTCGTTTGAACAGGTCCTCGTTGAGGCGTTCATAGGCTGTTGACGGAGAAAGGTGCTCCCGGATGATGATCTTGGCGAACGAAACGGCGTAGGGATTGCCGTAAATCCAATCAACCATTCTCCCGACAAAAGCGCGAAGTTCCATTTTCGCGATTTCCGTATCACTCGGCAGGGTCTCCGGGAACGTATAGGCTTGGCTGATGAGCCCGACGACCCGGCGCATGACCTCTTGGTAAAGGTTTTCCTTGTTCTTGAAATGGTAAGCAATTGCCGAATAATTGACGCCCGCCTCTTTGGCGATCATTCGGACCGACGCCAATTCCGGCGGGTATTCGGCAAAAATCTTGATCGCCGCGAGCAGGATTCGTTCCTCGGACTTGAGCAACCTCGGATCGATTGTCAAAAAGGATTGGTTTTGCATGTTTTGTATCTTTTGAAGCCGCCGCGCCGATATCTTCGCCGTTCGGCTAAACGAATGTTGGCTCGGATGATAATCATCGGCCGAAAATTAGATCGATTTGATCTAATTTTTATTATATTATACCGATTTATTGTTTTTGTCAATGTAAAAATAAATCAAATTACATTATTTTCTTGATTTGCTTTGCCAACTCCCGTATTCTGCATAAAATTTCTGTTCGGAATTTCGTCCGGTTCGCTATGACCTCGTCAAAACCATCACGAGTTTTCTGTATATTGACTTTGCAGAAGTATCAAGGTAAAACGTACTTTTACCAATTCGCTCAAGAATTTGATGAAACAAAGCGGTATTACTGCTGAGAACAGCTTCTCTTTGGGGCGGAATTTTTCTCCGCCCCTGCTTCCGCTTCAACCTGACACGGCAGGACTATGAAAAAAAAATGGGAAGATAGCCCGATGATGAGGGCCGCACGTTGCCAAAAAACCGACCGGACGCCGGTTTGGTTGATGCGGCAGGCGGGGCGATATATGGCCGAATACCGAAAGATTCGGGAAAAAACACCGTTTCTCGAATTGTGCAAGAACCCGGCCCTCGCCGCCGAAGTGATGCTAACGGCCGTTGACCGGCTCAAGGTCGATGCGGCCATTATTTTTTCCGATTTGCTGCTCATCCTCGAACCGATGGGCTTGCAATTGGAGTTCGCCCCGGACGCCGGGCCGATTCTGCATAACCCGCTTCGAACCTGCGATGATGTCAAGCGAATCGTCGAACTCCAAGACCTCGAACCGCTGCAATATGTGTTCGATGTCGTTTCGGAAACCCGCAAAGGGCTCGACGAATCGTTGCCGCTCATCGGTTTCGCAGGAGCGCCGTTTACCTTGGCCGGATATGCGATCGAAGGGGGCGGCAGCAGGGATTTCCTGTTGACCAAAAATTTTATGCAAACCAACACGGCCGCCTGGCACCAGCTGATGGTCAAGCTGTCCCATTCGGTCGCACGGTATCTCAACGCCCAAATCGATGCCGGAGCCCAAATCGTCCAACTATTCGATTCCTGGGTCGGTTGCCTTTCGGAAGATGATTACCGGACTGATGTGATGCGGCATACGCGGACGGTGATCGAACTGATCCGGCCCGGCACGCCCGTCATTCATTTCGGGACCGGCAACCCGGCCTTGCTGCCGCTCATGTCCGAGGCGGGCGGGAACGTGATCGGCGTCGATTGGCGCATTTCGATCGATCGGGCTTGGGAACAGATCGGGCATTCCCGGGGCATACAGGGCAATCTCGATCCAGCCGTTTTATTGACCAACCCGGACGTCATTTACCGTCTTGTTCGCCGGATGTTGGATTTAACCGACCGCAGGCCGGGACATATCTTCAATCTCGGGCATGGTGTCTTGCAGCAAACCCCGGTCGAAAACGCGATCGCTCTGGTCGAGGCGGTTCACGAACTGAGCCGAAAAGAGTAATAGCTAATAGCGCGGAGTACCGGCTAAAAGGAAAACGATCCTATGATGCCGGGTCAAGTCTTAACCTTGCTCCGTTGCCCAGCGGAGGCCGTCGACGGCGGTTTTGCCGTAATAGTCGCAACCGCAGCGCTCGGCCATCAACTCGCTCGCGGCCGCCCCGCCAACCAGGATTTTGACCGAATCCCGCAGCCCGGCCGTTTTGATCGCCTCGATCGTGTCGGTTACCGACTTGTAACAGGTCGTCAACAGCAGGCTCATGCCGAGAAATTCCGGCTGATGCTCGCGGATCGCATCGACGAATTTCGCCGGGGGGACGTCGACCCCCAAGTCGATCACCGTAAAGCCGCTGCTTTGAAAGACCATCGCCGTAATGTCTTTCCCGATGTCGTGCACGTCGTGCTGCACCGTTCCGATGATCAGCTTCTTTTTCGACGAGGCGGTCGTTTCGTCCGCTTGCATGAGCGGGGAAAGTTCGCCCATCACCTTTTTCATAATCATGCCGGCGAACATCAAATCGGGAATAAACGCTTCCCCCTGATCAAACCGGTCGCCGAGAGCGACCATTCCGAGGTTGCATTCGGCGACGATCGCCTCGGGAGCGATTCCGGCATCCAACTTTTCGCGGATCAGCTTCAAGACCGCGGCTTCTTGACAATTGCACAGCGCTTCGGGCAGGGATGTTTCACTCATTTTGGGATTCGGGAAATCAAGGAGCAGGTCGCCGGCGTCTGCGCCGCTCGGCTAAACGAGAGAGGTTAATTTTTGTCGGGTCGACGACGTTCGAGGATCGTGTTGACGAGCGATTCGAGGGCGGCATCCGATTTTTTGTCGTTGCGTACTTGGAAATCGAACATGTCCAACAGCCGTTTGACCTGACGACCGCGAATCAGCACGTCGTGTTTCTTGACGTTTTCCGCGAACGCGAGGGCGGCCTTTTCGCGAAGGGATCCGGGAGCCGCTTCGTTGATCGCGTATTCGGCCAAAAACTGCTGCGTTTGATTGGAACGAATTTGTGCAAGAAGTTCAAGTCCCTCCTCCGCGAGAATTAGAGAAGAAGCGGCACGAAACGCGAACGGCTCCAGATTTTCGATCCGATAAACACTCGAACTTTCCCGTTGAATCGCCGCCAACCAACGGAGCGACTGCCGGGCCTGCTCCAAACGGATCGGCGGCGGCACCGGGTTCGCCCCGGTCATTTTTCGGAGTTGCGCTTCGATCCAGGCCGTCGAGTCGGTGTTTTGCGGGTACGGGAAAATCATCGCGAGGGAATGCCGGAGTGTCGTGTTCGAGATTTCCAATTCCAGCTTCGAGATCAGCGTGAGCGGAATCTCGACCGGTGTCGCCTTGAGCACCTCCGGATCGGCGGAAATGATCGCGACCGGAAGTTCGCGTGTCCGAATGTCGTTTCGCATGTTTTGGGAAAAGACGGGAACGATCGGCTTCGAGCAGCGTTCGTCGAGAATCGCCCATTCGACGTCGGGCGAGTCGATTGCTTCTTGGAAGAGATCGCCGCACGAGGTCGCGATTCGCGATTCATATCCGAACGAGGACAGGAAACCGCCCAGCATCATCGCATTGGCGATTTTCGGACAACCGATAACGGCGAGCCGCTTGCCTTCGCTTCGGCCGAACCAAAGGAGCGCATCGCTCACCAGGCTCGAACCGGGATAAGGGCGATTCGGATTCAATTGCATGATCGCTTTCAACGCGGCAAATCGGATTCGCCGATCGCCGGAGCCGCTTGCCTGAACCAGCATCCGGGGGAGCCCGCGGTCGTTTTCCCGGCTGCTCGACAGCGGCAAAAGGAGCGAATCAAAGTCCCCGACCTGTCCTAAAAGGGTTGCCGCGACCATTCCGGCGGCACTACAATCCCGTTGCATCGCCTCGGAAAGAATCGCCTCGAGTTCCGGAATGCCGAGCGTTTTCGCGGTCTCGGAACGGCCCAACTCCGCGAGGTCGAATGGCTCGTCGAGCCCCCGCTCATTGACGATTTTTTCCCAACGGGCGAGATGATAAAACGTTTGGATCGTACGGTTGTTCGGATCGAGTCGGTAGGCTTGGTTCGCGAATCGGTCGACCATCAATCGATAGGCGGCGACGGCGGGCAACGAGGTATAACGCAGTTGGCCCGTCGGTTCCCCGATTTCCCAAAACGCGACCTGCCCTTCGCTGTCGATCCGCAGCTTGCGGTCCCGACCGAAGTACTCGAGGGCGACCATGTACAGCCGAATCGCCGCCTCGGGAATGGTCGGTTGTTTGCCGTCCAGTTTCGCGACATAGCTGCCGAGAGTCGCGGTCGTTTCGCCGTCCAATCGCCGGTCGAACAACGCCGGATAATAAACAAACGTTTCGCCTTCGGGAATATACGAAAACAGTAATTTCGCGGCACGGCCGACGAGTTTGGAGTTTCCGGATCCCAACACCAGCCCGAGGGCTTCTTTCGCTTCGCTTCGCATCGATCGGAGCAGGGATTCGATTTCGGCCAGCTCCCCGGCATCGTCGGACACCCCGAGAATCGCGATCATCTGTTCGACCGAAATTTCGTTTCCTTTCCAAATTGCCGTGATTCCCCGAACCGTTTCGGCTTGCCGTTCTTCCAGCGGCAAAAAAGCCTCTTGCCGTTTTTCGCCGAACGGAAGCTTTTCGATCGCCTCATCAAACGGCATCGGGCGGGATTGTTTGAGAAATTCCCCGACCTTGTTGGTGATCTTTTCAACCACGAAACGGCCTTGCGGCTGGACCCCTTTGAGAATCGAGAGCCGGAGCAGGTCTTCGGCGCCGAGTTTATCACGAATTTCGGTCAATTGCTCCGGTGTCGCTTCGAGTCCGAGAAAACGTTTCAAGAGAACCCCGGCAACCTCGATCCGTCCCGATTTGGAAATCGCGTTGGCCGCATTGATCATTTCCCAAGGCGTACGAGGGTCTCTCCAAAGAAGCACTTTTTCGAGAGGTTCCTTCCGCAGGAGATGCCCATTGTACCCGTCGAGAAGCCGTTCGACGGCGGTCGTCGATTCCGGGGCGAGGCCGCCGATTTCCAACATCGCGGCAAGGGGAGCGGAACCGACATAATCGGCGATGTCGAAAAGTTCCCGTTCTTTAAGCTCCAGTCCGTTGAATCGCTGCAAAAGTTTTTTGGCGAGCGGAACGGTCAGTTCTTTGTTGCCGTTTTGACTCAGGACGAAAGCACACAGGACCAAATCCAACGGCGACAGTTCCGTATCGACCAAAAGGGCCTGTTCCGCCTTGTCGAGCAATTCGCGGGCTTCTTCTATTGAAATCGAACGGAAGGAGTCCGGCAAAGTTTGGATCGTGTATCCGAATCGCGAAGGGTCGGACGAGTCGGTTTGAGAAAAAACCGACGAAGGCGGCGGGGAGGGACGCCGATTTGCCGGGGAATCTGGATCGCTCGGGCGGGCGGGCGAAGAAGGAGGGGCGGTTGTCGTCGCCTTTTTTTCCGCTTTTCCCCCTCCCCCCTTGAGCGAACCCCCGAAAGGATCTTCTTCGAACGAATCCTCCTCGGACGAATCCTTTGAGGCGGATTCGTCCGGCTCCTCGCCGAAAACATCGTCAAAAACATCTTGCGGAACCGGGGCGGCACGGCTTTCGCTCGGAAACGGCAGTCCCGAAAACAGGATGCAAAGAAAAATTACTGTAATCCGGTTCATGTTACGTCCCCTCGGATGTTAATCATTTTCAAGCCGCGTCTTCCAAAGATCGATTTGATTTCGAACCTGCTCGGGAGCGGTTGAGCCGAAACTCCGCATTGCGTTGACGGCGTTGACCGCTCCAAGAATGTCGAAAACGGTGTAATCGAAACCTTCGTACACGTCCCGAAAAACCTTGAGCGGTAAATTGGCGAGGGGGGTGTCTTTTTCCAAAGCAAAACGAACCAATTTGCCGACGAAACCGTGGGCGCTGCGTTGGGGAACACCTTTTTTGATGAGATATTCCATTAACGCGGTCGCATCCAAATATCCTCTGTCGAGCCGGCTGACGATCGCTTCGTTGTTGATCAACATGCCGGAAACGATCGGGGCGGCCAGTTCCAAAATCGCGCTCAACGTGTCGAGCGAATCGA
>JAVBSX010000424.1:0-7678 GCA_031556455.1 Thermoguttaceae bacterium
AATTCCCTGCAATCGGGCCAAGCCGTCGTCCGTTTCCGGCAGCGTCTCTTTTTCGTTTGGTTTGTTCAGCTTGTTCGGGGAATTGTCTGATTTTGCCGGAGTTGTTTTCGAAGGTTCGACCGAAGACGGCTTCGGTTTTCGAGAGGGGACTTTGTCCTGCGGAGGGGCGTTTTGAGGGTCGGGAGCGAGCAAATCCCCAACCGCCCGGGTTCCGGGAATCGAAATTGCCGGGGAAGAGCAGCCGGCCGCGAAAAGCGACAGGCCGATTGCCCCCGCCAAAAAAATCTGAAACAGCCCGCTTCCTGCAGGTCGTGTCATTTCATCGTCCTTGATTCAATATTTGTATGTGAACCGCCAAGAAAACCTGAGAGATTGACTAAAAATCAATATCCGCGCCCTGGCCCGCGGGTTCAGCCGCTTCTCCCGCCTCTTCCGCTTTTGGGGCCTCGTCGACGGGGGCTGTTTCTTCCAAAAGTTCGTCGATTTTGAAATCCAAATCGAGCAAGCCTTCGGCAATGTTTTGCAATGTTACCTTGAAAGTTTTGGGGCCGGCGGCGGCGGCGGCGCGGCCGGAACCGCTTCTCGAACCGCTCGATTTTTTTTCTTCAGCGGCACCCGGACCGTTATTCAAATACCGAAAATGATCGTCGATCAACTTC
Source organism: Thermoguttaceae bacterium (assembly GCA_031556455.1). GTDB lineage: Bacteria > Planctomycetota > Planctomycetia > Pirellulales > Thermoguttaceae > JAVBSX01. The sequence continues at coordinate 660 of JAVBSX010000424.1, forward strand.
AACATTTTTTCCAATATGATTGCGTCCCTCTTGGTTTCCGGCGTTCCGGCCTTATTCAAGGCCGTCAAAAGATTGGTTTCGCTTCGGATCGCCCCAAACCCTTTGATCGCCTCCTGAATGGAACCAAACGCGAATTTATTGCGGGTGATGCTTTGTTCGATCTTGCTGTTGTCCGTCGAACCCGCTCCGAAACCTCTGGAACCAGAGAGTTGGCCCGCTCCTGAAGACGACTTGACTTGTTCCGAGCGGAGCAACTCATCAATAAATTTCTGCTCGCCTTCGCAGGCGTACTTCGCCAGCTTGATGATCGCATTGGCAATTTGATCGACATTCAAATTTGCTCCTGCTTCGGCGGCAATCGCGTAGTTGATTTCGGCCAATGCTTTCGCCGCCAAATACCGCAACTCATCCGGCTCTTCGCCGTCCTGGATCACAGTCAAAAAGAGATCGACGAATTCCTTCTTCGGTCCGACGGTTCGGGCAAGTCCCGCCAATCCTTCCAAGGCCCGGACGCGAAAAAAAAGGTTGTGCACATCCTCGGTTATTCCTTGAGGAGGTTTTTTTTGCGTGGTAATTTTTTCCAAAAGCTGGGGAACGACGTTTTCCCGCAGCGCTTGATCCTCGATTCCGAGTTGGGCATAACGAACGATTCCGACCAAGGCGCCGAGTTGGTTGGCTTGCGATGCGGCCGGATTGTTGTATTCGTCGATCAAGATCGGCAATGCCGGGGCATAGAGCGTCGTTTTCCCGGAGTCCGCATAAAGCAAGCCGAGGGCGAGTACGGCGTTATAACGAACGGCGGGAGAAACCGCGGGATTGCTTCGCATTTTCTCCAAAGCCTGAAGCGAAGTCTTGAGCAGGTAGTCCCTCGCCGGACCGGTCGCCTTATCGAGATCGGTTGACAAAAAATCCTTACGGACGTAGGTGTTCAAACTATCGATATTTCTCGGTTGCGTCCAACGATGAAAGTAATAGGTCTTGAAATACGGATCGAACAACTGCGCATCAATCGTCCCGGCTTGCAGAGCACTGGAAACGGTTTTCGCGTTTTTGGCTTCCTGTTCCGCTTTTTCGGTCATTTTCCAGCCGGGATAAACCTGCTGTGCCGATGCCGGGCCGCCGACAAAAACGAACACGCCGTTTGCGACAAAAAACAAAAGCATCGCAACGAATCGATAAATCGAAGCGAAAGGCAAGATGATTGAAAAGGACTTTTTTTTCCGGAGCATTTTTTGATACTTCCCCGTGTTTTGAATACTGACCCGCTAAACGCTCGGCCGACACAATCACTTACCTTTGATTCTAAAAAATAAATGCCGTTAATGCAATAAGAAAAAGAATGAAATCGAGTTTCAAATGCAAAAAACTCTGTTTTTTGATGTTGATCGTTCTTGAGGGATTTCGTACTGTTCCAGACCTAATCGCCCGGAAATTGCGCCCCTTTTATTTTTTGTACGATAACATGAAGCGGATATCCCTACTCATATGCTGCATATTTCTCTTGGTAGGAGGCTTGCTTGATTATGCCCCTGCTCAAAATTCGAGATTGCAAACGCTGGTTGAAGCATACAAAGAATCGAATCCGAGAGCGGCAAAGAGGCTGAAAGAAAGATCGCAAGCCGCCCAAAGGACTCCCGATGATACAACAAAAGAGGAATCGGACGTTTTTTCGAGACGGCAGGGTGCTCTCATGCCGCCGTCTCCGCTCCCGGAAAGCAGCTCCAAAGGTTTCGTGCCGCCGAACGATTTTCGGTTTCGCGACCCGAATTTCGAGGAAGAGCCTCTTGAAAAAAAAGCGATGCCTCTCGAAAACGAGAGCCTTTCTCAAGCAACGGATCTCTCCGATGTCGGAAATGCAGGGATTCGCCAAGTCGGCTTTAATCGGGAAAAGGTTGACGTCCTGCCGGAAAAAACAGGATTTCAATTGCACCAGGAACTGAAAACTGATGCCCGGCTGTACGACCTTTGTTTTGTCGGGCCGAACGGTTGGGCCGTCGGCGATCACGGAGCGATTTGGCGAACGGCCGACGGTGGGCAAAGTTGGATTCCCCAGGAAAGCACGGTCGATTGCCCTTTGCGAAGCGTTTGTTTCGTCGACGAAAACAATGGGATTATCGTCGGAGGTTTCGCCCGAACGTTTACCCAAAACGGCGACGGCGTCGTCCTTCGAACTCAGGACGGCGGAAAAAGCTGGTTCCGGATCCCGACCGTTTTGCCGCCGCTTTACAAAGTTCAATTGACCGACCGCTCCAACGGCTGGGCGGCCGGTTGCTCCTCGGAATCGGCTCCGTCCGGCTTGTTTCGGACCAAAAACGCCGGTCGGGAGTGGGAAGCGGTCCGGGGCAAGAAAAACGAGGGTTGGGACGAACTGCGGTTTTTCGACGAGGGGAACGGCATCGGGATCGGTCAAAACGGTTCGTTGCAATCCGTTCGCGGGACACCCGGGGCGAAAATCGGCAAATTGCCGTTTTCGACGGGCATTCGAAAACCGAAAGTCTTAGATTTTTTCCCTCCGCAAAACGGACTGCCGTTCAACGGTTGGCTGGTCGGCGACGGCGGGCTGCTTTTGGGCACGAACAATTTCGGCGAACATTGGCAAATCATATCGGGCAAACTGCCGGAAGAGACGATGCCGCTGTTCGATTTCAACGCCGTTTTCGGCCGGGGAAACGATGTTTGGATCGCCGGTTCGCCGGGGACTTACATTTTTCATTCTCACGATGCCGGTCGGAGTTGGGAACGGGCGCCGACCGGAACGACCGTCCCGATTCGCGCGGTTCGCTTTCTCGACCCGCAAACGGGCTTCGCCGTCGGTGATTTGGGAACGATTCTCGCAACTCGGGACGGCGGCCGGAGTTGGAACGTGCAACTGCGCGGAGGAAGCCGGGCCGCCTTGCTGGGGGTCTTCGCGAAAGAGGAAGATATTCCGTTCGAAATGCTCGTTCAACTCTGCGCCGAATCCGGATACCTGGGAGCGGTCGAACTGCCGCTGCAATCGGAAGATCACGCTCAAGAAGAGGGCGGGCTGTCCCGACGTGATCGGGTACACGAAGCCGTCGTCCGTTGCGGAGGGAGCGGATGCTCGTCAAGCTGGGGCTTCCCGTTGGAAAAAAGCGAATTGAACATGCCGATCGAAAAAATCATCGAACGGCTCGAAAAAGAAAACGACGGTCAAGGGTTGCGGCGATTCCGGCAAAACCTCGTTAAGATGATCCGGATTTGGAAACCGAACCTGCTCGTTTCAACCGATCCGGGCCTATCGGAAGATGCCGCCCGCCGGTTTCTTTCCGCCGAGTTGCAGGAAGCGGTTCGGGCGGCGGCCGATCCGACAATTTTCCCGGAGCAGCTGACCGAGGCCGGGCTCGAACCTTGGGCGGTCGACAAATACTATTTGAAACTGGAGAACGGTCAATCCGGAGAAGTTAACATCAAATCAAACGACCTCGCCGTTCGGATCGGTCGGCCGATCGACGAGATGTCGTTTCTCGCCCGCGGGCTGATCGAGCCGGAGCGGTCGGACCGGACCGTTTCGGTCGGTTTCCGGCCGGTGGTCAATCGTTTTCAAACGGCGAGTAACGGTCGAAACGACCTAATGAGCGGAATCGTCCTCAAGCCGGGCGGCGAAGCCCGCCGAATTCCGATGGGGACCGCGGTCGAGGAATATGAAACCGTTCGTCAACGGATGGTGCGACGCAATCAAGCCCTCGGCCTGTTGGAAAAACTCGCGAACGAAACGACTTCGGCGGGCAAAACCCGCTCGAATGTCAATTTCGCGTCCGGCTCCCGGGAATTCGTCCGCAATCTCGACGCGGATGCCGGAGCCCAGATCCTCTGGGAGATGGGCCGGCGGTATTGGGTCAACGGCGATTGGGAATCGGCGGAAGAAACGTTCAAAAGCATGATCGAATCGTATCCCCAGCATACCCTCACGGCCAAAGCTTATGTTTGGCTGATCCGGTTTTATTCGGGCGAGGAAACACTTTGGCGGCTCGCGAGGGAAAACCAGCTTTCCAACAACGAAGAGTTGGCTTCGGTGATCACCACCGTTTCGCAAACGGACCCGAACGGCGGCGCCGACAAACAGCGGAGCAGTCGAATGCGAGCCGACGGGCGAAATCTTTCCGGAGTCGACAAACAGCACCTGCTTCGCAAGAATCAGCTTCCCTCCTACGCCGATTTGTTGACGCAGTATTTCCCGGAAATCTCGAACGAGCCGAAGGTTCGCTTCGCTTTGGCCGCGAACCAACGCCGGGAAGCTTATTCCGCGGAAGCGAAGAAGTTTTATTTTTCGCGGTCGGTGTTCCCCGGGGAGGAGCTCTGGGCGCGACGGGCGAAAGCGGAGTATTGGCTTTTGACGCCCGATAAATCGCAGCTTCCGCCGGAATATCGGGAATGTCCCTTGCCGCACGTCGTTGCCGGTTTCGCGAAAGAACGTCCCTATCTGGACGGGCATTTCGACGACATGCTCGACAAAAAAACCTGGCATGCGGCATCGATCTTTCCCTTGACTCCACAAAAGCTCAAGGCGGATCGCGGCCCGGGCGATTTACTCGCCGACTCGCAATTGAATCCGACCGGCGAAATTACCTTGGCTTCGGTTTCAGCGGACCATTTGAAAAACATGCCGCTTACGGGCAAAGCGTCTTCCGGGAATCGTCCGGGAGCGACAAAAGCGGAACAAAACCGGCTCCGTTCGCAGTTGTTCGGAACGCAAACGATGTTCCTGTATGATCGACAATGTTTGTACATCGGGCTGCGTTGCCGCAAGGCGGACGGCTTCGCTTACGGCCCGATCGATCAGGCCCCGCGGCCGCGCGACCCCGATTTGAGCAAGGAAGATCGCGTCGAGATTCTGATCGATATCGACCGGGATTACGGAACGTACTACAAACTGACGTTGGATTACCGCGGCTGGGTCAGCGACGAATGCTGGGGGGACAAAAACTGGAACCCCGCCTGGTTCGTCGCGAGAGAGGAGGATGAGGAACATTGGTTGATCGAGGCGGCGATCCCGCTCGAATCGTTGAGCGAAACCTTCCCGAAGTCCCAGGACGTCTGGTGTATCGGGCTGCGACGAATCGTGCCCGGTGTCGGCATCGAATGTTGGAACGCCGAAAACTCCGACAATCTGACCGAAGGGTTCGGTTATCTCGTCTTCGAATGAGGCCAAAAAGCATCGGCGTCTTCGCCGCTCGGCAAAGGAGCCGTATCAAAACAACCTTTACAATTGCACAAAAAAACCAAGCATTTTCTTTGTCTGTTTTTTAACACGGAACACACGGAAAGACGGAAAAGCACGGAATTTTTACATGTCCGTCTATTCCGTTATTCCGCGTATTCCGTGGTTAAAAAAGGACGATTGCAAAGGTTGTTTTGTTTCAGATACTAAACGTTTGGCAGTTTTTCTTCAAAATTTCAAACGACGGAATCTTTGCGAGTTCACAAAAAATTTCTCGCATCCAACGTATTCTCGAAACGTATAATATTTGTAGGACGGGGAAACGTAAAGCAGAGGAGAGCAATGTTTCCCCACAAAGAGAGGTATGTTTATTTGTGGTGCATAACCCAATTTTCCGAATAATCGGCATTTTCGGCGGTGATTCCGAACAACTCTCGCGATTTCGGCAACAATCTATTTGACAAGAGGGAAATTCGAAGGCAATATCACTTAGAGTGGAGTTTTATGGAGTCCAAAAAATCTAAGCGGGTGGTCTCAACGAACGGATGATCGTGCGATTTTGCGAGAAAGAAGGATAATAACATGTTAGTACTTTCGAGGAAAAAAAATGAAAGTATCGTAATCAACGACTCGATCACCATCGTCGTTGTCGAGGTCCGCGGAGACAAAGTGCGACTGGGAATCGAAGCGCCCAAAGACGTTCCCGTTCACCGCAAGGAAGTGTATGACGCGATCAAAGAATCGGAAGCCAAAAGAGCGAAAAATCCGACCTTGGCCCCGACATCCTGAGAAGGAATCATGCGAATTCTTGGAATCGGTACGGATATCACGGAGTGTCCCCGCATCGGGAGTATGATCGACAAGCACGGGTCGCATTTTCTCGATCATGTCTTTACGAACTCGGAAATCGGGTATTGCTCTTCCCGAAAGCAGGCCGCCTTGCATTTTGCCGGACGTTGGGCGGCGAAAGAGGCCTTTCTCATAGCGATCGGAACCGGTTGGATCGGCGGCTTTTCCTTGAAAGACGTCGAGATTCTCAACGAAGCAGGCGGTCGACCGATCATTCATCTTTCCGGCGGAGCGAAAACCGCCGCCGAACAGCTCGGCATCACGGAAATCCTGATTTCGATTTCCCATTGTTCTTCCCATGCGACCGCCTATGCTCTTGCCGTCGGCACCTGAAATCGGGTATATTGGGTGATTGTACAAAGTCTCGTAAGGCACCGGCGTCTGCGCCGCTCGGCTAAACGGTCCAAGGGAAATTCAAAACCCAAAACCCGCTTTCTGTTGGTTGGCGGATTCTCTTACTTTTTTCTCGACAATGGGTTTTTTCGACAATTTATTCGGTCCGAAACGGGTTAATTACAAGAATCGCTTCGAACTCCTGCAATCGGCCATTTCCGGGACGATGTCCAAGGTTTATAAGGCCAAGGACCGCAAAACCGGGGAGATCGTCGCCCTGAAAATTCTCGATAAGAACAAGCAGCAGGAAGTCGAGGCGCGGTTTCGAGGGGTCAAGGGGGTGTATAAACCGAGCGAAGGGGAAATCGCCGTCCAATTCGATCATCCCTACATCGTCCGGACCATGGAACAGGGGACGACGACCGGAGGGGAACACTTCCTGGTGATGGAATATCTCGAAGGGACCGGCCTCAACAACGTCCTGTTGGTCAAACAGGATTTAATGGCCGGAGCGAGAATGATCTATATCCGGCAGATCGCCGAAGCGCTCAAGGCGGTTCACGAAAAAGGATTCATACACCGGGACATCTGCCCGCGCAACCTGCTGTTTACGGGAGATGCCAACATCTTGAAACTGACCGATTTCGGCCTTTCCCTC
>JAVBSX010000267.1:0-7890 GCA_031556455.1 Thermoguttaceae bacterium
GTCCTTTGTTTTTTTTCATGGCGTTGTTAAAGAATCGGAGTGGGCGAACGTTCTTCCGATAGAATATTCCCGTTTTCCCGCCTTGTCGAGGGCCGCTTACCCTGTTTTGTTGGCTTGAAGGTAATTTTTAGAGGCTCCCTTCAGTTATATCGTTTGGGGGAACCAGTCGGGAATTTTCTCCGTCGTGCCGATGGCACGTGAAAGCGGTTCCCGTCAAGGCAAAAACTAACGCCAACTCACGCCTGCGCATCGGAAGCCGTCGCGAACGGTGCTCTCCGTTCGGGCTCCCGATGCGGAATTTACGGGGGATGAGACGATTTGAGAAAAAAATCGGACCTCACGCAAAAAATAACGTTCATCCGAAAACGAAAGTGTAAAATGAAAGAGTATTGCCCTCCGCGAAAAAATCAAATCGAAGCTTTAAGCTCGACACTCGCGGTTTCGGGGTTTTCATCGCTTCGCTCTGGAAGTCCCTTGGCTCATTTTTTGTGTAAGCACAATATGTACTCAAGGTCGTCCGTTTTTGAAAAACAGGAATCAAGAATGACTTGGTGGGAATGGAAGAAAAAACTCCGGCGGGCCCTGGGTTATTACCGGCATTCGGCAGAAGGGCGGCAGGAAAATTCCATCGGCATCCAGCGGGAGCAGGTTCGCGATTTCGCCGAAAAGAACAACATTGAGATCGTTGCCGAATACAGCGATGCCGGCAAATCCGGCCTGACCGCCGACCGGCCCGGTTTTCAGGATCTCCTGGAGCATGTCCGGCGATCGAACCAAGGGAGGGAAAAGGATCTCGATTACGTTTTATGCCTCGATGTCAGTCGGTGGGGGCGTTTTCAAAAAACCGATGTCTCCGGCTATTATGAAACTCTTTGCGAAGAAAACGGCGTCAAGGTCGTTTTTGTTGTTCATGGAGACTTGAAAGAGGAGGAAGGGGACGATTCCTGGGACGAGGATTTGTGGACGGATATCGGCAAGCCGCTGGAGCGTGTCCTCGCCAAAAAACATAGCAAGGATTTGAGTAAAAAGGTTTTCGCGGGGGCGGTCAAGGTTTCCGAACAGGGAAATCGAGCGGGCGGGCCGCCTCCGTTTGGAATGCTTCGATTCGAGGTCGGCCCCAACCGGGAACAGGTCGGCGTGATGAAGCCGAAACAACATAAATCGTATCCGAACAACCGGGTGCGTCTTATTCCCGATCCGAAGGAAAAGGCCGATCTCGTGCGGGAAATCTTCGAGCTTTTCGTCACCCGGGATTATTCCGAAAGCCGGATCGCGGCGGAACTCACCGGACGAAAGATCCCGGCTCCAAAAGGCGGGAAATGGCCGGAGTCGACCGTTTCCCGTATCCTGCGCGATGAACAATACATCGGCAGTGTCGTTTACAACAAAACGTCTTCGAAGCTCAAAACCAAACGCGTCCGCAATCCCCGCGAGAAATGGATCGTCAAGCCGGGCAGTTACCCTCAGGTTGTCGAGCTGGAGATTTTCGAGGCCGCCCAAGCCAAGATCAATGCCAGGCGGATTCGCATGTCACGGGAGGAAATGCAGGAGCACATCCGGTTCGCCCTCGCGAAATTCAACATGCTTTCGTATTCGCTCATGCATTCGCTCTCGGACATGCCTCCTCGCGGCCTGGTGATCAGGGAGTTTGGTTCGCTTCCCGAGGCGATCCAATCGCTCTATCCCGAAACCCTCGAAAGGGTGCGAAACGCAGTGCGTCAAATGATTGTATCCGAAACGGCGAACGTGATTCCTTACGAAGATTTCTTGGTCGTCAACGAAATGTTCACCGTCAAAATCGCTCCGGCCATTCCCATCGCACGCGGTTATGGACACCAGTGGTTTTTTCGTATCGACCGGCGGCCCAACGTCGACATCACGCTCGGCGTGCCGCTCCGGGACTCCGGGGGGTCGCGGATTCTCGGTTATTTCCCGTTTCCGCGCGTCCTTGCCGAGGAATCGCTGGTTTGCATCGCCGATTCCTCGAAGTTCAAAATCGAATTGTACGGATATCCCGATTTGCGTTTCCTCATCGACCTGATCCGATGGAGCGGCCGGGGCGAGCGGCAAGACTCCACAAACGAGGTAACACCATGAGTACCGGCAAGCTCGTCATCCGACCGATCAAGGATCGCCATTTCGCGCTCATCCCGATCGACCAAATTGTCGTCGTCAATTCCCGGCGGCGTGACGAAGAACGATTCCAGGCAAGCGTACAAAGCATCGCCGAACTCGGCCTTTACAAACCGATCTGCGTCAATGCACGGCGGCTAAAAAAAACCGGGAAATATGAACTCGTGTGCGGCGAGGGGCGGCTTGCGGCCTATCGCCAGCTGGAAATGACACACATCGAAGTCGAGATCATCGATGTCGACGACGAACGGGCGTTGTTGATCGGTTTGGCGGAAAATTTCACCCGTGCTCCCAAAAGCGCAATCGACTTTGCGCGGCGCATCCATCAGATGCATGCCAATGGCATGACCTTTGCCGAGCTGGCGCGAATTACCCGCCGCTCCCTCGAAATGATGAGAACCTACGTCGCGCTCATGGAGAAAGGGGAAGAGCGTTTGATTCGCGGCGTCGAAGAAGGGGTTTTTTCGATCAGTTTCGCCCTGAAGATCGTGGAAAGTTCGCAAAGCGAGGTCCAGCACTTCCTGATGGACGAGCATCTCAACGGCAAACTCTCGACGTTGGAATTGGGTCGTATCATGAAAATTCTCAAGGAGCGTGAAAGCAATGGGCTGTCGAATGCCGACATGACGATGAAAAAACTGAAGGGAGAGATGCGGGTGAAAATCAAGGAACACAAGATGTTATGCGAACAGGGAAAAATCAAACGGGACGACGTTCTCGCGTTGAACGATTCTCTCCGGATCTTATGGAAAGATGAAAAATTCAAGGAGCTGATCGGCGTCTTCAAAGACTTGAAAAAACCTGAACTGAAAGGCTCCTATTGATCCGACGACTCCGCATCTCAACGAAAGGAATACGATGGAAAAGAAATCGATGATGGTTTTCAAGGACATTCCGCTGAGTCGTTTGACGGCAAGCAACCCGAAGAAATTTTCGGAAACGCAACTCGTCAAAATCCGTAAGAGCATGGAAACCATCGGCATGACGGAACCGCTTTGTGTTTTCGACGAGAAGGAAAAGGAGAAGGATGAGGAAAAGAAATCCTATTTAATCGTCGATGGAAACAAGCGCTACATCATTCTTCTCGGGGCGGGGATCGCCTCGGCCCCCTGCATCCTGATCAAACAGCCGGATACTTACACCGCCTCGTACCACGCCATCGGCGTTTCCCCGGCGGAACGGCGGAAAATGCTCCGGAAAGTCCTGGAAAAAGTCTCCGAAGAAAAAATTGCCGCCGCGATCGGCGTCTCCTCGCTCAAGCCCGGCCTGGAAAAGAAACTCCTCGCCAAATTGAATCCGGCGGTCATTCTCGCCTACGATCAGGGTTTGATCACGAAGAACGCTCTGTTGGAATTGCAAAACGTTACCCCGAAACGGCAGGCGGAGATTTTGAAGGAGTTCAAACAAGCGAAGAACTACGGAATCGACGTCGTCCGAAGCCTGGTCTTGGGAACGCCCTCCGCCGAACAGGTCCCGCAGACGAAAAAATCGCCGTGGAAGAAAAGCGACGAAAAGCGGGATTCGATCGCCAGGCAGTTGGAGGAATTGGAAAAACGAAGCAGCCTGATGTCGCATTATTACCACACTTATGTGAGCGATGTGACGCAGCAATTGACCTACATTCGCGCGTTCCTGAAAGACCCAAAGATCGAGCAGTACATCGCGGCGAAGTATCCGGAGGTCGTCAAAACATTTTACGCCGTCATGGAACGGGAATAATCGAAGCGATTGTAAAACGACCTCTGAAGAAGTTTTGAGGTCGAGAGTTTTTTCCATGGACGCCTGAGTCGACTCAGGCGGTACCACGATCTTTGACAAGAAGACAGTTTTCAAAACCTTATTCGGGCCTCCGAAGACGGTTTTTATTGAGGGACGGCGCGAGTGTGCGGCGTGAAGGGACGCACACCGCACGTTTTGCCAAGAAACGCCGAACGCCCCGGTCCGGAGAATTCGAACCGAGGCGTTGCGTTGCGAAAAAACAAATTTACCTTGAATTTTTGAAGCCACCCAAACCTGGGAGTGCGTTGATGGCGGCGGCTTGTTCTTCAGGGGCGACGTGGGTGTAGATTTTCATGGTGAGGTTGATATCCGAATGCCGGGCCAGCGTTTGGGCCGTCTTCGGCGAAACGTTCGAGCGAGCCAGGTTCGTGATGAACGTGTGCCGCAGTCCGTGAAAATCGGCGAATTTGTGTTGCGAATCGACATATTTCAAAAAGTCGCTTTGCCGGCGTCGCTCTTTTTCGTCCAGCGTTTCGGCCTCGGCGATCCACTGTTCCCGCGCGGCATTCAGGTCGGTTTTCATCATCTTGGCGGTCGTACGTTCCAAGCCGCAAGTCCGGGCCGAGACCGGAAAAAGAATTTCATCGCCACTCGGCTTCTTCAACTTCAACCACGCCCGCAGTCGCGAGACGACGTCCGGATGCAGATATTGCCGGTCTTCACGGCGTCGCTTCGAGTAGCCTGCCGCGATCCGAAGGACCGGATACTCGGCGTCGAGCGAAAAACTCCGGAGCGTGATGCTGCCGAGTTCTCCTTTGCGAAACCCGGTCCACGCGGCGAGGATGTAAAACATCGCCCGGTCGGGACCGGCGATTCCCTCGACCGAAACGCCGCTCTCCGCCGCCTGGAGCAGCTTCTGGAATTCTTCGTGACCCAGGGCTCGGCGTAAATGGCGTCGATCGGCTTCCGGGTTGAATTTCGAGAGTTCCGACAACGGGTTTTTGGCAAGACGATCGTTTTTGACCAGCCAACCACAGAACGATTTGACGGCTCGAATGTAGTGGTTACAGGTTTCGAGCGAAAGATTCCGTTCCTTGCGCAGCCGGGCCAAAAACGTTTCGACCGAGGTCGTCTTGATTTTACGAAGCTCCTGAATCCGCATCATTTCAAGGTAGAGCTTAATGCGCCGAACGGTCAACTGCACATGCAATTTCGTATTATTCTTCGCCGTGAGATGATCCTCGAAATCGTCAACATGTTGCCGAATCGGGATTTTCGAGGCTTCGGCGACCGGATCACCGTGCCGGCCCTGTTCGACGGCGATCCAGCGGACGAGCTCTTCGTACCGCCAGAAATGAAGCCGCCCGATCTTGAGCGGCGAGGGAACTTTACCGAGCTGGCTCCAGGCCGCCAGGTTTTTTCGGCGATGTTGCACAGCTCGGCGGCTTCGTGAGCTCGGAGGAGAATCGGTTTCATGAGCGAACCTTGGGAACGGGAAAAAGAATCGATTGCGAATCGAGGAAAGAGAACGAATGTCACATCGCCGGAATTGCGGATGTCTTCGCGAGTGCTCGCTGCATGCCGCCCAGGATCAAACTGTCGCTTGCACGAAAGACTCGGGCGATTCCGTTTGCCCAATGTCATGAGGTTATTCGTCCAGGAAACATTCGGCGAGTTCCTTCTCGGACATGCCGCTCAAATCGAGGATCGCACTACGGACCTTCCGGTTGAATCGCCGGCCGACGAGACCGGCATCGAAGGCGGCGTCCCAGATCTCGACAAGCGCGTCGAGCCTTTGAAAGAGATTTTCGATCGCAAGGGGCTCGGTTTGCCGGTTGCCCCAACAGTGACGCCGTACCATTCGAACGAGCACCTTGTGCAGCTCCGGCGTCCCGCCACCCTCACGGTGCCGGTTTTTCTTTTCGTCGAGCACCGTCTTGAAAATTGAAAGAAGATAAATCGCGGTGTCTCTCGTCGTTGGTGTCATCGTCGTTCTCTCGGATGTTGGTTTTTGTTTTTGCGCCCGGGCCTTTCCCGTCCGCGTGATGACACAGTACCATCACGTTTTCATAAGGCAAGTCGATTTTTCGAGAACTTCGCCGGAATTCCGGTGATTTTTCACTGACCGCGACAAACGCCCAAGTCCCGCGATTTCCGGCCTTGTGCCTTGTTACTCAAAAGAACCGAAACTTTGCGACACAGGTGATCCTGTTGCAACGTCGGCGACAAAAAAAACCGCGTCAGAAGGACGCGGTGACGTTTGAAATCGGCGCGGAAGGTTACTTTGCCGCATCTGTTTATTTCGGATCGTCGATCCCTTTCAGTTGATCGAGAAGTGCATACGTTTCCCGGACGGTTTCACGGTAAAGCGTTCCGTCGGCGCAGTCCGGCTCGTCTTTCGTTTCGGCGGCATCGACCAAGCGTCGAAGCATTTCGAGCAGTGCCGGGGCCTTGGCGATCAGCCGGGCTTCGCGATGCGACCGCTCGACACAGGCGGGGTAGTCGAGTGGTTCGTCCGCCAGGTCACAAATCAAGCGTTGTGACTCCGTTTCACGAATGGCCAGGCAACAGAAGCCCGGCCGATCCGTACTTTCATCGGCGACATACCATGTTCTCATGGGAAAGACTCCTTCGTTTCAAGGTTAGCGGCTACGGAACAACCCTTTTCCGGCTTTCGCGAACCGGGAGTTTTCTCCTCGGCGAAGAATTTCCCGCAGGATCGCGGCGGAGATCGTGACGCCGTTCTGTTTCATGTCGGCCCAGCGGACCCATAAATAGTCCCAACCGTACTTGAATGGGATGAGCATGCTGCCGATCCGAATATTCCAGGCGTTGGGCGAAACGGCGAACTTGAACGTCATTTCGACCGCCTTGTCGCCGCGTCGGTAAGAGTAAGTCTTTAACCGCAGCAAGAGCTTGAAAAATTAGGAAATTGGCGTTGCGTAGGAAGAGAAAATCATGTTACGCTTCCGTTTTTGAGGAGTACAAAACCTGAATCACGGAAGAGCGTAACATGAAAATGCTGCCACATTATCGCACGGACCTGAACGAAAAACAATGGCAAATCATCCGGAAAATGATCCTCCAACAGAAAAAAGGGCCGAAACAAATTTGCCGCCGATGCATCATCAACGCCATCCTTTATCTGGTACGAACCGGCTGCCAGTGGCGAAACCTCCCGGCGAGTTTCCCCAAGTGCCGTATTATTTGTACGGGCCGTTTACAACGTGTTTTGGCATTGGCGAAAAGACGGCCTTTGGCAAAAAATCCACGACGCCTTGTGCCGCATGGTGCGGAAAAGCAAGGGGAAAAAGCCGACACCCTCGGCGGGCATCATCGACAGCCAGTCGGTGAAAACGACGGAGAGCGGCGGCGATCGCGGTTACGATGCCGGAAAAAAAGTGAATGGCCGAAAGCGACATATCGTGGTGGATACCTTGGGTTTGATCATGTCGCTGGTCATTCATACGGCGGACATTCAGGATCAGGACGGGGCGAAACTGGCGATCGCGGAGTTGGGCGGCCGGTTCAAGCGATTGCTGGTGATTTTCGCGGACGCGGCGTACAAGCGAAGCGGCCTACCGGATTGGGTGGCGTCGTTTTTCGGTTGGATATTGCAGCCGGTGTTGCGACCGGTGGACGTGCAGGGGTTCGTGGTGTTGCCGAAGCGTTGGATCGTGGAGCGAACGTTTGCGTGGATCGGCAAGTTTCGCCGCAACAGCAAGGATTACGAACGCAACCCTGAATCCAGCAAGGCGATGATCCACATTGCCATGATCGCCCGAATGCTGAAATACCTCGAAAACCAAAATTTGACCAGTTAAAGACTTACTCTAAAACTTTACTATACCCAATAACAAACCGTTCCGGCCTTGCGTTGTTCGCCTCCCAACGTATAACCTGGTTATTTACTTTACTCCAGTCAGGACGTATCGTTTTCATCGACTTTTCCGCCGATGATTTGGCTGAATGGAACGGGATCGACCTGTACGGCTTGTTGAAGAAGCCGGTAAAACAATTTGCCGCGACTGCGTGAAG
>JAVBSX010000387.1:0-7381 GCA_031556455.1 Thermoguttaceae bacterium
GACAGTCTTTCAGGTGTGATTCATGTGACAAGCATGTTCTTGGGCCGGACGTTACAAGAAGTCTATTATTTATCGATCAGCGGCCACCGTACTGTCAAACACCCACAAAACTTTCGAGGCAGGCGGAAAAATATGAAAAAAGGGTTTAACTTATAGTTAATACGCCAAGTCTTTGGAAACTGGCGGACTGCCTGTTACGACCAAAGAACGATTAAAACGAAAGACCAATTGATAACCGGCGTCGATATCCGATCACGTCGGCAACGAGTACCGTTCCTAGGATATCCGGGAACGAGAAACAAGACCAAGACACGAAAATCGACGGACGCACAAAAAGCGACTCAACTCGCTCAATCGGTTCATGCGTCCTGAAGAACCGGTCCGGAACGTGCACGAATCATCTTCAAGCCCTCCGCTGCGTCAGAAACGCTTAAAAAACTTTGAAAACTAACACGCAACACTAACTGAACTTGACACGCCTTTCTTTATCCGACAACTCAACAACCATCGAACTTGGAAAGAAAGGAAAAAACCAAGGAACCAATCTGATATGTTTTGTTTCCGTTTGTCTATACGTATTTTACCCAATGATTCGGACAAAATCAAGCTTTTTTTGATAAAATCATGCAAAAATTACCTCTTTGCAGGCCGCTTTTCAGGATTTTTCGCTATTGCTTGTGCGGTTTTGCCATTCTCCGTTGAGACCGGTTGATTATTTTGTCGTACCACAAAGTTCCAGATAAAAAATGAATCAGGCGTCCTTGCAAAACCGCTTCCTTTCGGGCACGGCTCCGAACGAAATCGTTCAACGTTTTTCTGGAGCTCGGTCGAGCGTTTAATGAAATGCTCTACTGATAAAATCGACCTATTTCGGCAGGACCTTGATCCGAAAATCCTTGATTTCGACTTTCATGGGCGGGCCGACATGGGCCTGAATCGCGATGATCCCGCTCGTGCGGCGTTGTTCTTTGTCATTGTCCGTGCAAACGCTCATCAAAGAGCCGTTGATTTCATTTTCGATCCTGAAACCTTTGGCCCGGATCACATAGTCGTTCCAATCCTCGACCTTGATTTTTTCCTTCAATTCCTCGTTGGTCGCGAATTGTTTGACCATTTTCGATTTGTGATCCTCGCCAATCTCCGCTTCCTGGCCCCGTTGGGCGAGAATGCCGCGATAATTTTCGCCGTAGACGATCCCGGTGTAATTGTTGTCGCCGTCGAAATCGGCCTGGTAACCGGCGACACGGTACGGGCCGTCGTCTTCCAACTCCCAGCTGCGAACCTGGACGCCGGAATTGCCCCCTTTCGTCAAACGGTAGGAAAACCGAAGTTCGAAATCCTCGAATTCCTTATCCTTGAGAATCAGGAACGTGTTTTTCGTGATCTTTTTCGGTCCCTCGGCCGCTGTTTCGCCGACGATGCAACCATTTTCGACCCGCCAGAGGTTCGAATCGCCTTCCCAACCGCTCAGGTTTTTGCCGTTGAAAAGCGGCACGAACCCTTCGGCGTCCGGTTTCGTATCCTGGGCCAAAGAAAAACCGACGAGGCAGAAAAACAGCAAGAAACAACACGAAAACGGTTTCATCATTCGAAATCTCCGGTAAAATGAATTGTTGGGTTAATTGTGAAAGCAGCGACCTGTGCAGTCTTGTCTCAATATATCCTTTTGGAATTCGCCAAACAAGAATGGCCTCAAGGATTGCGGGAAGATATCAAAGCCGAAGTGATTTGGCTGCTTCGCAAAAAAACAAGGCCGTCATTCCGACATTTTCGGCGAGGGTGAGATTTCTCGCTCCGCTCGAAATGACGCTGGGGTGTCGATGGTTGGCTAAAATCGCCGCTCCGCAATAAAATTTCCGACCTTGCAATCCTCGTGTCAAGAACGGCTTTACATTCGGAACAAGAAAAATGAAAACGTCAACCGATATTGATCGACCGCTCGCTGTCATTACCGGAGGCTCCAGCGGTTTGGGGGAGCAGTACGCGAAACAGCTGGCCGCCCAAGGTTACGATCTGCTGCTCATCGCCCGAGGGCTTTCGCGGCTGGAGAAAACGCGGCAGGAGATTCTCGACGCCTACCCGGTCGCGGTCGAAACCGATGCCGTCGACCTTGCCGATCCGGAACAGCTTCGGCGGTTGGAAGAACGAATCGCGAAATTCGAGCGACTCGAAATTCTCGTCAACAACGCCGGCTTCGGGCAGGAGGGAGGCTTTCCCGTCGCGGATATCGACCAGGAATGCAAGATGCTCGCCGTCCATACAATCGCCCCGCTTCGGCTGACCCAGGCGGCACTCGGACCGATGATCCGGCGGGGCAAAGGCTACATCATCAACGTCACCTCGGTCGCGGCCTTCCTTTACGGACCGGAATGCGCCCAGTATATGGCGACGAAAGCCTACCTGCTCTCTTTTTCCAAATGCCTCCAATGCGATGTCCGTAAGTACGGCATTCGCGTCCAGGCCCTTTGTCCCGGTCTGGTGCGGACCGGATTTCACAGCACGGAAATCATCGACCAGGAGAAGTATCAAAAGATTCCGAATTTTCTCTGGTTGAAAAGCGATCGGGTCGTCCGCGATTCGCTCAAGAACCTTTTCAAGAAATGGCATTCGGTCGTTTACATTACGTCGCGTCGCTCCAAATTTTTTACGGTCCTGCTCACCTTCCCGTTTTTGGGTTTGCTTGCGGAGTTGCCGTATCGCTTACGTGCGGCCGCCGCAACACCCGCCCCGCCGCCTCTTGATAAACAGGAGCAGGCCGAAGATCGCGAAAATCAGGAGCACGCTCCCCGCGAATCCAATTAAGGTTCGCGGCCCGGTTTTGACGACGGCGGTTGTCTTTTGCAGATCAATCGTCGTTTCGGCGTAATGCCCGTCGGCCGTCTCCGCCGTAATTTTGAACGCCGTCTTTCCCTCGGGAATCGAAAAGGCGAATCGCCCTTCAGCGTCGGAAACCGTTCGCTCCAAGCGACTGTTCTTGGGATCACTTTTCTCCCCCGCATCGAAAAACGCGATGATCCCCCCCTCGATCGGGATCGTGTCGGCTTTCAGCGTCCCTTGCATTTTCGAGCCGACGGCTTCGGCGGAAAGATGCATATCATGCCCGAAAGCGGGAATCGCGAAGAAGAGCGGCAAGCAAAGGATAATAAGGTCGGCTCGTTTCATCGATCGGTTTGACGTGCAATGCAAAATTTTTTGACGAAAGATTTTTTGGCCTGAAGGTCAGTACAACCAAAACGAGCCGCAAGTTACGTCGGAGCACCGACGACACATGCGGCTCAGTTTGATGAGATGTTTTTGAAAAGGCTTCGCCTTAGGCTTTCCCGGCGACGGGGACTCCGGCGCGTGCGATCGCTCCTCGCATTTCCGTGTCGGCTTGAATATTCTTGAGCCGGTAATAGTCCATGAGCCCGAGTTTGCCGGATTGAATCGCGTCGCTGATCGCCGTCGGCACTTCGGCCTCGGCTTCGACCACCTTCGCTCGGCTCGCCTCGATCTTGGCGATGTTTTCCTGTTCGGTCGCGACCGCAAGCGCCCGGCGGCCTTCGGCTTTCGCCCGCGCAACCTGCGTGTCGGCCTCGGCCTGGTCCGCCTGCAAACGAGCCCCGATGTTGCTCCCGACGTCGATATCGGCGATGTCGATCGAAACGATTTCAAACGCGGTTTGCGAATCCAACCGGCGTTCGAGCACCGTTTTCGAAATCCGATCCGGATTTTCAAGCACGACCCCGTGCGTTTCGGCCGAGCCGATCGCACTGACGATCCCTTCGCCGACCCGCGCGATGATCGTCTCTTCCGTCGCCCCGCCGATCAACTGCCGCAGGTTGGCCCGGACGGTAACCCGGGCCTTGACCTTCAGTTGAATCCCGTTTTTCGCGACGCCGTCGAGCGTTTGCCGGTCCTTGGTCGGCGTCGGACAATCGATCACTTTCGGATTGACGCTCGTTTGGACCGCTTCGAGGACGTTGCGGCCAGCCAAATCGATCGCGGTCGCCAATTTGTAATCGAGGTCGACGATCTTCGCCTTGCTCGCGGCGATCATCGCCCGGACGACGAGGTTGACGTTGCCGCCGGCGAGGTAATGGGCTTCGAGCGATTTCGAGGTGATTTCGTCCAACCCGGCTTTAACGGCCATGATCTTGGCCCGGACGATCACCTCCGGGTTGACCTTCCGGAACGTCATTCCGAGAAGATCGAGGATGCCGATTCCGGCCCCGGTCGTTTTCGACTGAATCCAGATTCGGAAATACTTGACGAAAATCCCGAACAGGACGAGAAAGACCACCAAAACGGCGATCCCCCCGAACAGCAAGAGAACTTGCAGCGGATTGTCCTGTGCTTGGGCCAACAGCGGCGCGAAAAGGGTATCGGTCATGGTTCATATGTGTTGATTTTCAATCAACCGCTAAAAAATGATTGTTCGTAAAACTTCAGCCGTTTGGAGTTTTGAGGGAAGCAAACCTCTTTTTTCGTCATTTCGAGCGAAGCGAGAAATCTCACCCTCGCCGAAAAGGCCGAAATTCCGACCCTCGCGCGAGGGTGAGATTTCTCCTTACGCTGCGCTTCAGTCGAAATGACGCTGCAATATTGACGCAGTTAATTGAGCACAGTTACTTATTGTCGAAAGGGATCGTCGATCACCGGCTCGGTGCCCGGGTCGGCCGCATCCGCTCCGGTCTCGGGCGTCTCTTTCGAAACCTCCCGGACGATAATGTTGAGTCGGTTGGCCTTGAGTACGACGACTTTGGCTCCGGGATCGATCGGCTCCCGCTCGCTAACGGCGTCGAACCGCCGACCGTCGATCAGCACGATACCGCTCGGCATCATCCGGGTATGGGCGAGGCCGATTTTTCCGAGGAGCTGTTGCGGGGACTCTTCTTCCGGGTTGTTGGCGAGCGCCGGGTCGGAAGCCGG
Organism: Thermoguttaceae bacterium; assembly: GCA_031556455.1. Taxonomy (GTDB): domain Bacteria; phylum Planctomycetota; class Planctomycetia; order Pirellulales; family Thermoguttaceae; genus JAVBSX01. The sequence goes on from JAVBSX010000387.1 coordinate 4,912, forward strand.
ATCGAGCAAAATGCGACGTCCGATCGGAGTGTGGGGCCAAAGCAGGAACAGTTGCCAAACCAGGATCGGCAATCCCAACAACAAAACCACGGAAAAAACGATGCCGAAAACCACGCTTTGTTGAAATGCGAAAACGACGCTTGCACAAAACGCGACGAACGAAAAAAACGCGAGGATCCCACCGGAAGGGAGGAAAAGCTCTAATACCGCGAACAAAAGTCCGGCAAAAAGGAAAATGATCGTCCATATCCAAGGGTCCATTTCCCTATTTTAACACTTTTGCGTTACGGAGAACATAGGGTTCGGAAGGGGAGCGAAAGAAAAGACAAAAAGATACGATTACATACGAGCCGGGACCTGCGGTCCCGACTGCATTGCACACGAAAATAAGATTACAACTCAAGAGAGAGACAGTCGGAGGCACAGCCCCCGGCTCGTTGTTGGTCGGATTAAAACGACTTTTGAGCCTTCAGTTTTTGATTGAAGGCCCGGATTTCCGCCGGGGGAGCCTTGAAAATCTTTCGATCGTAAGAAGTGATTCCGGTTTCCTCCGATTCGACGTCCGACCACTGGTGATAAACGGCGGCCGAAAGCCCTTGGGTTTCAATAAGCTTTTCGAGGGCGTCGGTCATTTTCCCGTAGCGCCGGAGGTAATCGGCGGCGTCGATCGCGAACTGGTATCCCCAAGGCCGGCTCGACCAGGAGTGTTCGGGAACGACGAGCGAAATTCCGCCGAAATCTCCGAGTACCCCGGCCCGAAACGGGTCGGTTTTCGGAGCGTCCGGCCCCGGAAATTTGTGAATGTCGATCAATTGCCCGCAACGCTCGTCTTTCCCGCCGCTCGTACCGTCAATCAACCGGGAAGGGTCCGCTTGCCGCACTTTGTCCGTATAGTACGCCGTTTTGTGTTGGCCGCGTGCTTCGTTGAAAAGGACCCAAACGACCAGACTCGGATGATTCCGGAGCGAATCGACGATCCGAAAAAGTTCGTCTTCAAACTGCTCCTGCATTCGCGGCGTGCGGTTCTCGCCGGCCGGCATGTCTTGCCAAACCAACACGCCGAGCCGGTCGCACCAGTAATACCAGCGCTGCGGCTCGACCTTGGCGTGCTTGCGAATCATGTTGAAACCGCAAGCCTTGATTTTTTCGATGTCGCTTCGGATCGCCGCATCGGACGGCGGAGTGTACAATCCCTCGGGCCAATACCCGGGATCGAGGACCCCCATTTGAAAGAAAAAAGCGTTGTTCAAACGAATGCGAACCTTGCCGGTCGGGTCTTTCGCGAGATCGATTTTTCGCATCCCGAAATAACCTTGAACGGCATCAAGCTCATTTTTCTTGTTCAAAAGACGGATTTTCAAGTCGTACAGGAACGGTTGTTCGGGAGACCAAAGAACCAAATGCTCCCGGGGAATGGGGAGTAAAATGGTGCCGGTCGTGCCGCCGAACGCTTTCGCGACCGATTTTTCGCCGGCAAAGGCTTCGATTTCGATCGTGCTGTCCGGCAACGGATTTTCAACTTCGACGCGTACCGAAAGGGACGAGCGGTCGATATCCGCGACGACGGAATACTCTTTGATGTAGTGCACGGGAACCGGTTCGAGCCAAACGGTTTGCCAAATCCCGCTCACCGAAGAGTATTCGCCGTTGTCCGGTTGGAGCGATTGCTTGCCGCGAACGATTTCTCGGGTCGGATCGAAAACCGAAACCGTCAATTCGTGCGGCCGGTCTTGATCGGACTCCCGGTTCAACGCTTCGGTAATATCTAACGAAAACGGGTCGAAGCCGCCCCGATGCAGCCCGAGCAATTTTCCGTCGAGAAAGACCGCCGTTTCCCAATCGACGGCCCCGAAGTGCAATAAAATCCGGTGTTCCGCCAACCATTCTCCCGGAACGGAAAACGTTCGTCGGTACGTCGCCCCCTCGGAGGTTTGTCCGATCCCCGAGAGCGGAGATTCGAGGGGAAACGGAACCAAAACCCGCTTCGCCGATTCCGCTTGCGGAGAACCGAGCCTCGGCAGAGCCTCGGAAGCCGCAACCTCGGTCGTCACATTCCGGGAAATGGGAGGAAGTCGGGACTGTCCCCGAAAAACGGCCTCGAAATCTTCGTCCCATTCCGGAACCGGTGCCTCAAGCGATTGAACGTCGTCCGCTTCAATCGGTTCTTGAGGGAATTCTTTCCAAAGAACGGGCGAGAGGCGATCCGGTGCCTCCTTTTTCAAAGGGGAAATCAAATCCGCGTTCCGGGGGTGTCGGGGATCCTTTTGGAGCGTCAATTCCCAAATTCCGTTCAAATTCAACCAATGCGGCCGGACCATGATCGGTCGGGGATACTCCGGCAAGACATTTTCCGGGGAGAGGTCGGCGGAAAATTCGCTCACCAATTCCTTCTTTCGCGTTTCCCGAGCGCTCGTCCTCGAAAACGTCAATTCCCGCTGTCGATCGTCTTGGCCGAAACCGATTTCGAGAC
>JAVBSX010000334.1:0-3805 GCA_031556455.1 Thermoguttaceae bacterium
ATTTACGACGAGCTCAATCGCAAAGCCGGATCGAAAATCCGATCGGGCAACTATATGACCCGGGACAAAGAGGCAGCCGACCTTGGGCCAATCTCGCTCAATCGTTGGTATCACGGAGCAATCGAACAGGAAGTTTTTCGCCCGGACAGGGAAAACGTCAAATATCTCACGGCCCAAATCTTGCTCGAAAGCCCGGAGCGATCGGTTCTTTCGACGAATGCCGCGATTTTATTGGCTCGACTCGGTGTCGAAAAGGCGAAACCGTTCCTTCTCGAAGCCGTCGAAAGCGAAAACCTCTCGATCCCGATTCGCGCCGCGGCCGCCGAATCCTTCGCTTCGCTCCGAACAACCACGAACGAAGAACTGCTCCAGCTGATCGAGCGGTATGCGGAAAAGCTCACGCCCCCGGAACCGGGAACCGAACAACAGGTTCAATTCCAACCGGGAACGCCCGATCTCGTGATCGAACTGTTGCAATCTCTTTCCGAACGGATGCCGCCGAACGAAGCCGCCTGCTTTGCGGAAGCGCTCCGGAGCCGGGATTCCGCGGTCCGGTTGTGTGCCGTTACGATTTGGCGCGATCATCCTCCCCGTCCCGATGAGCAAACGGCTCTCGCTTCGACCTGTCCCGAAATGTTGACGCGATTGGTTTCCGATCCGACCGACGAGCGGATCCGGATCGCGGCCTTGATCGCCTTGGCCCGTTGGCAGCACCCGATGTGCAACCGTTATCTCCGGGACGGTATCAGCGATGCCCACCTCAAGGTCCGGCTCGGGGCGATCCACGCGTTCGGGATCGCCGGAGGGCCGGATTCCGTCGCCGCTTTGCGGGAAATGATGCACGATCCGTCCCCGCTCGTCCGCTCTCGGGTTGCCGCTTCGCTCCGAACCTTGGGGAAAAAAGAGGAATTGTTCCAATTCGCGGAAGATAAGGCCGTCGAAGTTCGCGACGAGGTCGCGAAAGGGCTTGAGGATTTCAATGACCCGCGAACGCGGCAATTGGTCAAAAAGATGCTCGAAGACCAAAGTGCCCGCGTCCAAAAAAGTACGATCGAATCCCTCCACAATTGGCCGCTCGAACTTTCCGCCTCGATCCTGCTCGAAGAAATGGGGAGCACCTCGCTTTCGAAGCGGGAAGCGGCGACAACCGTCCTCGCCCGGGCTTGGCCGGCGGCCGCTTTGTTTGATTACGGTGATCGAAGCACCGAAATCCGCTTCGCGGCGCTTCAAAATCTCAAGGCCCGCTTCGCGGAAGAACATCCGGATTACGATTTGCCGAAAGATCGCTCCGGCGACCGGGCAAACACCGCAACCGCTTCGAACCGCCGGGAACTGGACCGACTCTCGCTCGAAAAAGGGCGTCGGGCCGTCGCGGTTTTAACCGAAGAAATGGCGACCCGGGACGAACGGGCGGCCGCGATCGAACAACTGACGGCCCTCGGAGAGAAACTCGCTATGGTCGTCGAGTATTTGCAATTCAACGAAAACCGGTTTATCCCGGAAGAAATTTATCAAACCGTTTTGCCGCAAGCCGACCCGATTTTTCTGGCCTTGCAAGAATGTGAGCTCGGTTCGATCCCGGAACGTCGGGCGGCGGCGGGAGAGATCGCGAATGCGGCGAAGCAGGCCCCGCTCGGTCCCCTCGCGGCCAAACGGCTTTACAATCTCGGGATTCGCGAGACGGACACCTTGACCCTGGTTTCGGTGTTGCAAGCCTTTGAACTTTCCCCGGGAGAAATCGCGGACCAGTTCGCGATCTTCCAATTGGAGAACACGGTCCCGGAAGTCCGGCGGCGGGCTTGCGGGATTCTGGGGAGTTCGGACGATGTGAGCGTCGTCGAATACCTGCTCTCCAAACTCAACGACCGGACGCCCGAGATCGTCCGAAGTGCTCTTGAGGCGATCGGCTCCCTGGGAACGCTCGAAGACAACGAACAGATCGACCCGGCCCAAGTTGCGGCGGCGGTCCGGCCGGTGCTCATGCGGTCGGAAGTGCACCTGCAAATCGCGGCCGGGCTTGCGCTTTGCCGTTGGGACGATCCGGCCGGTCGGGAAGCGTTGGAACGGCTCATTTTGTCGCCGGACGACAAAACCCGGCTCACCGTCGCCCAGTCGCTGGGACAAATCGACGATCCGGCCCTCGCCCCGCTGCTGATCCCGCTTTTGGACGCCGAGAACGGCAGTCTCCGACAAGCGGCCCTTCGTTCACTGCCCAAGGTCGTCGGATCGGATTACGGCAATCCGACCAACAAGGTGTCGCTCCCGATTTCGGAACGAATCACCAATTGGAAACGCTGGAGCAAAGGGAGCAGCCGGCTTTATTGACCTTGATAAAAAGAGTAAGCGTTCGCGCTTTTGGGCCGTATGTATTTTGCCCGCGTGTATCAAGCATACAGATCCTCACGTAAAAAATCGAACAAAGAGCCGGGGACTTACGTCCCCGGAGGGGTTGATCCTTGATTTGACGATGTTTTATCCGGGGGCGTAGGCCCCCGGCTCATGAAAAAAGTATTGTACGAGGCAATGGCCGAGATGCGAAATCGCCTTTTTTGAATCAGGCTTGCGGATACGAAAAAATGGAGGTACCAATTTGCGGGCGGGATACCCGCACTTCAGTTTTTTCGTGAACGACGTTCCTTGCTTCAACGCCCCAACCAGCGGGCGACGTCTTTCGCCCAATAGGTTAGGATGATGTTCGCCCCGGCCCGCCGCATCGCGGTCAGCGATTCGAGCACGATCCCGCGTTCGTCGATCCAACCTTTTTCGGCGGCGGCCTTAACCATGCTGTATTCGCCGGAGACGTTATACGCCGCGATCGGCACGCCTTCGAAACGGTCGTGAACCATTCGGATGATGTCGAGATAGGGGAGCGCCGGCTTGACCATCACCAGATCGGCCCCTTCCTGCAAATCGAGGGCGACCTCGCGAATCGCCTGTCCCGCTCCGGCCGTCGGGTCCATTTGATAAGACCGGCGGTCGCCGAACCGGGGAGCGCTTTCGGCTGCGTCCCGGAATGGGCCGTAAAACGAGCCGGCGTACTTCGCCGAATAGCTCATAATCGGCAGCGTCTCGAACCCTGCGCCGTCCAGCCCGCCGCGAATCGCCCGGATCATCCCGTCGATCATCCCACTCGGGGCAAGGAGGTCGACCCCGGCCTTCGCCTGAACCAGGGTTTGCTTGACGAGGTTCTCAAGCGTGCGGTCGTTGTCAAGCTCGTACGATTCGCCGTCGCCCCGTTTGATTTTTCGCAGCACCCCGCAATGCCCGTGATCGGTGTACTCGCAAAAGCAGACGTCGGTGATCACGAGCAGCCGGTCTTGAACGGCGTCTTTCGCGGCCCGGACCGCCTGGGCGATGATCCCGGAATCGCTCATCACATCGGACCCGACCGCGTCCTTGGTTTCCGGAATGCCGAAGAGAAGGATCCCGCCGATTCCGAGCGAGGTGGCCTCTTTCGCCTCTTTGACGAATTCGTCGATTGAGAGTTGGTACTGACCCGGCATCGAAGCGATCGGCGTTCGAATCCCTTTTCCTGACCGGACGAACAGCGGCAGAATCAACTGCTCCGGGGCGAGGGTTGTCTCCCGAACAAGACGGCGTACCCCCTCATTGTAGCGCAAGCGTCGCATTCGCGTATTCGGAAAACCGGCTTCAAGAAACGAAGACATTGATGGGCGGTCCTTTCTTTATTGATCTTCAGATAAAAAATCGAATCGGAGCCGCGAACGTAAGGGAGCGGTTTCCCCCCCAAAACCCACCCATACGGTGGCGGCTCGGCATGCGGCGTTGGCAATTTATTACAAGA
>JAVBSX010000378.1:0-5773 GCA_031556455.1 Thermoguttaceae bacterium
GCGATGCTGAAACCGCAGGCGTTCGAGGAGATCGCGAGAATGACCTCGCTCAAAAAGCTGAACCTCTCGGGCGTGTTCCTTTCGGCGGAGGCGATCGAGCGAATCGCGAGCCTGCCGCATTTGGAATCGCTCGACCTTTCCGGCTGCATGCTGCGGGAGGAAATGCTCGCCCCGCTCAAGAACAGGCCGCCGCTCCGGGAGCTGAATCTCGAAGGTAACCCGGAGCTGGGGAAAATCGGCGACTCGCGAGAGCCGTGAGTCGGGAATGACGTGAAATCGTAATACTTCAGCCGTTTGGAGTTTTTTGAAATCCCCCCACCGTTCGTCATTTCGAGCAGAGCGAGAAATCTCACCCTCGCCGAAAGGGCTGGAATCAGCCTTGCTCGCGAGGGTGAGATTTCTCCTTGCGCTACGCTTCAGTCGAAATGACGAAAACCACCATGCGGCTGAAGAGTTACGAGAAAGCATTCCCTCTGTCTCATTCGTCCGCGTCGATGATCGAACGGACTCCGGAACGGACCTCGGAGACGGTCTCCTCGCTCTCGACACCGGGCGATGTCTCCTTTTCGTCTCCGTCGGTCCAAGGTTCTTTGCCGGTCCTGCTCATTTCTTCGAGTCTTTCCGGGGTCATTTCGTTTGTCGAGACGGAACGGACGGAGCCGTCCAGCATCATTATGTTGGCGATCCCGCGATGCGGGCTGCCGATCGCTTCGGGAATTTGATCCTTGTTCCGGTATTGTCCCGTCCAGATAACCCCTTCGGCGAGGGCCGATTGCGGCAAATCGACCGGCTGCATCCAACAGACCGGGGTTGTTGTTTCGACGACGGCGATTGTTTGGTCCATCCCCCGGCTCACATCGGCGAAGCTCACGCAATGCGGCCCGTCGCTGATCGTGTTGGGACCGATAATCATTTTATACGTCGTCAAACCGTGCCGCCGCCATTCCAAATCCGGGCGGCTTGGGCAGGCATAGACCGAAGGCATCCAACGATGAAACTGCGAATTGTGCGGAGAATCCCACGGTTCGTCCAGCTTGATCTGATTGTACAATTCTTCGTCTCCCAACTCACGCAAAATCAAGACCCGCCAGGAATGCAGCGGCTTGCCGTTTTCGTCAACCGAATAGGCGGGCGGCAGCGATTTGTGTTCGGCATGATAATTGTGTAGGGCGAAGCCGATCTGTTTTTCGTGATTGACGCATTGCATTCGCCGGGCCGCTTCCCGAGCGGCTTGTACGGCCGGCAGCAGCAAGGCGATCAATATGCCGATCACGCACAAAAACGCGAACCCGCAGGCGACGAGAATGCCGACAATGATCCAAGCGGTGTTGCCGCTCTTCGGAGCCGGGAACTGCTGCGGATATTCTTGTTGCGGATAGGGGGGATACGACGGTTGAGTAACCGAATGAGCCTGATAAGCATTATTGTCGTAGGACATTGTTGCAAAGAGGGTAAAATTGTTGAACCCGCGTTGCGCGGTTGCGAAAAAATCGGGAAGCGATCGGCTGCGCGGAAGTGACGAAAGCCATTTCAAAGTCTTGGTCAAGTTTTATCCGGGATTCAGGAGCCAAATCATTCGACGGTTCGGGGCGGCTCGCTGAAGGGCGGGTTTTTCATTCGGGGCGGATCATTGAATGGCGACGCCGGAATCCGGGGCGGCTCGTTGAAGGGGGGGCTTTGGATTTGGGGCGGTCTTTGAAATTCTTTCAGCCGTTTTTGATGTTCTTCAATTCGTTCGAGTTGTTGTCTATGCCTCTCTTGCATTTCTTCCATACGCCGCGGCAACAGTTCACGAATCCTGGCCGCAGGGTCGTCTCCTAAAAGGCCTGGCGGCATCTTTTGCCCGTCGGTCCAACCGGCCTTGCCGGTTTTGCTTATTTCTTCAAGAATTTCCGGGGGTGTTTTGTCCGTCGAGGCGGATTTGACGGTGCCGTCCAACAACAACATGTAGGCCCGCCCGCGATGTAGGCTACCGATCGCTTCGGGAATGTCGTTCTTATCCCGATATTCTCCCGTCCAGATGATTCCTTCGGCGAGAGCCGATTGGGGTAAATCGACGGGCTGCATCCAACAGACCGGCTTTGTCGTCTCGACGACGGCAATCGTTTGGCTCAACCCCCGGCTCACCTCGGCGAAGCTGACGGAATGCGGCCCGTCGCTGATCGTGTCGGGACCGATAATCATTTTGTACGGCGTCATACCATTGTGCCGCCATTCCGATTCCTGGCGGCTTGTGCAGGCAAAGACCTGGGGCATCAAATGGTGAAACCGTGAGTTGTGCGGAGAATCCCACGGCTCGTCCAGCTTGATATCTTCGTAGACGCTTCCTTTGTAAACACTTCCACCTCCCAATTCGAGATAAGGCAAAAGCAAGACCCGCCAGGAATGCAGCGGCTTGCCGTTTTCGTCGACCGAATAGGCGGGCGGCAGCGATTTGTGGGTTTCGTGGTAATTGTGCAAGGCAACGCCGATTTCGGCCATGTTATTGGCGCATCGCACGTTCCGTGCCGCTTCCCGGGCGGCTTGAACGGCCGGCAGCAACAGGGCGAACAGGAGGCCGATCACGCACAAAAACACGAAGCCGCAAGCGACGAGAATGCCGACGACGATCCAAGCGGTATTGTTGCTCTTCGGATATCCCGGCAGCGGATACTCCTGCTGTGGGTAGGGAGGATGCGGCGGTTGAGGGACCGACCGAGCCTGGTACGGGTTGTTGTCGTAGGACATTGCTGCAAAGATTGTAAATGTTGAACCGGAATCGCACGCAGTTGCGAAAACGCCGGAAAAATCGACCGCTTATGCAAATATAACGTACTCCATTCTTTTTTGGGAAGCAACACACGAGGCGGAAAGAAATGCGTTGTATTTCGTACTCTTGTACAGGGGGCTTGACGGGATGCGGGCAAATCGGGTAAAATTCGTCGGAACTTTTCAAGCGTGCGGAGGCTGTGAGCATAACGGCCTGTTGGATTTGTTGGAACAACCAACAAAATTTCTTGGGGAATTGTGTAAAGGCAGCACGAATGGCTCTGAACCATTTAGTCGGGGTTCGAATCCCTGTTCCCCAGTTTTTTCTTTTTTCACGCCCAAGGGCGTTTTCTTGTCCAAGCCGTCGACATTTTTGAGCGGCATCTTTTCAAATACTGAGTCCCAGATAAAAAATGACCTCTTTGTAATCGTTGCGTTTTCTGAATTCGCCCTGAAAGGGCGGCGTGTTACAGCCCAGGGCAAAGCGAAGCGACGCCCTGGGATAAGGAACGCACATACCGATTTCGGCCTGTAAGGCCGACGCAAAGTCCGTTGTTCCCTTGCCCTTTCAGGGCGGCTGATTGTCGTGGGGGCTCGTTACCCAGGGCGGCGCCTTCGGCTCTGCCCTGGGCTGTAACGCGTCGGCCTTACAGGCCGAAGAGCGAAACCGATTTCTGCCCTTTTTGCGATGCTCTCACAAGGAGTTCAAATTTTTTTCTGGATATCAGTAAAAGCCGGAAAGGAGCCGTACTCGGCGCATTGACGGTGTGTTGACGTTCAATCTCAACACACCGTCAATGCGCTGCGCTCTTTTCCGGCTTTTATTCAGGGACGTTCTTTTCCCGTTTTGTCCCCAAGTACAGCGTTACGGTCCCGAGAGTCATCGGAAAAAACCGAACCTCGGCCAATCCCGCAGCCCGAAGCCGTTCGGCGAGGGCTTCCCCCTTCTCGAATTGCATCACGCTTTCGGAAAAATAACGGTAGGCCTCTTCCCGGTTCGTCGAGAGAAATTGCCCGAAAAACGGCAACATCCGTTGCAAATAAAATCGGTAAACGGAAGAAAAAACCGGAAATTTCGGCAACGTGAAATCGAGAATCGCGACCTTCCCGCCAGGTCGGGCGACCCGAACCATTTCGGCGATCCCCCGATCGAGATCGGCGACGTTGCGTAAACCGAACCCGACGCTCACGACGGAAAAGAGCGAATCCTCGAACGGGAGCCGGAGAGCGTCCCCCTCAAAAAACGCGATTTGCCGCTCCGCTCCGCGGCGGCGGATTTTTTCCCGACCGTGTTCGATCATCGTCGATGAAAAATCGACGCCGACGACCACGTCCCGATCGCGGCAAAGCCGGGAATAATCATTCTCGTCCCCGGAAAACTCAGGCGGCTCTTTTTCGCCCGAAACCTTGTTTTTGCCGTTGAGCTTTTGGTTGAGGGCGATCGTCAAATCCCCGGTCCCGCAACACACATCGAGCAGGGGGCCTTTCGGAATTTCGGGCCCGAAGTCGGAAAAAATACGGTCGACCGCCCGCCGCCGCCAGGAAAAATCGAGCCCCAGGGAAAGAAGATGGTTGATCAAATCATAACGCGGGGCGACCTGATCGAACATCCGCCGAATACGCTGCGGGGATTTGTCGAGCGACGGAGCAGGTTGTGTCATTGGCTTTCTTTGAAAAATGGCGTAGAATATGGCAAGGTTGTAGGCTATAGCATTTGACGAAATGATATGTACTAGCCCCAAGAAAGAATTCAAAAAAACCTACAGCCTACAGCCTACAGCCTACAGCCTCCTTCCGTCAAGGTCACAGCTATGAAACAGCAACTTCTTTCTCTTTTGGAACCGTTTGGACAGGAACACCTGTTGCGTTTTTGGGATGAGCTTTCGGAACGGCAGCGCGAGGTTCTTGCCGAACAGATTCGGGCGATTGATTTCGACTTGGTTCAACGTCTTTACAGTCAGCGGAATGTCGAAATCGACGCGACCCCGTTCGCGCAGCGGGGGAAGGAGCCGCCCGCCTACCGCTGCGGCATTCTTTCCGAAGGGGATTACGAATCGTCCGCCCCGCTCGAAATCCCGAAATCCCGGGCGATCGCCGCCGGAGAAGCCGCCCTCGCCGCCGGCCGGTACGCCGTGTTGATCGTCGCCGGCGGGCAGGGGACCCGGCTCGGGTTTCCTCACCCGAAAGGAATGTTCCCGATCGGTCCGATCCAAAAAACGACGCTTTTTCAAATACATTGCGAAAAAGTGCTCGCCCTATCCAAACGATTCAAAACCGCCGTCCCGCTCTGCCTGATGTGCAGCCCGGCGACACACGAAGAAACGGCCGCTTTCCTCGGGGAAAACGACTGGTTCGGCATTCCGAAAAACGACCGGTTCCTGTTTTGCCAGGGAACGATGCCCGCCGTCGATCTCGCGAGCGGCAAGGTTCTTTTGAGCGAAAAAGGACAAATCGCCCTTTCGCCCGACGGACACGGCGGGATGCTCGCCGCGATTTCCAAACCGCAAAAGGTCGGGGAGCCTTCCGTTTTGGACCGCTTGCACGAACGGGGCATCGAACACCTCTTCTATTTTCAGGTCGATAATGCGCTGGTCGATATTTGCGGCCGGGAATTTTTGGGATACCATCTCCTGAACGGTTCGGAATTGACCTCCCAGGTGATTCGCAAACAATCCCCTTCGGATCGGGTCGGCAACATCGTCGAGCTTGACGGCAGGTTGCATGTGATCGAATACAGCGACATTCCCGCGAGTTTGGCGAACCGGCGACGGGAGGACGGTTCGCTCGAAATTTGGGCCGGCAGCATCGCGGTGCACCAATTCAAACTCGATTTTTTGCGGCGGCTCGCTCCGAGCGGCACGGCCTTGCCGTTTCATATCGCGAAAAAGAAGGTCCCGTTTGTCGATCCGGCAACGGCGGCGGGGGCGAAAATCGAACCGACTGAGCCGAATGCCGTCAAGTTCGAACGGTTCATTTTCGACCTGCTCCCTTCCGCCGAAAACGCGGTCGTCGTCGAGGTCGATCC
>JAVBSX010000013.1:0-8389 GCA_031556455.1 Thermoguttaceae bacterium
GCGATGCGGTTTTTTCGCCGTTCGCAGCACGATGAAATACGGGGCCGACAGGATTTTCTTTTTTTCCTTCGTCTCGGCGTCCCAGATCGCACTGATATATTTGTGCAGCTTTCGCGGTATCTTTTTCAAGTTGCCGCCTTGATGCTCGAACACGATCACCGCCATCAGGGTGCCGCCGCCGCTTTTCAGAGGGCATTGAAAAATCAAATCGACGATCCGCTCGTCGCCGTCCTTGCCAATGTAGTGTGTCGGGGCCGGTTTGATCTTCCGCAAATCCATTTCCGCGACGAATTTCGGATCGGCGTAATGCGTCAAAAAGTCGGCGAATACCAAAATCCTCCCGAACATCCGCTTGACGAACGTATCGAAAATGTTGCCCGGCGATTTGTGCCGGGATTTCGATTGAGGAGGCTTGGTTTCCATCTATGCAGTATACTTCCCGTTGCCGCGAAAAACAAGAGAGGATTTCCGTTCGTCGAGCTTTCGGACCGGGAAAACCGGTAAAATGAGGAGCGGTTTGCTCGTTCGACACGGAGGTTTTTCTCTTTTTCAAAACGTTCCGTTCCATGTCCGAAACCGAATCCAACCTTGACCTCGCCGATCTGACAAAAATCCCGCTACCCAAGGGTTGGCCAGAACTCACGCTCCAAACCGTCCTGCACGTGATCGCGCTGGCCCGGATCATTCTGCTGAACGCTTCCGTTTGGCCCGACGGCCCAAGAGAACTGCGAAGTTTAAAATCTGTTAAAGCCGAGAATCTGTAGGGCTTTTCTGGGGAGATAGTGAAAGTTTTCCGCCGTTTGGGTCAACGGCTCGCCAGGATTTTGCGCCAAACGAAGCACCGAAATCGCCGCGTTCGTCAGTGTCGGCCTCGACCCGCTGTTCTCGTGTGTGCTGAAGAAGCCGCGAAAGCCGTGAAGTAATACCCTTTCACCTCTGAGTTCACAACAGGCCAGACGCACAAAAAACGCGGGCGGTCCCTCAAGACCACCCGCGGCGGGAGACAAACAAGGTGAGCCGGGGCTTCGGTTCTCGAAAGCCGGAGATTAGAACCGGCGGCTCACCTGGACCGAAAGTTCCGTCGAGAAATAACGGGCGTTCGTCACCGGCACGCAAGCCGAGGTGATGACCGTCGTCTTCCCCAACTGCACGGGAATACCACCCACGAGGTTGACGACATGGACGTAATGTTGAATGTTACCGGCCGCGTTACGTGGGGCTTTATACAGCATGCCGGGACCGGGACCCGCACCCATATCGCCAATGAGCTGATCATCCATTCCATCCAGATTCGTCGAATAATGGACTTCGAAAAGTCCACCGATTCGGTTCACCAGCGAGGCGCGCTCATTCATATAAACCCATCGTCCTACCGAAAGGTTCAAACGGAACGTCGTTTCGTCCGAGATTTTTCCGCTCAACTCGTTATCGCCGATCGTGACGCTGTCGCGATTGAGCGGCACGTCGATCTGGGCAAGGATATGTCCGAAGGTGTAGCGATTGGGATGCCATTGAATTCCATAATAGGGATTCAATCGACAGATTTGATTTTCAATATGAAGGACGGGGTTGCCCGCGTTGTAGCCTTTCCAGTCCTCGGCCGTCGGAAGGTTCAAACCGAGACCGACGGCATGGGTCCAGGATCTCCCACGATACAGGACCTGCTTGTAGGCAAAACTGACGTTGCCGAGTTCGGCATGATAGTTCGCCACATCGTTAAAAGTGGAATTCATTTTGTACAGGACGGGCAAACGAAATTCCAGCGAAGTATTTCGGCCAAGTTTTTTCTCCATTCCGAAAGTGTACCTGTCAATGTCGTAACCCGTGCCATTGGTATCCGACAGCATGTCATAGAAATGTCTGTAATCAAAGTAGACCCGGTTTTGCACTTCGACATTAAAATTCTCCGCCATATTCAAGCGGGTTAAGGAAGACGACAGCGGGTTCCCGCTGCTGCTATTGCTGGCAATCAAGCCGCCTGCTTGAGCCGAGAAACTGCGGGCTGCCGAGAACGTCGCATCGCCGATCATGTCGGGGACGGCGGTGGCGGTCGCCCCGACGGCCCCGGCCCGGCCGAGGTTGGCACCGACACCGATGCCCGTCGTCCGCCGTGCGTAAGTTCCGTTGAAGTCCGGGTTGCCGTCGTAATACGGGCCCGCCCCCAAAACCCATTGGCCGAATGTTCCCGATTGCCGTCGCGCGGCAGTGTGATGACGCTGCACTTCAACGCGAGGAGTTTCGACCTCATCGCTGGCGGCAGCGACTTCGTCTTCAGTTTCGATCGCGGCAACGCTGTTGTATAGCTGTGCTGAAGCCGAGGCGCAGAAAAATACCGACCCGATAAAGGTCGCGACGGCCGCCCCACGAAGGTTGTTCAAAATCAGAGGAAGCATTCTGCTCAAAATGCTCTCTCTACCCAGTTTCTCCAAAATGCCATTCTTCATAATTTGTCCTTTCCCTCGATAGACGACCTGCTTGGTGAGAACTTCTCAAGAAACGCTTTTGAGGCAAGGAAAAATGATCCTGCTGAAAAATGTTTCTTCTTTGACTTGCTATACCAAATCGGCACTTCCGAAAAAATCCCTTTTCCTATCATCGCGGGAATTCTGATTTTTAGGAAAAATTCACTTTTTTTGTTCGCGATACAACGGACGCAGGAATCGTACGGCTTCGGTAAAGTGTAAGGGCGATGATTGAAACGGGACAATCCGAACGCAAGGGTCGTACGGCTTCGGTAAAATGTAGGAGTGAAAAGAACGTCAGCATTCCATGATGGCGTCGGCGTCTTCGCCGCTCGGCTAAACGAGGGAGGGACAAAATCGGCCTAGCGAGCACCTTCGAGATCGGAGCGGACCTGTTGGAAGTAAAGATGGTCCGGCCGTATTCGCGGCAGGAACACCTGGGGATGCTGCGATTGAGAACGCGGCAATTCGTGCAGTTGGTAGCGAGCCCGTTCGATGAGCAGGGGGACCCGATCCGTCACCCAAAGGGCCAATTCTTCGCCGGACAGCCGGGCGTTGCCGTCGGTGTCCGCCTTCTCAAAAGAATCCTCGAACGCTTCCAGAACGGCGGCGGTAAAGGTTCCGTGTCCGAGTTCGGGAATCGGCCAGGCTTGTTCGTCCTTGTCGCAGGCGACCAGCACGATGGGACCGAGCCGTTCCGGAATCAGGCTACGGATCAGGTTCGTGTCCTTCCCCAAAATGCTGCCGCTATGACAACAATCGAGTAACACGGCCTTGTGTGCCGAAATGCCCGTCAAAAGATCGTACAAGGATTCGCCGCCGGGTGAGAGGAAACTCAGCCCCGTTTTTTCCGGGGCGGAAAGATCGAAGTCGGCCGTCACCAACGCAAAAGTCGCCGGATCGAATTCCTCGGCTTTGCCTGGGCGGGGGCGTGACCAGCCGTGTCCGGCCATGAACAGGACGAAGAAATCGTCCGGCGTCGCTTCTTGAGATAGTCCCCGCAAGGCCTTGACGATGTTTTCCCGCGTCGCCTCCCTATCCGTGAGGGATACGATTTTGCCCGGCCTGAAAGCCCCGGTCGTTTGTGCGGTCAACGTCTGGAAAATCGAATCGCCATCCTCGCGGCAGTATCGAAGATCGTGAATGATTTTCCGCGTGGACTCCGTAACGCCGGCGTAATCATTGATCCCGACGCTCAAGGCGAACAGTCGCGGTTTCTCGACGGTTTCGACCGGTTTCGAGAGGTTCACGAGCTCGGAATCACCCCGGACGTCATTTTCCGCATACGCCTGGGCGATGAGAAAATTTTCTCCCCGTCGCAACTGCCCGGCTTCGATCACGAACTCTTCGCGGAAATTCGCCGGAGTTTTCAGCCAACGTTTGACTTTGTGATCGTTGATCCAAAGACAGACTTCGCGGGGCGGGGCGATGAAACGGTCATGATCATCCTCCGCACGAAGCGAGATCCGCCAGCGGTCCGGCCCTTCGGGGGACGATTCCAGGCGAAGTTTCGGCGGCCGCATTTCAAAATCGGCGATCCGTTCCGGAGAAACGATGTCCCGGGCCAGGATTTCCGCGACCTTGTCCGGTCGGTGAAACCGGGAACGAAACTGCTCCGCAGTGACGAAAATCGGCGTGACGTCGATTTCCGTGTTGATTTGCCAACCGATCCAATCGTCCCCACGGGTGGAACAGTCGTAATAATAATCTCGCCAACGCCAAAGCACCCATTCGCCGTCTTCCGTCGAAAAGAATTTCCAAAGCGGTCGTTGACGGACGGTCGTCAAGGTTACGATTTCTTCCGGCTCTCCAGTCCGGCGGAGATTAAAAACCAGTTCCTTGCCCGGAACCGGGTTTTCCAACACACGTCGCCAAGCTTCAGGCCCCCCCTGGACTTCCCGGGCATCTTCACGGAGACGGATGATTTCGTCTCCGGGTTCGAGTTTCGCCTCCCAGCCGGGACTGCCCGGAGCAACCTGAGCAACCGTCAAACGATTGTTTCGTACTGAAAAATCGACGCCCAATTCCGATTGGTTCGGCCAGGGATCAAGCGACCAGACGGCGATCGTCTGGTCCCGCCCCGTCGTTGCCAGCCGCCGGCCGTCCTCGGAAAAAGCGACGTCGAGCACTTCTCCCTGGTGACCGACGAAACGGCGCAAAAGTTTCGGCTCCGAACCTGAAACGACTTGAAAAAGGCTGGCCCCCCAAGTGTGCCCGACGACCAGCCGTACGCCGGTTTCTGTCGCCGATTTCGGGAGAAACGTATAGCAGGTCGGTTCGAAATCGATTTCGGGAAGTGTGGGAACCCGTCGGCTTTCACCTGTTCTGGCGTGAACGACACGATACCTCTTGTGAGAATCGTTCTCCTCGACGACGAGCCCCCATCCGTCGAGTGTTTTCAACGCGGGGACCGCCTGAAACTCGGCAGCACGTGAGGGTTTCGCCCAGTTTTTCGCCGCAAGGTCGAAAACATGAGCGTTTTCCCGAACGCCGCCCGATTGAAAGGCGAACATTTCGCCGATTGTGGCGGCATTCGCGTTGAATGCGATGTCGCCCAGACTCCGCCCGGAACTTTCAAGGGTATCGAGAATTTTTCGGTCGGTCAGGTCGAGGAAGATGAGTCCGTCCTTTTTGCCGCCGGCGATCGCCAGAATTTTTCCCGAGGGATGAAACGCGATCGATTCGACGGTCCCTTCGAATTCCGCGACGACTCCCCGGTCCCGCCCGGTATCAGCCTCGTAAAGGCGGACGGTACTTGTCTTTCGTTTTTCGAAGACGACGGCGAGCGTTTTTCCGACATTGTCCAACGCAAGCGATTTTGGCGTCTCTTCGACCGGGAAGGAGACGGTGCGTCCTTCAGGACGCGGCGATTTCATGGAGCGAATTTCGACGGCGTATTCTTTCCCGGCCGGACGAAATCCGGAAACGGCGACGGTCGATCCCTCGGCGGAGACCGCGGCGTAATTCACTTCCATATCGAAGGAAGGGAGCTTTTCCGGCGGTCGGCCGCCGGAATTCCAACGGAACCAGGAACCGTCTTCGGCAAGGGACTCATACGAATCCTCGCCGTCGGAAAAAACCGACCAGACCGGATTGTTTTCGAGGCTGGTGTTGTGCCGTCCCAAGGATTCGACATTCCCGGTTCGATAATCCCAGGTGCCGACGCTGCCGTCGAAAGTACCGAAGAATATCTTCTCATTGTTCGAGGAAAACGTGACGGCATAGACCGGTTGAAGCCCCAATTGGTATTTCGAGCCGAAGAGTACCTCTCCGGAACTTCTGTCGATGACGGCAATGGAACCGTTTCTCAATCCCCAACCGGCGACGGCCAGGTAACGTTGCTCCGGATCGTGAGACAGAGCCGTGCAGAAGATCGTCCCTCGTTGTTCGCGGTAAGCGGCCCAGCGGAAAATTTTTGCGTCGGATCGGTCGAACCGATTTTCGCCGACCGACCACTGGCGGACGACCTTGTCCAATCCGGCGGCGAGCAGCTCGTTCCCGTTTGAGGAAAACCGAAGCGACCAGCATCGGCTCGTCGGTGCCCCCGTTTCAACGACCAATCCGGGTGTTCTCAGATCGCGGCGGATTTGTTCCCGCGGTTGAGCATGAACGTGAACCGTATCGCAAACGAACGGGAAAACGATCGAAAAGGCAAAAAGGATACGAAACGACATGCTCTTATTGGTACTCTGGAAAATTTTTACTCTCGATCCTTCTTCCCTATTTTTTTGCCGTCGTTTCGAGAGTCTCCGGCGTCAGGTAACGGATATTGAACACGGCCATCATTTCGCCCGGAATTTTGTTGCCGGCGTACTGTCGAATGCGCACCGACTCGGCGCGTCCCATGCCCGTGCCGAGGCCCCGGGTCGATTTCGATTCCGGTTTGAAGAAACCGATCGTGACCAGGCCGAGTTGCTCCGTGTAGTTCTTGCGGGCCGCGACCGATTGATCCGCGTCGACGATTTGAAAACGCCGCACCGAATCGTTTTTGAAATTGACGTTGTAAAAACCGACGAACTCGGCCGTCTGCCCGGCTGTCAACGACCAGGCCCTCGCGTCGGCCAAGCCGGCTCGCGGGGCGACCGTGTCAATGCCGTCGCCGTCGTCCAATGCTTCGACGAACGCTCCTTTGGATTGCGTCGTTTCCTTTTGCGAGAGCGTGTTCAAACCATCGACAAGGACCCGGGCGAAGACTTCGTGGGAGGCATTGTTTTTGATCATGATCCGGTATTCCTCCCCTTTCGAAAGCGGAAGATAACACGCGTTGCCGTCGATTTGAACATCACGCTTTTGGTAACGTGCCCGGGATTGATTGAACGGGCGTACTTCGAACCAAACCTTGAACGGCATCGAAGGGTCGGCCATCGGATGCGGTTTTTCCTGCTCGCGTCGAATTTGTGCCGTCTCTTCGATGCGCTGCGCGGCAACGAGACCAACCCCCGGTTCCGAAACGAGCGGCTCCGTTCTTCGCGGCGGAGCGTCCGAGGCGATCGTCAATTTGCCGCTTGCATCGGTCATGCCGATTTCCGCGACGCTCAACAGTGCCGCCCCGCCCGCCTGTCCAACGTCGTTCTTTCCTTGCGTATCGAGCAGGTTCGCCCGGAGCGAAACGCCGGAGTTGCCGAAAAGCGTCATTTGTCCGTCGACGAGAAGCGGAATGTCGGCACCGCCGACCTTAAGGTTTTTCGTTTTGTCCGTACCGAGATCCTCGGTCGTGATCCCTTTCGAGGCCAGTATTTCCCGGAGCGAATTTTCGCTGACGACCTTGTAGCCGCTCCGATTCGCACGGGCTTTTTTGGCAAGCATGTCACGCAGCTGTTCGCTCACCCAACGCGGTAGCGTTCCGTAATGAGGGTCGAACGATTTCCCGGGGCCGGAAGTGAATTCCGGGACACCGATCTGCACGAATTTTTCCATGCGCATCTGCAGGTCGATCTGTTCGGCGACATCATCGATCAGTTGGGGCAGATCGATGGCATGGAGCGGCAGGCTGAAATCTTTTCCGGCGGCGGAGTTGAGAACGACGGGATGTTGCGGTTTTTCGAGCGCGATTTGCGCGGCCCAGGGAATATTGTTGTTCAAATATTGGACGAGTTCGTTGAACGTCAGTACGCGGTCGCCGTTCAAATCAGCGTGTCCCTTGAACGCTTCGATGAGCCAGTAGGTGAAGAGCGAGTGCTTCATTTCCATCCAAAGCCAGCTTTTTTCGTCTTCCCGGCAGCTGGCGATGGTCGCGACGTTGGAAAGATCCGCGAACGCCCCGCTGATTTCGCCGCTGTTCGCCTGCTCGAAATCGACGCTTTTGGAGGTCCCGGCAAAGCAGGTGTCGATGAGCAAAAGTTTGTTCTTGCCGTTGCACTGACCGAATTGGTCGCGGATCCATTCGAGGGGGACGGCCGCCGTTTCGAAATTCTTGCGGTCGAAGTTGGTCATCGCCAAATAAAGTTTGCCCTCGCCGTCCTTGACGCCATGTCCGGCGAGATAGAGCACGGCGGTGTCCTCGGCGGAAAGTCTTTTGCACCAATCCTCGATTTTCCGCATCACAGAGCGGCGAGGAAGGTCCTCGCCGGACTCGGTGCTCATCGCGGCGTTGTTGATGCACGATTGGGCTTCGCAGCCGTAGCGGGCCATGAGCGTGACGGAAAATTTTTCGATATCCTGTCCAGCGAAGGCGAGCGGGGCGAGATCGTATTTTTCGATGCTCACGAGCAGGCATTTGAAAGGCGTCTCGATCGCGAAAAGCGGGGGAGAAACGGCAAAAAACGCAAGCAAAACAAAAATCACATATCGCATCGGTTGTCCTTTCATAAAATATTCAGCTTTCACATGAGGAGCTTGAACATGAGCCGGGGGCGTAAGTCCCCCCGGAAAACAACCCAAAGGAAGGCAAAATAGAAGGGGGCCGGAGTACCCCGCGACATGGTTGA
>JAVBSX010000289.1:0-3924 GCA_031556455.1 Thermoguttaceae bacterium
CGGAGATTTTCGGCTTGACCTTTTCGGCGTAAAACGTCGCGTCCAATTCCTGCGAACTGTAGGTTTTAATCAGCGAAAGGGCCTGGGAGCAGACGTTGTCGAAATGGGTAAAAGCCTCATCGGGCCGGTTCTGTTGAAAAAGAGATTCGGCCAGATAAAATTCCGCTTCGCTCCTTTTTTCGTTCTTCGGGTAATCCTTCAGGAATTTTTGATACTCGCCGATCGCGAGATCGTAGCGCTGTTGTTGGTAATAATTGCCGGCGACTTTAAGACTGCTTTCCGCCTTGTCGGCCGCGACCGCGATTGAGCCTCCGGAAAGACAGCCCAAGGCGCAGAGAACCGCGAAAACTCCGAAAAACGAACGAATTTTTGAGAAAACAGAAGCTGGGATCATGTCCGAATTCCTTTTCGGAAAAATATTATACTGTGATTGGGCTCCCTGCCCTCACGGAGAAAGAATAGATTTCGGCCCGAAGTATACAACATTTGCCGAAACCCTCCAATACGAATTTGGTAAGGTTTTATTATTTTTTGTGCGGTAGAAGCGTAAAGATAACCTCGCACTTTGCGCACTTTATCCAAACTGACGAAAGCATGTAGCTTGCCATTGCAAAAAAAGAGCCGTAAGTGCAGTCGGTACCCCGACGTAACTTTTGAATGAGTTTGCCTGGAAAAGCCTTGTCGCTAAGAAATGATCCGGTTTTGCTTGTCAACCTTGAGCACATTCGGCCGGTACGAGGCGATTTCTTTTTCCTCGCAGGTGCAGTACGTCAAAACGACGATGATATCCCCGGGGATCCCGGCCCGGGCGGCGGGACCGTTGAGCATCATCGTCCCGGAACCGGCCTCTCCTTCGATCGCGTAGGTGATCAGCCGTTTGCCGTTGTTGAGATTGAGAACATGAACCTGTTCCCCGGGCAAAATATCGGCGGCCTCCAGCAAGTTTCGGTCGATCGCGATACTCCCTTCGTAATTGAGGTCCGTCGCCGTCAGTGTTGCGCGGTGTATCTTCGATTTCAACATAAAACGCTGCATGGTGTGCGTACTCGTAAATGGAGTGAGAGGTGTTTATACTAGCCCCTGGGGTGATTGAATCTATGCAACGGATGGCGGCTTGACAAACCGCGTTTTCCAAGCTGCTCAGCCGCTGGCCGCTCAACCGTCAATATCACCCTGCGCTGACGCTCGGGGCTAGTTTTGTTAGATTAAGCCGACACAAGTTCCGATTAACAATAAAATATTATACCTTTTCCCATCCATTCATCAACCAACCCCGGGTGTAGTAAATCCTACTGGCGCATCGGCGCAGAATAGGTTGAATTGGTAATTTCTTGCCCATTCCTCCCAGCCAAGGAATCACCATGCCCTCGCAAAAAAATCAGGACGAAAACGCCACCTACGAAAAGGACTCCAACACGCCAAAACCTTCGCCCTCCTGCGAGGACGCGAACTCGTCCGGCAATCCCTCGAACTCGCCGCCCAAGAGTAACCGCGGCACCGCCGCCGTTTCAAGCCGCGAAGCCCCCGGCCGGATCTTCGCGGTTTTTTGTTTCTTGCCGAACGTTGATCCCCTCCCCGGACCGGCGTTGTTCTTGAAAAGATTCTGGAAAAATTTTCAACGATCATTGAAACCCCCAGAGTTCGGATATACAATGGATATACACCGCTCAGATAAACGGAGGTATATCAATATGCAAAAAACATTGACCCGTCACGGAAACTCGCTGGCTCTGGTCATCGACAGGCCGATTCTCGATCTGCTGAAAATCGATCCGGAAACGCCGCTGGAAATCACCACCAACGGCGATGCACTCGTGATCGTGCCGGTTCGGGACAATCCCGAAAAGTTCCGCGAGGCTTTGAACAAAGTCAACCGTCGCTACGGTAAAGTTTTGAAAAAACTCGCGGAATAACTCATGATTCGCTTTCTTTCCCGATCCGAAGTGGAAGCGATCCACGAAAATCAGATCGCGTTGTACGGCGGCCTGGCCGGACTTCGCGACCCTGGTCTTCTGGAATCGGCTTTGGCCATGCCCGAGGCGTCCCATGAAGGTGAATATCTTCACAAGGATATTTACGAAATGGGGCTGCCTACTTGTTCCATCTCGTCCAAAACCATCCCTTTATCGACGGCAACAAAAGGACGGGAACGGTTGCCGCTTTGGTGTTTCTCGAACTGAACGGAATCGAATTTTACGCGAACGGGGACGATTTGGAATCGACGGTTCTTTCCGTCGCGGTCGGTAACGCGGACAAAGAGGATATTGCAAATTTTTTCCGGGGCAACAGCCGGTGATGACGGAAGCCAACACGAATCCTGGGCGTACCCGGTGATTTCCGCGACCAGCGCTTCCCGCTGCGAGTTCTGCCATGTTTTGATAAATTCGTTCAAGGTCCGCCACCCTTGATTTGTGCGGCGGGAGCATGGTCAGTCGATAATGTTCGCAATATCGCCGTACCGGGGTTCTTTGGCGACGCGATCCCCGCCCGCCATCGCTGGAACGTCGACATCAGTAAGAAAAAGGCGGGATTGGCTTGCAGTTCGGCGACGAAACGGGAATAAGCGATTTTGGACTCCGCCGAGCCGTATAGTCCGAGATAATGAGGCTTGCCGTGATAGTAGACGACGGCGTATTTATTGAGTTTGCAATACTTGGGCGGGCGATGGTTTAGTTTGGGCATGTGCGTACCTTTTACGTAAAAACCCATATAAAATGGGTTTTCCGGCAAACACAGTTACCAAAATTGAAAACTATCAAACGCCGCAACGCGTTGTATTTTCAGGCTTTACGCCAATCGGGGCGACTGGATTTGAACCAGCGACCTCTGCGTCCCGAATTCGGAGGACCGTGACGGTCCCGGAGGGAAATTTAAGCGAGAAGGCTTTGATTTCCAACATCTTACGGCATTTCGACAAAAATTGCAATCCGCGCATTTCGGGATTTTTCGACAAAGAAAGACGGTACAGCCGAGGTTTCGACGGTACAAAACGGTACACGCTAGAGCGGATCCGAAATTGGTCTAAAACAACCGACTCTGGACAGGCCTTTCAACTCTTGATACACTGAAAAACGATGTTTCCCACCTCGTCAATGAGATCAATTCAATGAGATCGATGCCATGTCCAAATCCGACGAAGAATTATTGCGACAAATCCGACTTGGCGAGGATTCCACGCTCGAACTCAAGACGCTCGAATTCAAGAACGGAAAGGTCGGCGACCTCGCGACTCGGCTGGACGGACAGGCAATTGCTCGACATTCCGGAAGACGTCAATGGACGCTGTGCGACCTGCGGACATATCGTTTCGTTGCCCTGCCTGGCCTGTCGCCTCCGCTGCGATATGGAGCTGCGGAATATCCCGATCGCCCGCGAATCCGATCCCATCGACGAGGAAGACGAAATCGAGCCGGACCTACTCTTCCGGTGAAAATTTCACTCCGTTTTGTTATGCACCATTGCCAACCTATTCATAATTCAAGGAATATGGAAAAACATTTGGATTGACCGGTCTGTTTTGAACGCATAAAATAAACCCAATCCCAAATTCGATGGAGGAATTCACCTGTGAAACTGACAGGTATTAGAATAGAAAATTTTCGTGGCATCCGCTCTCTGCATTTGTCTCTTGACAGCTTGACGGTGCTGATCGGCGAAAACAACGCAGGCAAATCGACGGTACTTGAGTCGATCCGATTGGTGTTGACGCGTAGTTGGGGTGGACGGCGAGATGCCCGGTTTACGGAATACGATTTTCACTTGGCGGATGACACCGCTTTACCCCAAACGGCAAATCCGATTTCAATTACATCTAAACTTTTGCAAAATTGACTGAAAGTTCGTAAGATTGGCGGCCGAGGCGGTCTGGAGACCGCCGAAAAAAGTTTTCCCCGTTTGGAAAAGGACTTCCATGCCAATCGTTAC
>JAVBSX010000344.1:0-3327 GCA_031556455.1 Thermoguttaceae bacterium
GAAAACGGGGCAATGGGGGAGCATGTTCGCGGGGACGAGCATTTGACGACATGCCGTTGGATGGCCTACACCGCGAAGTTGCACGGCAAGGCCGTTACGGTCGCGGTGTTCGATGTCCCGGAAAATCCCCGGCCGATGACCGCCGTTACGATGGGGCAGGAGGGCAAATCGTTCGCCTATCTCGGGGAGACGGCCTGTTGGCACCAGGAGCCGCTCCGTCTCGAAAAGGACAAGCCGCTCGCCTTTCAATACGGCATCGCCGTTTGGGAAGGGGAAAAAACGGCGGACGAGATTGAAAAAGCGTACCAATTTTGGTTGAAAAACATTCCGTAGCATACGGTTTCCGAAAATGATAAAATAGCCGTAAGGAACAGTAAACAAATTACCGCGTCATTTCGAGCGGAGCGAGAAATCTCACCCTCGCCGAAGGGCTCGGAATTCCCGGCTCACTTGCGAGGGTGAGATTTCTCCCTACGCGTTGCTCCGGTCGAAATGACACCCGCGCTTTTGACGTAGTTAATTGCGCATAGTTGCTAAGTGAAACGAAGCGTGATTTGCGGAGCGTGTACAAGGTCTTTTAATGAATTGGCGAAAACACTTCTTACTCCCGGTTTTTTTATGAAAAAATATTGGCTCTGTTGCGTCCTGATCGTTTTTCCCCTCCTGTTCGGCTGTCATCCGAAAAAAACGTTCTTGAACGTTTCCTACGATCCGACGCGGGAACTGTACGAGGATTATAATGCCGTCTTCGCCAAACATTGGGAAAAAACCAAAGGGGAAAAGATCGAATTCCGAAAATCGAACGGCGGTTCCGGCAGCCAGGCCCGAATGGTGATCGGTGGGGTGGACGCCGATGTCGTGACCCTCGCGCTCGCCTACGATATCGACAATATCGGCAAACAATCTCCCGGATTGATCCGGAAGGATTGGCAACAACAACTCCCGAACAATTCGTGCCCGTACACTTCGACGATCGTGTTCCTCGTTCGCAAAGGGAACCCGAAGGGGATCAGGGACTGGGACGATCTGCTCAAGGACGATGTTCAAATCATCACACCCGACCCGAAAACCTCGGGGGGCGCCCGTTGGAATTACCTCGCCGCCTGGGGGTATATGCTGAAGAAGGAACTGGGGGATCTTTCGGGGTTGCACGATCCGGCGAACAAAGAACGTGTCGATGCCGCCCAGCAAAAGGCGTTCGAATTCGTCCAGGGGATTTTCAATGCCAAAAAAGTCCCGATCATGGACGGCGGCGCCCGACAGGCGACGAACACGTTCGTCCAAAACAGGCGGGGGGACGTTCTTTTGGCGTGGGAAAACGAAGCGCTTTACTATTTGGACTCGAAAGGGAGCGACGAACTCGAAGTCGTGATTCCGAGCATCAGCATTCTCGCCGAACCGCCGGTCGCCGTCGTCGACCGGAATGTCGACCAGAAGCAAAGCCGCGAAGTCGCCCAAGCCTATTTGGAATACCTTTACCAACCGGAAGGGCAGGAGATTTGCGCGAATCACTTTTACCGACCTTCGAATACGACGCTCGCGGCAAAATCCGCCGACCGTTTCAAACAGCTCGAGCTGTTTACGATCGACGGCGTTTTCGGCGGCTGGGACGCGGCCCAAAAGGAGCATTTCAACGACGGCGGGACCTTCGACATCATCGGGCAGTGATTCCTGTGCAGAACATTATCCGCAACGGTGAGGGCACATGCGGTTTTGGATAAGTTCGGTCTCGTCATTTCGAGTGGAGCAACGCGCAGCGAGAAATCTCACCCTCGCTCATGTGACCGGAATTCCGGCCTTCGCGCGAGGGTGAGATTTCTCCTTGCGCGACGCTTCAGTCGAAATGACCGAACTTCGCGGTTCCCTTGACGAGCACACGGCACCTCTTCTCAAAATCCGAATTTTTGGTACGATCTTAGGGACATCCCCGTCGGGTTCCGACGGAGTAAGTCATTTGTTTTCAAGCAGCACGAAAGGCACTATCCCATGCAAGAAAGAGCTTTCAATTTTTCCGCCGGTCCGGCCGTTCTTCCCGTTCCCGTCCTGAAAAAAGCCCAGGAGGAGCTGCTTTGCCTCCCCGGGGTCGGGGCGTCCGTCCTCGAAATTTCCCACCGCTCGAAGCCGTTTATGGAAATCATCGAAAAAACGGAGGCGAATATCCGGCAGCTGCTTTCGATTCCGAGCAATTACCGGGTGCTGTTCCTGCAAGGGGGCGCTTTGCTCCAGTTCGCGATGATTCCCATGAACCTGCTGAAAGGTTCCGGCAAGTCGGCCGATTACATCATCACCGGTTCCTGGACCAAAAAGGCGCTTTCCGAAGCGAAAACCCAGGGCGAAGCCAAGGTCGTTTGGGACGGCAAGTCGGTCGAATACCGCCGCAAGCCGTTGCAATCGGAGCTGTCGGGCCTTAACCCGGACGCCGCCTACTGCTATCTCTGCTCGAACGAAACGATCGAGGGGATTCAATGGCCGCAGGAACCGAACACCGGGAACGTCCCGCTCGTTTGCGACAGTTCGTCCGATATTTTCTGCCGTCCGGTCGACGTCTCGAAATACGGGCTGCTGTACGCCTGCGCCCAAAAGAACGTCGGTCCGGCCGGGGTCACGCTCGTGATCATGCGGGACGATCTCGTCGCGAAATCGGACGACGGCATCCCCTCGCTGTTGAATTACAAGAAAATCGACGAACAGAAATCGATGCTCAATACACCCCCCTGTTTCGCGATTTACATGGTCAAGCTGGTGACCGATTGGTTGCTCAACGACATCGGCGGCCTCGAAAAAATGCACCAGATCAACAAGGAGAAGGCCGCCCTGCTGTATGATACGATCGACCAGTCCGGCGGGTATTACAAGGGGCACGCGGAGAAGGAATTCCGTTCGATCATGAACGTGCCGTTCCGTTTGCCGAGCGAGGAGCTCGACAAAAAATTCGAGGCGGAAGCGAAAACGCACAAGCTGATGACCTTGGCCGGACACCGCAGCGTCGGCGGCCTGCGGGCGTCGATCTACAACGCGATGCCGCGGGAAGGGGTTTTGGCCCTGAGCGATTTCATGAAAGATTTCGCGAAGAAAAACGGGTAATTATTTCAACGATCCGTTGAGTGTCTACGAGCCGGGGGCTGTGCCCCCGACTGTTTCAATTTGAGTGATTACCTTTTTTCGTAAGCGGTGCAGTCGGGACCGCAGGTCCCGGCTCGTGATGGTTCCGGCTCGTGTTTTGGAGATCATTGTGCAACATCTTGACCCTGCCGCTCCCTCGCGATTCGTCGTCGGGATCGACCTCGGAACGACCAATTGTGCCGTTTGTTTCGTCGATACCCAAGC